>CAYYRI010000033.1:0-3271 GCA_964474185.1 uncultured Candidatus Saccharibacteria bacterium | reverse complement strand
GCGGGGTGTCGAAGATGATATACGGGGCAAGAGATTGTGATACAATAAAACAATCAGGCGATGAAGCAGTTGCTTCATCTTCACCTTCGTTTTTTATTTCATAAAAAACTTGGTATATGATTTTGATTGTGGGGCTGGGTAATCCCGGTAAAAAATACGAAAAAACCAGACACAATGTCGGGACTCGGGCAATTGATGAATTGGAGGTTTTAGGTTTGAAAAACGTTATCTTGGTCAAACCAAATACTTTTATGAATGAATCAGGGAAGGCGGTAAAGCCCCTGATTGACAAATATAAAATAAAGCCCGGAGATTTGATTGTCATACACGACGATATCGACCTTCCCTTGGAAAAAATAAGAATTGTGAGGAATCGCGGCTCCGCCGGCCACAAAGGAGTGGAATCGATAATAAAAGAATTGAAGACGGAAAATTTTATCAGATTCAGAATTGGAATCCAGCCCCGACCGGGAAAACCGAAAAATCCGGAAAACTTTGTTCTCCAAAAATTTAACAAGAAGGAAGAAAAAATTGTAAAAGAAGTTATCCAAAAAACTGTTTTTGCGATTGAGATAGTTTTAAAAGAAGGATTGGGAAAGGCAATGAATGAATTTAATAATTAAAAACCGGGGGACGATTAGAACGTCTAAACCCCGGTGCCGGCCTCAAGAAACTAATTGAAGCCCCTGGAGATACTGTTCCGCCGCTTTCTCTATTTCTTTGGGATCGGCGCTATGATAGAAGCGCGCGACTTCTTTGTCCTTGAAAAAAAGGACAACGAAGTCTTCGTCGTTCATTAGGCGAAATCCCAGCGGAAGAGTGCCCTTAAAGTCTTTTACTTCCCACATATTTCCTCCTTATTCTGTTGTAATTATTTTGCTCTCCGGCCTACCTGCGAGCGCTAGAATTCAGAGAAGAAAACTTCCAAAACTCTAACTTTGAGCCATCCAAGCTATTAAGGAGGGATTGCCTGGATTTATGCACTCGCAGATAGACCGGAGAGCGCAATATCATATATTATAATATTTTTATATTGATTTGTCAAGGATAAGCTTCATTGATAAGGTTTTAATCTGTTCAATCACCCCCTACTTTTTAGAAAAGGGGCATCTTGTCGTTCCGCTTCGCTCCACTCCTTAGACACCTCTCTGTTTCTAACGTTTTAGCCTTCGGCTAAAGCCTGTTTTCCTACACGGGGAAACAATGTTTTTCCCCGACCCCCTTCTTTAAAACAGATTTTTCAAAAATGAAACAACAAATAAAAAACAACCTAAACAAAATTCTTATTGTAGGAATTACTCCTTATTTTTTGGAAAAATCTGTTTTATGGTTTGAGGAGAATTTTACGCAGATTATGGAAGCGAGAAAAACTCAGACATTTTTTGAAGACAATACTCTGTATCTGGAGAAAAATCAGAGGCTTCATTTGTCGGAAACTTTAAGAAAGCTGGATGAGATGGGTTATGAAAAGGTATTGGATGTTCAGGAGCCCGGAGAATTTTCCCAAAGAGGAGGAGCCATCAATGTTTTCCCGATAAACTTAAATTATGCCGTTCGTTTTGAACTTTTGGGAAACAAAATTGAAGATATTGAAAAGCTTCCGATAGAAGTCGAAGATGAAAAAATCCAGAAAGAAATTTTAAAAAAAAGGCTGAAATCCCAAAAATTATTTTCCGACCTGAAAGGGTTGAAATCCGGGGATTATTTGGTCCATCTGGACCATGGAATCGGGATATATAACCTGCAATTAACAATCAACGACCAACAATATTATCAGTTAGATTACGCAACGGGCGATAAATTATACGTACCCCTTGGGCTGGAAAGAAAACTTTCGAGATACGTTGGTTTCGTCTCGCCAAAGATTTCAAGACTGGGCAGCGCCATTTGGCAAAGAACAAAAAGAAAAGTTAAAATGGAAGCGGAAAAATTAGCCGGAGAACTTTTGGAAATTTATGCCAAAAGAGAAATTGCCGCCAGAACTCCTTATTTACAGAATAACGAACTTGATTTTCAGCTGGCAAACAGTTTTAAATACGAAGAAACTCCGGATCAAATTCAGACCATCGAAGAAATCAAAAGAGATTTGGAAAAACAAGAGCCCATGGACAGAATCGTCTGCGGCGACGTGGGCTTCGGCAAAACCGAAGTCGCTTTAAGGACAATAATAAAAGCTGTGGGCTCTAATTATCAAGTGGCGATGATCTGCCCGACCACCATTTTGGCCAATCAGCATTTCCAGAATTTCAAGGAAAGACTGAAAAACTTCCCGATTAAAATTGCGATTCTGTCCAGACTGCAAACAAAAAAAGAACAGAAAGAGATAATTGAGAATTTAAAAAAGGGTTCAATCGACGTTGTTATCGGAACCCACCGAATTTTATCTTCCGACGTGGAATTTAAAAATTTAGGCCTTTTGGTAATCGATGACGAACAGAGATTCGGCGTACGCCAAAAAGAAAAACTGAAAAATATAAGAACGTCTTTGGACGTTTTATCGCTTTCGGCCACGCCGATTCCCCGGACCCTATATTTAGCCCTGTCTTCTTTAAAAAATATCAGTCTGATCCAAACTCCGCCCGTCGGAAGGTTGGCAGTTAAAACTTTTATTCTGCCTTTTTCTGAAAAAACCGTGAAGTCGGCAATCAAGAATGAAATTTCCCGGAAAGGACAGGTTTATTACCTGCATAACCGGGTTGAAACAATCGGGACCGTCAAAAACTTTCTGGAGAAATTAATCCCCGCTGTCAAATTCGGCATCGCTCACGGAAGATTAAACGAAAAAGAAATAGTAAAAGTAATGACCGATTTCCAAAAAAAATCAATCGACGTTTTGATCGCCACTACCATCATTGAAAACGGCTTGGACTTGCCGAACGTCAATACTCTAATCGTTGACGATTCCAGCAGATTAGGATTGGCCGAAGCTTATCAGATCAGAGGAAGAATCGGCAGATCTCATATTCAAGCCTCGGCTTTTTTTCTTTATGGTTCTCACCTTTCCGAAAAAGCTGAGACAAGATTGGATGCTCTGAAAGAAGCCGAGGAATTGGGTTCCGGATATAAAATCGCTCTGAAAGATTTAGAGATCAGGGGAGCGGGAAATATTTTAGGCAAAGAACAGTCGGGAAACGTTAACGCGGTGGGCCTTAATCTTTACTGCCAGATATTGAGTGAAGCTATTGAAAAACTGAAAACCGCCTAATTTACTGTCCGTGCCCCGTATATCATCTTCGACACCCCGCTAGAAGCGGGATAATATCACGTAGTG
>CAYYRI010000032.1:0-3948 GCA_964474185.1 uncultured Candidatus Saccharibacteria bacterium | reverse complement strand
TCATTATATTGTCAAACCATTTTAAATATGATAGTATCCTAAATATGACAAACGACTATCTCCAAAAACAACTCGAATATTTTAAATCCCACCAGAACGAACTTGTAGAGAAATATAAGGGAAAATTTATCGTTATCCGGGACCAACAGATACAGGGCGTTTATGATACAGAAATAGAGGCGTACACAGAGGCTAAGAAGAAATTTGAGCTCGGAAATTTTTTAATTCAACGATGTCTTCCCGGTCAAGAAAGCTACACCCAAACTTTTCACTCTCGGGTAGCGCTTCCTTGACTTTATGCAACACCACGCTTTTACTAGCCGTTATAATGGCCTAGCTCGCGTACTATCCAACATGGTAAGTGTGTGTTTGCCTGTTATCCCAGAAGAAATAAAAACTCAAAATATCGAATTGAAAGAATATCTCGCAATATGGGATACTGGCGCAACACACTCTGCAATAACAAAAAGGGTTGTAGATGATTTAAGATTACAACCCACGGGAATGCGAGAAACGAGACATGCCGGTGGAAAGTCTTCAAATAATACTTATCTCGTTAATATTATATTACCCAACAAGGTAATAGTTCCTTATGTAAGGGTGACCGAAGTACAGCTTATTCCCGATGACAATGTGTCCGACGATAAGCAACCCCAACTTTTAATAGGAATGGATATAATTGGCCTTGGTGATTTTGCTGTTACTAACGCCGATGGTAAAACCGCCTTTTCATTTAGAGTTCCGTCAGTTCAAGAAATAGATTTTATACCCGAAACTCAAGAGCACAATATTATGGAGGGCGGCAATAGAGAACAAAGGCGTATTTTCCAAGCGAAGAAAAGAAGGGGGATTGATTTAGAGAAAATATAATTACTAACGAAACACTGGCGCGCCAGTTTCACTGGCACGAAAAATTGCGGCGGCGAAAAAAGAAGCGGCGGAAAAGCGAGGGCGGGCAAAAATTCCTTTCCCCCAACCCCCTTCCTTTTTGCCCGCCCGAGCGTAATTTTTAGAAATCGGCGTCGGGATTTTCTCGGTAGAAAGTTCTAACTTTTTCTAACAAGTTCCACAACGTACAAAATCGAAGATTTTTACGTTGTAGGAACGTAGAAATTCCAAAGCAATTTCGTACGTTCCACAAAAAATTTTGGAAGCGTGCCTGAGCGGTTGAAAGGGGCAGTCCCGAAAACTGCTATGGCTGAAAGGCCATCGGAGGTTCGAATCCTCCCGCTTCCGCGGCGTAAAAAATATGTCAATTTTTTCAAAAAAATCAAAAAAAGAACCGAAAGACCTGAAAGAAATTTTATCTCAATTTAAAAATTTGGAAGAAAATTTCGAAAAACTTTCCAAAGAGCTGAAAAGCTTCAAAAAAGAAAGCGGCTGGTTTTTGCAAAAAGTCGGGATGGTAAGATTCAACCCTTTTTCCGAAGTTGGAAGCGACCAAAGCTTTTCTTTGGCTTTGCTTGATGGGCAAGACGACGGCATAGTGATCACCAGTCTTTATACCAGGGAAGAAAACAGGGTTTACGGGAAACCGATAAAGGGAGGAATTTCGGAATATTCTTTATCTGGCGAAGAAAAAGAAGCAATATCACGAGCCAGAGGCTCTGAAAATCCGAAATCCTAAATCCTAAATCCGAAACAATATCAAATGACCAAAATCCAAAACACGTTTAAAACATTCGAATTTATAATTTAGAATTTGTTTCGAATTTCGATATTCGAATTTAGAATTTCAAATCTATTTATGGTTAAAAAACCTGAGCGAAACAATCAAGATAATTTGCAACCGCGGCCCCCCGTTGTTGTAATATTGGGTCATATTGATCATGGCAAGACCAGTTTATTGTCGGCCATCCGTAAAATTCAATTCACTGAGGAAAAACCCGGCGGCGTCATTACGCAGCACATCGGGGCTTACCAGATTGAATATCAAGGGAAAAAAATTACTTTTCTTGATACTCCGGGCCATGAGGCCTTTTCTCAAATGCGCTCCCGGGGGGCAAAAGTGGCAGATATCGGCATCTTAATCATAGATGCCGGGGCGGGGGTGCAGGCTCAAACTAAAGAAGCCATTTTTCATATAAAGCAATCGGGAATTTCCCCGATCGTTGCTTTGAATAAAATAGACAGGCCCGAAGCCAATCCGGAAAAAGTCAAAAGGGAGCTGGTAAAAGAAGAAATTTTGGTTGAATCAATGGGAGGGAAAATTCCTTCGGTTGAAGTTTCGTCTAAAACCGGCCAGGGAATTCCCGAGCTGTTGGAATTGATATTGTTGGTGGCGGAAATGGAAAAATTGGAAACCGATCTTCAAAAACCGGCCGAAGGAGTGGTGATTGAGTCTTATTTGGACAATCTGCGGGGCCCGACATCAACTTTGCTTTTAACCTTGGGGGTCCTGAAGACGGGTGAAATTGTTGGTACCCGTTCGGCTTTCACCAAAATAAAAAGTTTGGAAGATTTCCAAAAAAAATCCATAAAAGAAGCTTTTCC
Organism: uncultured Candidatus Saccharibacteria bacterium; assembly: GCA_964474185.1. Classification (GTDB taxonomy): domain Bacteria; phylum Patescibacteriota; class Minisyncoccia; order Minisyncoccales; family RBG-13-42-11; genus CAYYRI01. The sequence goes on along the minus strand of CAYYRI010000032.1, from coordinate 1,455 downwards.
TTCCGACCCGGTTATTGTTTTCGGCTTCAACCGGGTTCCTAAGATCGGAGAGGAGTTCAGGGTTTTTGCCGACTTGGAAAGCGCCCAGAATTATCTTAAAATTGCCGAAGAAAAAGTTCCTGAAGTCCTGGAAATTTCAGAAGGGCAGAGAATTCTGAACTTAATCATAAAAGCCGACGTAGTTGGCTCTCTTGAAGCCATCGAGGGGATTTTGATAAATCTTCCCCGGGAAAAAGTTATTTTAAGGATTCTGAAATCGGAAGTCGGGAATATCAACGAATCCGACCTGAAATTGGCGGCAGGAGGAAAGGCCATAATTTTGGGATTTCGGGTAAAAAGCGATGCCGTCGCTAAAAAAATATCGGAAAGGGAGAAAATAAAAATAATGACTTTTGAAGTAATTTATGCCTTGGTGGAAGAAATCAGAAAGCTGATGGAAAGATTCACCATGGCGGAAGAAGTCAGGACTGATTTGGGAAAAATGAAAGTTTTGGCCAAATTCCTGGCGGAAAAGAACCGTCAGATTATCGGGGGAAGAGTGACGGAGGGAGAAATTCAGAAAGGAGCTTCAATCGAAGTTTGGAGATCCGAAGAAAAAATCGGGAGCGGAAGGCTGATTAATCTTCAAAGAAATAAAAAAGACGCGGATTTAATATCAAGGGGAGAAGAATGCGGAATACTGTTTGAAGGGGACGTAAAAATAGAAGAAGGGGACGTTTTACTATTTTATAAAGAAGAAAAAAGAAAGAATTTATTGTAATTTTGTGAGCGAACGCATCCAGCGCGTAAACCAACTTATAAAACGGGAATTAGGGCCGATTATCTTGAAAGAAATTGAATTTCCTCCGGGAGTTTTGGTAACCTTAACCAGAGTCGAGACTTCAGTCGGCTTAAAACAGGCGAAAATATACGTCAGCGCGATACCGAGGATTAAATTAGAGATTGTCTTAAAAATTTTAAATCACCGGATCTATCTCCTCCAGCAGAAATTAAATAAGCGGCTCAGGATGAGACCGCTGCCTAAAATTATGTTTGTGGAAGAGAAAGAAACGTCGGAAGCCGGAAGGATCGAAGAAATTTTAGAGGAATTGAAGAGCGGCGGAAAATAATTTAATATTTAAGTATCGCCAATGGCCGGGTAGCCAAGTAGCTAAGGCGCTTCTCTGCAAAAGAAGTATACGTGGGTGCAATTCCCACCCCGGCCTCAAGTGCCTGCCGGGGTGTCGTAATGGTAGCCGAAACAGACTTAAAATCTGTCGAGCGAAAGCTCATGAGGGTTCGACTCCCTCCCCCGGCACTATATGATTTTATCGACAAAATCAAGAATTTTAAAGAAAGTTAATTCAGATTTCTTTAAAAATTGGACTCCTGAAATGAGTTATATTTTAGGATATATCGTTGCCGATGGTTGTATTTATAAGAGGAAAAACCGAAAAAATAGTTATACTCTAAATA
>CAYYRI010000031.1:0-4117 GCA_964474185.1 uncultured Candidatus Saccharibacteria bacterium | reverse complement strand
ATCTTTTTTTAAGAAAAAATTACCCGCTCCCCGGAAACTGGGAGAGCTCTTAACGATGCATTTTGCCGAGGTGGAAGAAGTGAAAAGGGCACAGGGTGATTTTGCTTTGGATATCGACGTCAGGCCGAACAGAGCCGGAGATTGTTTTTCTCATTTGGGTATCGTTCGTGAAATTGCCGCCATCTTAAAATTGAAAACCGAGCTTCCGTTCACGGAAGCGAAGGTGAAGAAGAGGACGGAGTCCTCTTCGCCCGCAAAAGATTTTATTCAGGTGGAGGTAAAAGATAAAAATGCCTGTCCGCGTTACAGCGCAAGAGTTGTTAATTTCATCAAAGTCGGCCCTTCTCCCAAATGGTTGAGAGACAGATTAAGCGTTTGCGGGCTGAGGCCGATAAATAATATTGTTGACATAGCCAATTACGTCATGCTGGAAACCGGCCAGCCTCTGCATGCTTTTGACGGGGAAAAAATGAAAGGGGGAAAAATCATTGTCAGATATGCAAAATACAGAGAGAAAATTGTCACTTTGGACGAACAAAGATTCGACCTGGATTCCGATATCTTGGTGATCGCCGATGCTGAAAAACCCGTAGCTATAGCCGGCATAAAAGGGGGCAAGCTTCCCGAAATAGATAAAAAAACAAAGACGGTGATAATCGAGTCCGCCAATTTCAATTCTCAGATTATCCGCCAGGGTTCAAAGAAATTAAATTTGAAAACAGACGCTTCTTTAAGATTTGAACACGGAATTGACCCTAATTTAACAGAGCCAGCTCTGGACAGGGCCGCAAGTTTGATTCAAAAAGTTGCCGGCGGGAAAATTGCCCGGGGGCTGGTTGATGTCTATCCCAAGAAAGTTTTTCCCAAAATAATCAGACTGAATTTGGATTACGTTGAAAGTTTGCTGGGAATTAAAATACCGGAAAAAGAAATCAGGGATATTTTGGAAAGTTTGGATTTCAAAATTAAAAACCGAGTCCCGCCACAGCGGGACGAGGGGGAAGAAGAGGCCGAAGTCCTCTTCGCCCACAAAAAGTCAAAAATTTTAGACGTTGGAGTCCCTACCCGCAGGCTCGACGTTTCTTTGCCGGAAGATTTGATCGAGGAAGTTGGTAGAATCTATGGGTATGATAAAATTGAAGCTGTTTTTCCGACATCTTCCCTGGTTCCTTCCAAAAGAAATTTGGATGTTTTCTGGAAGGACGTTGCGAAAGATATTTTGAAAGAAGCCGGTTTCACCGAAGTTTACAATTATTCTTTTTTCGGCGAAAGGGAGGCAAAATCATTCGGATACAAAGAAGGGGAGTTGATCGAAGTGAATAATCCCCTGAGCCAAGAGCAAAAAAATTTAAGGACAAGCTTGATTCCGAATTTGCTGAAAAATGTCGAGAAAAATTTTAAACGCACGAAAGAGATCAGTATTTTTGAACTGGGGAAAATCTTCAAAAACCAGAAAACGGAAGGAGAGAAAAATATGTTATCGGGAGTTCTTCTGGGGGACATGTTCTTCCGGGCAAAGGGCGTCATTGATTCCCTGCTGAATAAATTGGGAATAAGCGATGTTTGGTACGATGAATACAAGCCCACGCCGGAAGACAGCAAGTTGTCAATTTGGCATCCTCAGAAATGCGCCGAAATAAAAACCGACGGCAAAGAGATCGGGTTTTTAGGAGAAGTTTCTCCGCGAATCATCAATAATTTTGATATTCAAGGGAAAGTTGTTTTATTCGATATCGATTTTGAAAAATTATCCGAATTGGCCTCCGAAGAACACGAATACAGGCCGATTTCCAGGTTTCCTTCAGCCGTAAGAGACATCGCCGTTCTGGTGCCCAGATTTATCAAGGTTGAAGAAGTTTTAAATAAAATTTACGATTCAGGCGGCGATTTGATCAGAGACGTCGACCTGTTCGATATTTACGAAGGAGAAGAACTGCCGCAGGGTAAAAAGAATCTGGCTTTCCATATAATTTTTCAGTCAAAAACCGGAACTCTCTCTTCGGAAGAAATAGACGGAATCCAGAACAAAATAATAAAAATTTTGGAATTAATGCCGGAATGGCAGGTAAGAAAATAAAATGGTTAAAAAAACTAAAATAAAAAGCGAAAAACCCGAATCGGATTATACGGCTAAAGACATTCTTGTTTTGGAAGGATTGGAACCCGTCAGGAAACGCCCGGGAATGTACATCGGTTCCACGGGTCCCGAAGGCCTGCATCATTTGGTTTGGGAATGCGTTGACAACAGCATAGACGAGGCGATGGCCGGCTACGCTAAAAACATAGACGTTGTTCTTATGTCCGGGAATAAAGTGAAAACCGTGGATGACGGGAGAGGCATTCCGGTTGAAAAACATCCCCAAACGAAAAAATCGGCGCTGGAAACGGTAATGACGACTTTGCACAAGGGAGCCAAATTCGGAAGCAAAGCTTATAAAATATCAGGCGGTCTTCACGGCGTGGGAGTTGCGGTGGTTTGCGCTCTTTCGATATGGACAAGGGCGGAAGTGTGTAGGCAAGGCCAAAAATTCTTTCAGGAATATTCCAAAGGAAAAGTGAAAACAAAGGTGACAAAATTTGGCGCCTGCAAACAGACGGGGACTACGATTATTTTTGAACCGGATCCCGAAATTTTCGGTGAAATTAAATTTGATGTAAAGAAAATTTTGACTCATTTGCGCCAGCAAGCGTATCTGACCAAGGGAATAAAAATCAATTTTGTCGACGAGAGAGAAAAACCGGCGCAATCTCACGCTTTTTATTTTGAAGGAGGGTTGGCCTCTTACGTAAAATACTTAACTCAGGGGGTAGTAAAAAGGCATCCCAATATTTTTTACGGTTCGGGAGAAAAAGAAGGAATATTAGTGGAAGCCGCTTTCCAGTATACCGACGAATACGAATGCTATGAAGAAGGATTTGCCAACAATATTCATACCGGAGAGGGGGGCACCCATTTGACCGGCTTTCGAACCGCCATTACCAGGACTTTCAACGATTACGCTAAAAAGAACGGCCTCTTAAAAGAAGATGAGGAAAATCTGGGCGGTGAAGACATGAGAGAGGGTTTTACCGGAGTAGTTTCGGTAAAATTAGCAGAACCCCAGTTTGAAGGCCAAACCAAAGCGAAGTTGGGCAATCCCGAAGTAAAACCGGCGGTGGAAGCGGTGGTTTCCGAAATCCTGGCTGATTTTCTTGAAAGAAACCCTCAGGATGCCAGAGCAATTATTGAAAAATGCATTCTATCTTCCAAGGCCAGAAAAGCGGCAAAAGTTGCCAGGGAAACCGTTTTGAGAAGAGGAATTTTGGAAGGATTGGCCCTGCCGGGCAAACTCGCCGATTGCACCACGAAAAAACCCGAAGAATCCGAGATTTATATTGTTGAAGGAGAATCGGCCGGAGGTTGCTTTGCGGGAGATACGAAAGTTGCTTTAGCCGATGGAAGAAATTTAAGCTTTAAAGAGTTAATCAAAGAAACCGAAGAAGGAAAAAGAAACTATTGTTATACCATCAAAAGCAATGGTTCAATTGGGATTGAATTGATTAAAAATCCCCGAAAAACAAAAAGCAAAGCAGACGTTATTAAAGTGATTTTAGACAATAAGGAAGAGATAATTTGCACTCCCGATCATAAATTTATGGTCAGAGATGGTTCTTATAAAAAAGCGCATAATCTTACCACAGAAGACTCGTTAATGCCGTTAAAACGTCAGCTTTCAAGAATGGGAAAAAGAATAACCATTAAAGGATATGAATTAATTTATGATCCAAAAGAGCAAAGATGGATTTTCACTCATCTTTTGGCCGATAAATATAATCTAATGCATGACAGTTATTCAGAGGAAGAGGGGAATACCCTTCATCACGTTGATTTTAATAAACTCAATAATAATCCAGAAAATATAATTAGAATGCCAAAAATGGATCATTTTTTCTATCATACAAAATTCCTTGAAAAAACAATTCACCGAGCCGATGTTAAAGAGAAAGTTAGAAAGATACACCAATCAAAAACCTATCGAGAAAAAATTAAAAAGATAATGACTACTCCAGAAATGAAGAAAATGTTAAGCGAGAGGGCAAAAAAACAATGGGAAGATGAAGAATATAAAAAATATAT
>CAYYRI010000030.1:0-5138 GCA_964474185.1 uncultured Candidatus Saccharibacteria bacterium | reverse complement strand
GACAGCGAGCTTCACGGAGAGGGGACTTGGACTATGCCCGGCGGAAAACTCCATTTTCAGGAAGGTTTGAAAGAGGCGGCCGCTCGCGAGGTGTCGGAGGAAACGGGAATTGAAATAAAGAATTTAAACGGCCCAATAAGCGTTTCCAACGGCTTTGTGCCGGATAAGCATTTTGTCACAATCGGGTTTTTGTGCGTTGATTTTGAAGGCGAACCGAAAACAATGGAACCCGATGAAATTACCAGATGAGAATGGTTTGATTTGAATAATTTGCCCAAGCCCTTATTTCCGCCCAGCGCAAAAATAATTAAAAATTATTTGGATAAAAAAATCTATCAAGATGGCTAAAGAGAATAAAATAAAAAACGTAAAAGAATATCAGAATCTTTGCAAAAATACCGCCCAGCTCTTTTCGGACAAAGAAAAAGAAATATTAACGTGGGGATTGGGCGTGGCGGGGGAAGCCGGCGACGTGGCAAGCTGCATTAAAAAACCCTTTTCTCATAAAAACGATCAAAGAGAAGGCATAAGGGAAAATATTGGGGATACGCTGTGGTATATAGCCATGATTTGCAATTATTTTGATTGGAATTTGGATGAAATTTTAAATGAGAATATTCAAAAACTTAAGAAAAGGTATCCCGGAGGATTCACTCAAAAAGACGCCAAAAGAAAAAGGACGGACTGGAACGAAAAATAGTGAATTAAATAACCAATAAAAAATGATTCCGATTATTTCAATTTCTCATTTAATAGTCTTGCCCTTCCTGATTTTTATCAGCTGGCGTTTATACCTTTCTTTTAAAGAAACGAAGAAAAAAAATGTCGGCTATTTTTTTCTCGTTTTCCTGATGCTGATAATCATGGAGGGGATATTGGCGATTCCAGGATTGGTTCTCAAGGACCCCATAAAAATCAGTGCGGTTTTCGCCCTTTATCCCTTTTTTACTTTTTTATCTCTTTGTTTTGCAGGGGCTCTTCCTTTCAGCATCTTAAAAATGAAAAAAACCGAAATAAGTTTTCTCATATTGATGTTTATAACCGCCATTTCCATTACTGTAATCAATTTGAGCAATGTCCGGCTTCCTGCAACTTATTACCGTCCCCCTTTTGTTTATTGGGAAGACACGAGAGGAGAAACAATGAACATGTTCATCGGAATTATCGGCGCCCTTGTTTTGCTTTTTATAACTTTCTTTTTCCTGATTAACGGATTTAAAAGTTCGGAAAGATACGTCAGGCTCCGTTCTTTCTTGATTTCGGGGGGTATGGGCACTTTTCTCCTGGCGGCAATCATAAACTTCGTTCTGGGGGCGATTTTCCATCAATACATTACCACCCTGATTTCAACTTTTTTGCTTATTGTGGGCAGCGTTTCCGTTTTCATCGGCGTCCGTTATAAACAATAATTATTTTAAAATTCTAATGATAAGTTCGCCAATCGACGAAATTAAAAATCGGCTGGATATCATTGAGGTGATAAGCGGCTACATCAAGCTCCAGAAAACGGGAGCGAATTATCGGGCCGTTTGTCCTTTCCATTCCGAAAAAAAACCTTCTTTTTTTGTTTCACCCTCTCGTCAAATCTGGCATTGTTTCGGGTGTTTTTTGCCAGGCAGTTTGATCAAAACAGAGAGAGGCTATCATAAAATTGAAGACCTCCATGTAGGCGTTAATGTTTTAACTCACAAGGGAAGGTATATGCCCATAATAAGAACCTTATGGAGGCCATACGAAGGCAATGTTTTAGATATTAAAACCAGAAAATCTAATGAGATTACTTCGCTTACGGAAGACCACGAGGTTTTTGTTATAAAAACAAAAAATTGTCCTCATAAGAGTCGTCAAACAAGAATTTGCCAAGATGGTTGTAATAAAAAATATTGTCCAAGATTTTACTTAAATTATAAAGTAGAAAAATTACCGGCTAGACAACTTTCGATAAATGATTATTTACTTTTCCCAGTTAATCAGGAGATTAAAGATATAGAATATATTAATTTAGACGATTATTACAACAGAGAGATTAGTAATTTTGGTCCAGATATTACTGAAATTCCAATCAAGATAAAGGCTGACGAGAAGTTTTTAAAACTCATTGGGTATTATATAGCCGAAGGCAGTAATCACCGCGCCTATATCAGATTTAGCCTAGGGAATCACGAAAAAAATTTTGCTAACGAAATTAAAAAATTACTAAAAGATATATTTAATATAGAAGCGGGAATTCATTTTCGGAAAGAGGGGAAAAGAACCGGCATTGAAGTTTCTGCTTGTAATTCAAAGCTATCAAATATTTTTGAAAATCTCTGCGGTCTCCACGCAGAAAATAAGCACATCCCTTTTGAGTTTCAGTATTTACCATTCGAAAAACAAAAAACAATCATAGAGGCAATTTTCAGGGGAGACGGTTATTGGGGTAGGGTTGCGAAATGTAAAAAAGAAAGGAAATTTAAAGCCATTACAACTATTTCGTTAGTTTTAGCCGAACAATTAAGAGATATTTTATTAAGGATCAGAATCGCGCCGACTCTTAATATACAAGAAGAAAGAACAGATAAAAAAAGAGTCCATCATAAAAAGTCATTTACAATTTTATGGCAAGAAAATCACATTTTGAACTTTTCCAGTTTTTACGAAAAAGATAAAACATTATATTGGATTTCACCAATTAAAAGCATTGAGAAAAAAGAATATAAAGGAGATGTCTATAATTTGACTATAGCCGAAGATCATTCTTATGTGGCCACAAATTTTGTTGTTGGAAATTGCGGAATCGGAGGAGACATGTTTAAATTCGTGATGCAGATCGAAGGAGTCGAATTCGGCGATGCCCTGCGGATTTTGGCCCAGAAATCGGGAGTGGAACTGAAAAGGCAAACTCCGGAATACGTCGCCTGGCAAACCGAAAGGCAAAAGCTTTATGAAATTTGCGAATTAGCCGCCAGATTTTTTGAAAAACAGCTTCAGGAAAGCAAAACCGGCGAAGCCGCCAAAAAATATCTTCTTTCGAGGGGAATCACGGAAGAAAGCATCATAAAATGGAGGATAGGCTATGCTCCCGACGTCTGGCAGGGGCTGTCCGATTTTTTAAACTCATCGGGATACCAGAAAAATGAAATTGAAAAAGCGGGTTTGTCCATCACCTCCGAGCAGGGTTCGTTTTACGACAGATTCCGGGGCAGAATTATTTTCCCCATTTTTGATTTGAATTCCCAGGTGGTAGGTTTCGGCGGAAGGGTTTTCAAAGATAAAGACAAAAAAGAGATAGCGAAATACGTTAATACTCCCCAGACCATACTCTACGACAAAAGCAGGATTGTTTACGGCTTGGACAGGGCGAAAATGGCCGTCCGCAAGCAAGAAGAGTGCGTTTTGGTCGAAGGTTATACCGACGTGATCCTTTCCCATCAGGCCGGGGTTGAAAACGTCGTCGCCACTTCGGGAACCGCCCTTACTTCTTATCAGTTGAAAATCATCAAAAGATATTCGGACAATCTTCTGACCGCCTTCGATATGGACGTGGCCGGAGATTCGGCGACGAAAAGAGGCGTAGATTTGGCGATAAATCAGGGATTCAACGTCAAAGTGATTATCATGCCGGAGGGCAAAGACCCGGCCGACGTCATTTCCCGGAATCCGAAAGATTGGGAAAAAATAATTACCGACAAGAAATCGGTTTTGGATTTTTATTTCGAATCAACTTTCTCCAAATTTAACAAAGACGATCCCGAGGGGAAAAGAGAAATATCCAAGATTCTGCTTCCCGTGATAAAGAGGATTCCCAACAAAATAGTCCAATCCCACTGGGTCGGTGAATTGGCCAAAAGAATAAGGATAAAAGAGGAAGACGTAGAAGAAGAGTTAAACAAGGTAAAATTGGACGAATACTCGGAAGCCTTGGGGATGGAACCCGAAGAAATTGCGGATCTTCCGTCAAAATCAAGAAAGGAATTGCTGGAGGAAAGATTGATCATTTTAATTTTAAAATCTCCCCAAAATTTGGAAATTGTCCGGGAATGTGAGATAACCGGCTTGTCGTCTTTAATCGGAGAAATCTTGGGCAAGCTGAAAGAGAATAAGGACTTGGATCCCAAAAAACTCAGCCAGGAAGCCGAAGTTTTGTTCAACTGTCTTGCTTTGAAGTCGGAAATAGAGGATATTGAAGAAAAGGATATTGCGTCCGAAATCCGATGCTGTCTTAGGGAGCTCAAGTCTCTGGAAACTAAAAACGAAGTTGACCGAATTTCTAAAGAAATCAAAAGAGCGGAAGAGGAAAAGGATTCGGAAAAAATCGAAAAATTAACTCAGGAATTAAATTCTTTAATCAAAAATGCGCAAGAAAAAATCTAAAAAAACAAAAAAAGTCCTCCGCAAAAAAATCAAAAAGGCGGCTAAAAGAAAAGGGACGAAGAAAAAGCCCGCTGTCTGGAAGAAAAAATCCGTTCGCAGAAAACAGAAGGCAAGACCGAAAAAAAGAAGGAATGTCCAAAGAAAAAAGAAAAAAACCCTGAAACTCGGCCGTCCCAAAAAAGTTTTTCTGCCGGAGAAAATCCGACAATTGACGGAAAAGGGCAAAGAAAGAGGTTTTGTCACGTACTCTGAGATTCTTTATTTTTTCCCGGAAATTGAAAACGACATCAAGGGCCTGGAAAAACTCTACGAAGACTTGGAAAAAGAAGGAATTGAAATCAAAGAAAGCAGTGAGCTTCTTACCATAGAGGAAAAACCGAAAAAATCGGCGGCGGAAGACGTCAGGATCGATCCCATCCAGATGTATCTGAAAGAAATCGGCCAGGTTTCTTTTTTAACGGCCGCCGAAGAAAAAGAATTGGCCAAAAGAATCGAGAAAGGGGACGAAGAGGCCAATAAAAGATTAGCCAAGGCAAACCTCAGATTGGTGGTTTCCATCGCCAAAAGATACGTCGGCAGGTCGCCGAACCTGACTTTGTTGGATTTGATCCAGGAGGGAAATCTGGGATTGTTCCGGGCGGTGGAGAAATTTGACTGGAGAAGAGGTTATAAATTTTCAACTTACGCCACCTGGTGGATCCGCCAGGCGATAACGCGCGCCCTTGCCGACCAGGCGAGAACCATCAGAATTCCCGTTCATATGGTGGAAACGATATCCAAATACA
>CAYYRI010000029.1:2743-5272 GCA_964474185.1 uncultured Candidatus Saccharibacteria bacterium | reverse complement strand
TAGCGGTAATCTTGCTTTTTGTCTTTGTCGTCTTTTACGTTGCCCAGCAGGTTCTGCCGAATCTTCTGAGATAAATTTCAAAGACCGATGTTCCATTTCTTGAAGAAAAAGAATGTCGTAAAGGAGGGGACGACGGAAAAAACAAGGGCTCATATCTCTGTTTCGGGGAAAGTTCAGGGCGTCTTTTTTCGGGAAAACACCAGGCGGAAAGCGGAGAAGCTTGGCGTTTTCGGTTGGGTTAAAAACCTTCGGGACGGCCGCGTAGAGGCGGTTTTTGAGGGGGGCAAGGGAAATGTTGAGGAAATGGTTAATTGGGCGAGAAAAGGCCCGATTTGGGCTAAAATAGAGGCCCTGGATGTCCTTTGGGAGGATTACCTGGGTGAATTTAAAGGGTTTGAAATTAGATACGATATTTAGCTTCTTTTACAATTGAATAGGTTTTGCAAAAGAGGAGGTGAAAGGAAATGAAAATCGAAAGGGCGATGGTCATCCTTAATCCCTGGTCGGGCATGAGGCGGGGAATGAAGTGCTACAAAGAATTGATTAAATGGAAAGAGGAGAAAGCGGAAGAATCCGGAATAAAATTAGACGTGTTCTTTACCGAGAGATCGGGAGACAACACCTGCGCCGAATTGGCAAAGAAAGCAATCAGAGAAAAATATGATGCGATTGTCATTATCGGCGGAGACGGAACGGTCAATGAAGTAGCCAACGGGTTATCCGGTTCTGACATTCCGGTAGTGGTGGTTCAGGCGGGCCATGGCAATGATTTCGCCAGGGCAATCGGAAGCCCGGCAAAAATCAGGGAAGCTCTTGATTTGCTTATTTATGGCGAAAAGAAAGCGGTTGATCTGATAACGGTAAACGGCCGGATTTGTATCAACATTTTTGGCATCGGCGGCATCGACACCAAAGTGGTGGAGTGCGTCGAAAAAATTCTCAAAAAGAGATGGTTTTTCCTGCCAAAGAAAGCGCTTTATCTGGTTGCTTTGATTCGCGAGCTGGCCCAAATCAGGTATCCTTACCTGAAGCTTGAGGTTTCGGAATTAGGAAAACCCGTGAGATTGATGGAAGGAGAAGTGAGCCTGTTTGCAGTGACAAACGGTTCCACCTGCGGCGGAATATTCAGGCTGAATCCCGGAGCCGATTTGAGCGATGGGCTTTTGGAGGTTTGCTGGATAAAAAAGACAAATAGGTTCAGAATACTGGTAAATATTATCCGGGCTTTCAAGGGAACCCATCTTTGTCTTCCGGAAGTAGTGACTTTGCCTGACGGAACCTTGCCGCGGCTGGTTTCATTTACCGTTTCTTCCAGAGAGCCTCTTATTGCCGAGATGGATGGCGAGATTATTCCCGCAGATAAAGAATTCAAAATCGCCGTTATTCCTCAAGCGTTGAAGGTTTTGGTGCCGCCGTCGATTATAGCGGCTCAAATACCTTTGGCAGCCAGAAGAGTTAGAGCCTCGAAATTGCAACTCGCCTGAAGGAGATTGAAACATGGAAAGAAAAGTAAGAAAAACTATATTTATTTCGGGGAAAGTCCACAACGTTTGCTTTCGCAGCAAGATGGAGGAAATGGCCAATAATCTTGGCGTTTGCGGCACGGTGATGAATCTCCGCGACGGCCAGGTCAAAGCCGTTCTTGAAGGGATGGAGGAAGCAGTCGATAAGATAATCGAGTGGGCAAGAAAAGGCCCTTCGGAAGCCAAAGTAGAGAAGCTGGATGTTTTTTCTCAGCCCTACTTGGCCGAATACAAGTTCTTCAGAATCGTTGTTCTCTAAACCCTGCACTTTTCGTTTAAAAAGTGCAGGGTTCTTCTTTTGACAAAATATGCGAAAAAGAGTCAGAATTAAGATAATTTAAAATGAAACGGATTAAATTCATAAATTGCAAAATTGATTACAAAGATCAGGTTTTCCAGCCGAGGATAGAAACCGAATTTTGGGTCGGGAAGGAAATAAAAGAATTGAAGGCGAAGAGCGGACGCTCTTCTTCATCTCGTTGCGACTCGATAATAGAAGTTTTGGATATCTTTGCCGGGACAGGATGTATAGGGATTGCTGTTCTTAAAAATATACAGAATAGTAATGTGAGCTTCATCGATATATCGGAGGAGGCAGTCGGGAAAATAAAAATTAATTTAAAATTAAACGATATCGGCAAAGAGAGATACAAAATTTACAAATCAAACTTATTTGAAAAACTGAAAGGAAAGAAATACGGTTTTATTTTCGCCAATCCTCCTTACGTCGCCCTGGATAGAATCTCGGAAGTTCAAGAGGAAGTTTTGGAAAAAGATCCGCACGTTTCTTTATTCGCGGGTAAAGACGGTATGGATTGCATAAGAGAATTCTTTATCCAAGTTAAAGAATATTTGAAGCCGACCGGTAAAATATTTTTGGAATTCGACCCGTTCCAGAAAAAGAAAATAAAGGAAATTCTGGAAAAAGAAAAATTTAAGTTTATCTTTAAAAAAGACCAGTTCGGAAAATTCCGCTGGCTGAAAGCGGAAATAAAAAAATGAACCA
>CAYYRI010000029.1:0-2643 GCA_964474185.1 uncultured Candidatus Saccharibacteria bacterium | reverse complement strand
TCTGCCCGAAACCATCAGGGAAAAAATGGAGAATGTCGCCATCGTCATTGAAGACAGGCCCTCCGAGGATGATTTAAAACAAACCGGAATCAGATACGGCAATTTTCTTTTGGGGCTTTACCAGGGAACTCCGAAAACCGCCTGGGGCAGGGGATACGGGATGCGGCTGCCCGACAAAATCACCATTTTCCAGGAACCCATTGAAAACCTCGCCCATTCGGAAGAAGAGATAAAGGAGATTGTCAAGAACACCGTCTGGCACGAAGTCGCCCATCATTTCGGTTTTGACGAAAAACAGATCCGGGGGCTAGAATCCAAAAGGAAAAAATAGGCTCTCTTTTTTTGTTGGACAAAATCGCCCGAAAGTGGCAGAATAAAAGAGGAAAATCCGCAAAATTTTTATGGCTTCAGTTCAAAAAGACACCACCATCAATAAATACCAGGATTTCGTCAGGGAAGTTTACGGTCTGAATAACGACAGGTATTTCTGCGTCGGCGACATGCTGACGCAGATACAGCGTTTTGCCATGAGGGGATTAAAGGGCATCAGAAAATCCGGCCGGAACAAAATCAAAACCAACCTTTTAATTTCTCTCAGTTGGTTTATGTCTCTGGCGAATCAGCTTCATATAAAAACAGAAGAGGAAATCTGGAAAAGGTTTCCTTATCTTTGTTCTTATTGCGCTTCCTGTCCCTGCTGCTGCAAGGAAAAACACGTAAAAGAACGGCAAAAAGTTTTTATAGACGAAAACAAGCGGCCCAAAACCCTTGAGGAATTCCAGGATATGTTCAAGAAAATATATCCGCCGGAAAGCCGGAGCCAGGAAGACGCCGGCATCCATCTGGCCGAGGAACTGGGAGAGTTTTCCGAGGCCATCTTAACTTATCTCGGCCAGCACAGGGACGCAGACTTTGAAAACATCGCTTTGGAGGCGGCCGATTTATTCTCCTGTTTCATGGGCGTTTTCAATTCGGCGGGGATAAACCTGGCAGAGGAACTTTCCTTGATGTTTTCTGAAAACTGCCACGACTGCAAAAAATCTCCCTGCCAGTGCAGTTTTATAGACATAATGGGGTATAAATCCTGATAACAACCGCCGGGTAGGGAGCGACAAGAAAAAGAGATAAAAATGAATCCCCAAATGCACCGTGCTCCAACGGTGTTTTTTATTTATGGTTCGTACAATCTATGTTGTACGACGTTAGGGCTTGTCCTGAGCCGCGCCGAACGGATTGAGTTTCCCCAAAATTAGGGGTATTGTGAAAGAAAGAAGAAGTGGATCTAAGGCTAAATTGACAATTTGGTTAACATATGTTAACCTAGACATGGTGGTTAACATATAAATTTAAATCTATGAAAGATAAAAAATTTCTATCTACAACTGAATTAGCAAAAATTTTAGGTATTAGTCGAATTGCTGTATATAAAAGAATAAAAACAGGAAAAATTAAGGCTAGAAAAGTTGGACACGATTTTATTATTGATAAAAAATATTTAGGAGACATTTTAGAAAAAGGATTAAAGAGAGAAGAAAAATTAGAGATTGAAAAAGCAATTAAAAAAATAATTGAAGAATATAGTGAAACATTAAAATTGCTTGGAGCTGCATGATAAAATCATTATCTATCGGAGAAGTTGAATATATTGCTTTTAGTTTAGCAAGAGAATTAATGACTTATAGTGAGCCAATCCCAGATTTTACTACTCGTTATCCTAATACTTTAGAAAGCTGTCTTGCAACACCGTTTCAAAATTTTGGAAGGAAACCGTTTTATAAAAGAATTGTTGGTAAGGCAGCGATTCTTTTTTATTTGATGATTAAAAATCACCCTTTTCAGAATGGTAATAAAAGAATTGCTATGACAACCTTATTTGTTTTTCTTCATAAGAACAAGAAATGGTTAAGAGTTGATAATCAAGAATTATACAATTTTGCAGTTTGGGTAGCCCAAAGTAATCCTAAATTAAAGAAAGATACTGTCCAAGCAATAGAAACATTCCTAAGTACTTATTTAATAGATTTAAAATAAAATGAACCTAAAATCTTTGCCCAAAATCGAACGCCCCCGCGAAAAATTAATCGCCAAAGGCCCGATATCCGGGCTTTTTTAAGTTGAATTTCGGCAAAAATGGGGGTAAGGTGAATAATATGGACCTAAAAAATCTAAAAAAGGAACTTCAAAAGATAAAAAAACGGGGCTTTGTCAAAAGCCACCGTGCTGGCGATACTGGGATTGGTAAGACATTAGAAGATTTACTTGGCATTAAAGAAAATAATATTCCTTTGCACGATATATCCCATGTCGCAGAACTTAAAGCGTACCGGAGAGATGCAACATCAATGCTTACGCTTTTTACATTAGAACCACTGCCAGAAGGTGGGGATCGTGATCGACTATTGCTCGATAATTTCGGTTATTCGAAAAGAAATAATCAAAGATCAAAAGAATTACATAGTACTCTTTCCTGTAGACGATATAATAATCAAGGGTTAAAACTTTCAGTTGGAAAAGACAAGATTAGGGTTCAGGGAAGGAAAAAAAGATTGAATATCTATTGGGATATAGAAAGCCTTAAAAAGAAATTCCATGATAAATTACCTGCCTTAGTTTATGTTCTTGCCGATAGAAAAATAATCAAAA
>CAYYRI010000028.1:0-6168 GCA_964474185.1 uncultured Candidatus Saccharibacteria bacterium | reverse complement strand
CAAAATATCAACCAGAGGGTAACCTGCCACCACCCCCTTGTCCATCGCTTCTTTGACTCCTTTTCCGACCGCCGGAATGAATTCTTGGGGAATAGTGCCTCCTTTAATTTCATTGACAAATTCAAATCCTTTTCCCCGCTCTTGAGGTTCAACTTTCAGCCAAACGTGACCGTATTGACCGCGGACGCCGGATTGATGAATGTATTTTCCTTCGGCTTCGGCCATCTCCTTGATGGTTTCTTTATAAGCGACCTGAGGCCTGCCGACGTTGACGCCCACATTAAATTCTCTTTTCATCCTGTCTACAATAATTTCCAAATGCAATTCTCCCATGCCCGAAATTACGGTCTCCCCGGTTTCCAAATCGCTTTTTGTTTTAAAGGTGGGATCTTCTTCGGCTAATTTTTTCAGAGCTATGCCCATCTTTTCCTGGTCGGCTTTTGTTTTAGGTTCAACCTTGATTCCGATCACCGGTTCCGGAAATATTATTTTTTCCAGGACTATGGGACTATTTTCATCGCATAAAGTATTGCCCGTAGACGTATCTTTAAGGCCTACCGTTGATAAAATATCGCCGGCAAATCCTTCTTCCAAATCCTGCCTTTCGTCGGCATGCATTCTTAATATTCTGCCGATTCTTTCTTTTTCTCCGGTAACCGAATTCAAAACATAAGAACCCCTGACCAAATGACCAGAATAAATCCGGAAAAAAGTCAGAGTTCCCACAAAGGGATCCGTCATAATCTTGAAAGCCAGAGCCGAAAGGGGCTCTTCATCCAAGGGTTTTCTTTCAATAATTTCGCCCGTTTTGGGATCCGTGCCTTTTACCGGAAGCAAATCGGCGGGACTCGGCAAATAATAAACTATGGCGTCAATGAGCGGCTGAACGCCTATTCTCTTAAAAAGAGAGCCGAAAAAAACAGGGAATAATTTATTGGAAATCGTCGCCTTTCTCAATCCTTTTCTCAATTCTTCCAGAGATAATTCTTCTCCTCCAAGATATTTTTCCAGAAGATCATGATCTTCGGCGGCAATTTTCTCCACCAATCTTTTCCTCCAAATATTGGCCTTTTCTTTCAACTCTTCCGGAATTTCTCCTTCTTTCATAATTTCTCCTTCCTTGCCTTCAAATCTTATTGCTTTCATTTTTAACAGATCGACTACGCCGGAAAAATTTTCTTCTTCTCCTATCGGCAGCTGAACGGGAATGGCGTCTAACGTTAATCTTTTTGTGATGGAATCCAAGTTCACTTCAAGACTTGCGCCCATCTTGTCCATTTTATTGACAAAACAAATTCTCGGCACTTTAAACTGATCCGCCTGGCGCCAAACGGTTTCCGATTGGGACTGAACTCCGGCTCCCCCGTCGAACACGACGACTGCGCCGTCAAGAACTCTGAGAGATCTTTGGACTTCGGCGGTGAAATCAATGTGGCCGGGAGTATCAATTATATTTATCTGAAAATCTTCTCCGTTAGCTTTCCAATAGCAGGTGGTGGCGGCAGCCATGATGGTCATCGCCCTTTCTTGCGACTGAACCATCCAATCCAAAGGAGTGGTCCCTTTTTCCAAGGTTCCGATTTTATGGACTTTTCCCGTGTGATACAAAATGCAGGTACTCGTTGTCGTTTTACCTGCTGAGATATGAGCGATAATTCCTATGTCTCTGACTTTTTCAATGGGATAAGATCTGGGCATATTGGGATTACCAGGAAAAATGCGCGAAAGCCCTGTTGGCTTCCGCCATTCGATGAGTATCTTCTTTCTTTTTCACCGCCGTTCCCGCATTTTCCGAAGCCAAAATCAGCTCCTCGGCCAGTTTCTCTCTCATCGGTTTTCCTTTTTTGGATTTAGCGGCCTTGATTATCCATCTTGTGGCCAAGGTTATACCCCTCTCGCCCCTTACTTCTCTCGGCACCTGATAGGTCGCCCCTCCGACTCTTTTCGGTTTTACTTCCAGCACGGGAGCGGCATTGGTCATGGCTTTTCCAAAAACTTCCAGGGGATCTTTTTTTGTTTTTTCTTTTATAATTTCAAAAGCCCCGTAAACGATTTTTCTGGCAATGGTTTTTTTCCCTTCTCTCATTATCTGGTTGATGAATTTGGCAACCTCAACGTTGTCGTAAACGAAATCCGGTTGAATTATTCTTTTTTCCTGTTTTTTTCTCGCCATATATATTAATTATTTTTTCTCTTTTTTGACTCCGTAAGCGCTTCTCTGCTTTTTTCTCCCCTCCACGCCTCCGGTATCCAAGATTCCTCTTATTATGTGATATCTTACTCCCGGCAAATCTTTTACCCTTCCTCCCCTGATCAAAACTATCGAGTGTTCCTGCAAATTGTGGCCTTCTCCGGGGATGTAAGCCGTAACCTCCATGCCGTTGGTCAAACGGACCCTGGCGACTTTTCTCAGTGCCGAGTTCGGTTTTTTGGGAGTAACGGTAAAAACTTTCAAACAAACTCCTCTCTTGAACGGAGAAGAATATTTTTGAGGCCTGTTTTTCAAAACGTTAAAACCGAAAGTCAGAGCCGGTGTTTTGTGGGCTTTTTTGGGATTCTTTCTTCCCTTCTTAATTAATTGATGAATTGTGGGACACATAGATAAAAATTAATTGAGCAGAAGCCTGCTCAAATTGTAATTTAACAAATAAATTTTATAATGTCAACCTGTAATGGGCGTACCGACAATTAGGAGGAAAATCCAGTTTACAATAAAAGATAACCAGCGAAATAAAAAGAAGATAATAAAAAGCAAAATAAAAAACCCGAACTGGTTTAAAAATATTTTTATGTTTTCCGTTCCGGGAGGTAAAAAAGTAAAAAGAATATGGGAACCGTCCAAAGGAGGAATGGGCACTAAATTAAATACAGCTAAAAGTATATTTATGTAAATAATGTAAGAAAACATCAAGCCCAGCCCGGAAACGGTAAAAATTACCGGAAAAAATCTCAGGACCAATCCGAAGATTAAAGCAATTATTAAATTTGAAGCGGGACCGGCTATCGATACCTTCAGCTTCCCCCATTTTTGGTCCCGGAAATTCAGAGGGTTGATCGGTACGGGTTTCGCCCAACCAAAACCCATCCCGGTAGTAATAATTAGAAAGGCTGGAACCAAAATTGAACCGATTGGATCAAGATGTTTCAATGGATTTAAAGTAAGACGACCGGCATATTTGGCGGTCGAGTCGCCCAAATACATTGCCATTGTACCGTGAGAAACTTCGTGAATGACAACAGAAAAAATAAGAATTGAAATCAAAAATAAATATTCCATATTGTTTATGATAACACAATGAAAAAACTTGTAAAAATTAAAAAAGTTTAGTAGAATCGCAGTATATGGCAAAACAATGCGCCCTTTGCGGCAAATCATCTCAAATGGTCTGGAAGTTGAAGAAACTTCGTGGAAAATACAATCCTACAAAAAAATCGAGGAAATATCCCAATTTGCAATGGGTTAGATTACCTTCTGGCAGTCGAAGAGATAAATCTCTTCTTCACCCTTCGCTACGCTCGGGCGAAAGAGTTTCGGCCTGCACAAAGTGCATCAAGGCAATGGCAAAAAAAGGGCGATGAGATAAATCTCATCTTCCACCTCGCTTCTTTCAGAAACTCGGTAAGTAATTATCGGGGTGTAGTATAACGGTAGTACGCTACCTTGGGGTGGTAGTGGCCCGGGTTCAATTCCCGGCATCCCGACTCTTTTGATGAACGCTCAATCAAAAAACTGCAATTGTCTGCAGTTTTTTGATGGCCCTGTTTTCTTCTAGAAAATTTATCGGAAAAAATTCAAGGTGGGAATCCAAGCCCGCTTCCAAGGAAGCGGAGCATATCCGATTCCCTAAAAGAACTTTTGTACCAGAATTAGCTAGAAGGAACAGAGCCCCGTTAGAAATTATGTTTGTCAAATTTTACATAACTTCCAAGGGGGCGCCGCCAAATATTCTTGATATTTCTAACGGGGCAGAGCCAATTCTATTGTAGCTCTTAACAAAAAGCCCTGTCAAATGCCGAGCTTCCGTAGGAAGCGAGGTGAAGAAGAGGACTTCGTCCTCTTCGCCTTTTAAAGATTCAAAGCATCTACCATTTGTTTGATAAGGGAAACAACCACCGGAGGCGGAAGCAAGCTGTAAGAAGGCACCCCTTTGTCATCTGAAACTATCCAGGGTTTTTCCAAAACCCGCACTTTTTTATTCTTGGCGTCCCATTGGTAATAATATTCCGGCGTAATTTCATAATCATCGAGGTATTCTTTGGCTTTATTCTGGGGCACCGAATTTCTTAAAAAAACCTTGGGAATCCCGTAAAGGGAAAAGGCTTGCTCCAATAATTTTCCGTCTTTTTTCAGCCTTTCTTTCAGGGGCTTGATTCCGGCATCGTCCCCTTCCTTTCCGACCATTCTGACTTCCCTGCAACGGGGATTATCGCAGAGCAAATAAAATTCTTTTTTCTTGGAATCGTATCCGATTTTTGAAGTCGGCAATAATTTAAAATTTCTTGAAGTCTGGCAAGCCGGACAAATCAGCCTTGATTTTATCCTCTCGTCAATCACTTTTTCCGGGACGTCAATCAGAATAAAGAGATCTCTGTCGTCCCGGTAGCCGATCAGGTCTCTGAAAAACAGGGTAAAATTTATCTGATCCAAATCTCTGGGGAAGCCGTCGATAAAAAGAGTTTTCTTTTCTCTCTCGCTGATTTCTTTTTTAACCAGGGCTAAAATTAATTCCGTCGGCAGCAAGGTTTTCGTGCTTCTCTTTTCCAGGGTTAAAATCAATTGTTTGACGGACAGCCATCCCCGGTAATTTTTTTCCAAAAACCTGATAAGCTCTTTTCTTTTGCTCTTGTCCTTCAATTCCTTGTCAACCTTCCTGATCATGTCTCCGATTGAAAAATGGTCTATTCTTTCCGGATCAACGATTTCGGAAAACATTTTGGAATAAGTTCCTTTCCCGGAATTTTTTTTCCCTAACAAATAAGCGACGAAGGTATTTCCTTCTTTCAGATATTTTCTCAGTTTTTTGATTTCTCCGCCCGATTTCAGCTGAAAATATTTTTCCCGTTGCATGGGGTTGTTCAAGTCGAATCTTAAATTTGAGGCGGTTTTAGTTTTGAACAGTGGAAATTGCATAATAGTGGTAATACCTAATTGGGTCGCTCGCTTACGCTCGCTCTTTAGAAACCCTCGGTTTCTAACGCGGGCAAAGCCCAACTGTTTTCCTATACGGAAGAACCGAAAGGTTCTTCCGACCCATCTCCGATGTGGGATGTTTATAAAGTTATGGATTGATAGTTAAATTCTGTCCGTTTGAAATTATTTTTATATCGCCATTGATGTCGGTTCTTAAAATGTTTATACCATATTTTTCCAGCGCTTCCAAGGTTTCCGGACTCGGGTGGCCGTATTTATTATCTTTGCCCGCGGAAATTACGGCGACTTCCGGCGAAACCTTTGCGATAAATTCTTCGGCCGACGACGTTTTGCTCCCGTGGTGGCTTATTTTTAAAACGTCCGAATCAACATCGATCCCTTTTTCTAAAATTTCTTTTTCCGCTGATTTATAGATATCGCCCGGAAACAAAAAAGAATTTTCCCCGAAAATCAATTTATTGACGATGGACGTGTTGTTGCTGTCTTTAAAACTTTTCCCTTCCAAGCTCTCAAAAGGATATAAAACTTCAACATACTGATCGGGATTCCTTTCCGATAAATATATTTTTTGGCCGGCCTTGGCAATAAATATGTTAGCTTTTTCTTCTTTCTGTTCTTTTTTGATCAGTCTCTCCCATTCTTTGTAATTTTCGGTGTCTCTGACTATGCCCGTCCATAAAATATTCCCAATTTCATAATTTTTTAAAACTTCAATAAGGCCTAACAGATGATCATTTTCCGGATGAGTAAGAATAATCAGATCTAAAGTTCTGTCCCCAAGAGGCAAACTTCCGCCTAATTTTTCCAGAATGGCGGAATCTGGTCCCCCGTCAATCAGAATCTGGTGCCCTTCCGGAGTTTGGATGAATGTGGCGTCGCCTTGCCCAACGTCAAAAAAATCAACTTCAAGAAAATTCCGCCGGCTTAAATCGTAAACCGCCAAAAAAACCAAAATATCGGCGATAAACAGAACTGACACAATTCCGAAAACTAATTTTTTCTTTCGGGACATCATT
>CAYYRI010000027.1:2423-6243 GCA_964474185.1 uncultured Candidatus Saccharibacteria bacterium | reverse complement strand
TGTCTCCCCGAAGCGCATATTCCCTGAAAAAACCCAGCTCCTCCCAAACGTAAGTTCTAGTCCTTGAAAAATCATCGGCAATCTGATTATAATCTTGACGAGTTTTCTCCAATAAATATTCAGCGTATTTTTTGTCCATGAACGCTTTAGAATCAATGATTTTATATCTTTCGAAATCCGAAGTAAAAAATCGGGATGTTTTGGCTGGAATCAAAAGAAAAACGGCCAAAAAGCATAAAATCCCCTGCCCGAATAATATCGCTCTACTGAAAACTTACCATGAATTATTAAAAAAGAGAAAGATCAAAAAATCGATTACTGTCGAGTCGCTCCTCAAAACCAGACCCGTCCGTTCGCTCTCGGGAATCGTAAATATTTCGGTTTTAACCAAGCCCTATCCCTGCCCCGGCCGATGCCTTTATTGTCCGCAGGAATCAGGCATTCCCAAAAGTTATGTTTCCGGAGAACCGGCAGTGGAAAGGGCTAAAAGATTAAACTACGATCCTTATCTGCAGGTCGGGAAAAGAATAGAAATGCTGGAATGGGAGGGCCACCCGACGGATAAAATAGAACTGAGAACGGTCGGCGGAACATGGTCTTTTTATCCGAAAAGATACCAAGATTGGTTTATTAAAAGATGCTTTGAGGCATGTAATAAAAAAAACAGCAAAAATTTAAAAATGGCCCAAAGATTAAATGAAAAAACAAAACACAGAGTCGTGGGATTATCAGTTGAGACGAGGCCCGATTTTATTAACGCAAAAGAGATCCAACGGATGAGAAAATTGGGGGTTACAATGGTTGAATTGGGGGTCCAGTCGATTTATGACAACGTCTTGAAACTGAATTTTCGGGGACACGGGGTCAAAGAAACGATTTTGGCGACAAAACTTTTAAAAGATGCCGGATTTAAAGTTTTATACCAGATGATGCCAAATCTGCCGGGTTCCGATTTGAAACATGATGAAAAAATGTTCAAAGAATTGTTCTCCGATTCCCGCTTCCAGCCCGATCTTTTGAAAATTTATCCTTGCGCGCTTTTAAAAGAGGCCCCCTTATATAAATTATGGAAAAAGGGGGAATATCGTCCCTATACAAAACAACAACTGATGAATCTGATTGAATCAATAAAAAAAGAAATCCCTTATTATATCAGGATCCAAAGGATAACCAGGGACATTCCTTCAAAAAGCGTGGTTTCGGGACCCGCTAAAATTTCCAATTTGCGGCAATTATTAATGGAAGATATGAAAAAGAAAAATCAGCAGGGCGAAGAAGATAAATCTTCTTCTTCCTCCTTCGCTGGCGCTTGGAAGTGTAAATGCATCAGGTGTCGGGAAGTAAAGGAAAGTTATACACCTAAAGAAAAAATTTATCTTTTTCGGGAAGATTATTCGGCTTCGGACGGTAAAGAAATATTTCTAAGTTTCGAAAATAAAAACAGAACCAAACTTTACAGTTTATTGCGCTTACGCATTTCCTCAGAAAATAAGGCGATAATCAGGGAAATTCACACTTACGGCCAGCTCCATCCCATAGGAGAAAGCCCGACTTCACTCCTAATTTCGCCACAACACAAAGGATTGGGGAAAAGACTGATAAAAGAAGCGGAGAAAATAACAGGGAAAGAATATAATTTAAAAAATATTTCCGTAATCGCGGGAATCGGAGCGAGAGATTATTTCCGAAAATCAGGTTATAAGCTGAAGGACACTTACATGGTTAAAAACGTCCGGAAAGCTTCCTGAAATCTTTTTCCAATATTTTCCTGAATTTCTGGAACCTGATGCCTGCGGCAGGATGATAACTGATAAAATATTTTTTGCCGCCTTTTTTAATAAATTTCCCTCGAAAATCTTTTAATTTCTCGTCTGGGAAAAATACCAAGAAAGCAACTTCACCAAGTAAAATAAACTTTTGAGGATTAATAATTTCGATTTGTTTTTTTAAATATGGTAGGCAAGCTTTGATTTCTTCTTTTGTGGGCTTTCGATTCGGTGGCGGCTGGGGTAAACATTTAAGAGGTGAAGTAATAAATATTTTTCCTCTTTCAATTTTGGCTATTTTAAATAATTCGTTTAAAAACTTACCCGCTCTTCCTACAAATGGCTTCCCTATTTTATCTTCTTGAACCCCGGGAGCCATGCCTATTACCATAATTTTCGCGTTGGCAGGTCCCTCGCCAGGTACAGTGTTTTTTCTCATCCGCCAAAGGGAACATTTTCGGCACTTTCTAATCTGGCTTGCCAATTTTTCTAAGATTTTTTCTTTACTCGGCATTTTTCTTTGGCAGATTTTAAAACTTGTTTATAAATAAATCTATCTGGCGTTCGATAAGCTGTTTTTCCTTTTTGAGCACGATTAGAAGAATAGTTTTTCATGTTAAGTTGCTTAACCTTCTTTGAGCTTCGGCTTTCTCGCGAAGAGAAATATCGCTTTTTTTAATCCCTTTTCCCATAATTTCTATAACTCGATCATAGACTCCTTTGTCGATGGGCATCGGGACATTATCCTTTCCTCCTACGCAAAAAGTATACCTTGCCGGATCTTCATAAGAAGGCTTGGCGCCGTAAATTATTTCCGCCACCAAAGACAAAGCCCTGATTGTTTTCGGCCCCACTCCCTTTAAGGACAGCATTTTTTCAAAATCCTCCGGCTTTTGGTCGTTAACGGCGAAAATGGTCTTTTGCAGCCTTTTCAAATCAAACTTTTCTTTGACTACGGGATGCCAAAAAAATTCTTTATTTGGAAGAGACATGGAAGTAATATTTTTTTCTCTTTTAGTTTGGATTAAATCTAAATCTTTAAGAAACTTCTTTGGCTCTTCCTTGACCAGTCCCAAGGAAACAGTCCTGTTGCCGTCGCTTTCTTTGGCCGTTAAATTTAACGGTTTTCCTTTTATCTGCGAAGCAATCCCCGAATGCGGCTCTTCTATAAAATCAGGCTTATCCTTTTTTTTATTCATTAGTATCGAAGAAAGCCAATGATAGCGCCTGGCAGTTTGATTCCCGGTATTCATTCCCTGCTGGACTACAACCCAATTGCCGGATTTAGTGAAAAGAAAATTATGCTGGTAAATCTGGTATCCCGATTGGATTAAAGAAGAATCCACTTTTGCCGTCATTTTGGAAGCATAAATCAAATTTGGAGCGAAAGAAAATTGTCTGGAAATGCCGTAGGCTTCTATTTCTTCCGGCGTTTTCCTTGATTCTCTTTTGCCGCCGCAGACGTAAATGCCCAATCTGTCTTGGATTTCAAAAAGACCGGCTTTCAAGGCTCCGAGAGTGGTTACCGTTAACCCCGAAGAATTCCAATCAAAACCCATGACGCAGCCCAAGGATTGGAACCAGACCGGATCCGACAGCCTCTTTAAAAATTCTTCCGGCCCAAATTCCTCGACAATGGCAATGGCAATGCCCCGGCCCAATCTCTCCATTCTTTCAAACAACCAGCGCGGACAGCGACCGTAATCCAAAGGAACTGTGGCAATTCCTGTACGCATGACTTTATTCTAATCCTTCAATGTTTTCAGGACAAGCTAAAAACTGTCCCGCTTACAGCGGGACAGTTTTCTTTATCTTTTCTGTTTTTTCTACGACGGGTTGTTTCAAAAATTTTTTGTATAACTCATCTATCAATTCTTTTTGCTTCTTGAAACCGAAAAAATCCCGGCGGATTCGGGCTTTTTCTCCACGGATGTATTTTCTTAAAGATTTTGGCATTTTCTTCATTAACTACTCTCCTTTAATTACTGCCAGAGGCGTCAATCTCGCCACTTTTCTCGACAATCCTGCATTATGCACCACTTCCACCACTTCGT
>CAYYRI010000027.1:0-2323 GCA_964474185.1 uncultured Candidatus Saccharibacteria bacterium | reverse complement strand
AATCTCGCCACTTTTCTCGACAATCCTGCATTATGCACCACTTCCACCACTTCGTCAACGTCTTTATAGGCCTGGGGCGCCTCTTCGGCGATGCCCCGCAGAGACCAACATTTACAAATAATACCTTTTGATTCCAAATTTTTTACCACCTCCTCGCCGGACATCGCTCTGACTGCCGCATGCCGGGACATTGTCCTGCCTGCGCCGTGGCAAACAGTGTGCCAAGCTTCTTTTGATTTCTCGGTTCCGACTAAAACATAAGAGGCTGTCCCCATTGAGCCAGGGATAATTACCGGTTGCCCGGTTTTTTTATATCTTTCTGGAATTTCAAAATGATTAGGCGGAAAAGCTCTTGTTGCGCCTTTTCTGTGGATAATTAATTTTATTTTTTCTCCATCAACCTCGTGATTCTCAACTTTAGCAATATTGTGAGCAACGTCATAAAGTAATCTTAAATTTGCTTTTTCTCCTAAAATTGATTTCCAAGCTTTTCTGACGTAGTGAGTTATCATATGTCTATTTGACCAAGCGTAGTTACAAGCAGCAGACATTGCTCTAAAAAATCTTTGACCCTCGGACGCATTAAATGGTACACAAGCCAATTCTCTGTCCGGCAACTTTATTCCATATTTAGACATGGCATTCACCACTATTCTTAAATAATCCGTACAATTTTGGTGACCAAGTCCTCTCGACCCCGTATGCACCATAACAACGATTTGATCTTTAAATAAACCAAATTCCTGAGCTGTTTCTTCATCAAAAATCTCTTCTATTTTTTGCACTTCGCAAAAATGATTTCCACTCCCGAGAGTCCCAACCTGATCTCTCCCCCGATTCTTAGCTTGATTCGAAACGCAAGAGGCATCGGCTTCAGTCATTTTTCCTTTTTCTTCACAATTCTCAATATCCTCGTTTTCGCCATAGCCTTGTTTAACTAAATATGGCACTCCTCCTTCCAAAATTCTATCAATTTGCTCAATAGAAAGCTTTGTTTGTCTCCCTTTGCCTAAACCAGAAGGAACTTCTTTTTGTATCTCGGTTGTTAATCTGTCTAAATAAGGACTAACTTCTTCTTCGGTATGTCCTGATAGCAATAAACGGACACCGCAATTCTCGTCATACCCAACAAAACCGGGGGAAATTACTCCTTCCGGTAATTTTATCGCCCCCACCCCACCAATTGGAGGACCATAGCCTGAGTGAATATCAGGCATTGCAATAGCGTACTTCATAATTCCTGGCAAAGTAGTCGTGTTCACTAACTGAATTAAGGCTTCATCTTCTGTTTCTTGGAGTATCTTCTCTGAAGCATAAACTCTCGCAGGAACCCTCATATCATTTCTGTAAGATTTAGGAATCTCCCACAACCAATCATTTATTTTGATAAAATCTTCTTTTCTCATAAAACATTGGCGTTATTTTTTTTATGTTTAAGATGCCAAAGTCTCATTTTTACACTTTTATCTGTTCTTTTAAGATACTTGCAACTTTCTTCGAGTGCATGAGTTAATACGTAATTATCTTCCCAATTGTGCCATTCATTCCGAAAAATCTTCTTTAAACTCTTAGGTCTTTCCCATAGCAGTATTGCCTTAGCCTTTTTGAATTTTCTCTTAAGAGTTAAACAACCCGAATAATACAGGTAGTTAATAAATTTTTGCGCTTTTTCTCTATTAAGCATGATATTATAAATATTATCTCTTCGATTTCTATCCAATTTTTTCTTTTCTTTTGTGATTTTTTCTATCACATTAAGAAGATAATCTTTCAATCGTTCGCTTTTTACTGTGAAACTGACGAAGGGATACTTACCAAGCCTCATTCCGATACTACCATCTCCGTCTAATAAACCTCTAATGTAATCCCTTTCGCAAAAATGACCATTAGGAGGAAAGTTATTTTCTGATTTTTTACCATATTGAATTCCTGATTCGTTGATTTCTTCCCTGAATTGCATATTAAATATGGCCAGCACATAACTTCTGTAATGCTT
The DNA here is from genome assembly GCA_964474185.1 of uncultured Candidatus Saccharibacteria bacterium. Classification (GTDB taxonomy): domain Bacteria; phylum Patescibacteriota; class Minisyncoccia; order Minisyncoccales; family RBG-13-42-11; genus CAYYRI01. Next base: position 327 of record CAYYRI010000027.1, on the reverse strand, counting down.
TTTAAAGTTAGTATCTCTAACCCTGGTTCTAATAGAAGAATAAATTAAAGGAAATAATTTCTTAAAAGACCTTAATATGTGCAAATCTTTTTCTCCTATCTCTATTTGTAATTTCCCTCGATTTCTTGAAGATTTTGTTAAACTACCATCTGTTTGAGCAAAACCGAAAAAATAAGAATGTTCAGGCATTTTAAGGTTAATATATTTCATAACTTTTTGGCACTTCCCAAAGATAATTATTTATTTTTTTAAAATCTGACTTTTGCATAGTGATGGTTAATTTTATCTAATTTTTAAGGTAATTTCAATTAAAAAAGAGCCGCCTTT
>CAYYRI010000026.1:5343-6407 GCA_964474185.1 uncultured Candidatus Saccharibacteria bacterium | reverse complement strand
GGCGTAGCCCCGTATAATCCTTTAGGAGCTATACGGGGTTGATATACTGGGTATGCAGCCAATATTAGGACTTTTCACAGGCACTTCAATAGGATATTTTACCGGCAATTTTTTCGGCGGTTCCCAAGCCGGCCAGGGAGGATTTATGGACCCCCTTCTTTTGCATTTGGGAGATTTGCAAATTCATCTTCATCACTGGCTGATTTCCGGCATTCTCCTGCTTTTTATTTTTCCTTTTCTGAATAGAAAATATAAATTTTCTCCCATTTTTTCCGCCTTTGCCGTAGGTTTTCTGGGAGGCATGATTTTCCAGGGAATTTTTTCTTATAACGACTGGCATCAGATTTTAATCCGATGATTCTTGAAATTAAAAATTATCCCGATCCGGTTTTGAAAAGAAGAGTGTCCGAAGAAGTGAAAGAAATAACTTCTGAAATTAAGGAGTTAGCTTCTGATATGACGGAAACCATGAAGAGCCGCGAAGGGGTAGGCATCGCCGCTCCCCAGGTGGGCGAGCTTAAAAGATTGATCGTCGTCCAAACGGATGGATTCGACGGGCTCACCACAAGAAAAGAGCCGGTGGTTTTTGTTAATCCCGAAATTATAACAAAAAGCAAAGAACAGGAAATTATGGAGGAAGGCTGTCTGTGTCTGCCCGGTCTTTTCCTGAAAATAAAAAGAGCAAAAGAAGCGGAGATTGAAGCTTTGGATATTAACGGAAATAAAATCCGGATGAAAATCAAGGGATTCCCGGCCAGGATTTTCCAGCACGAAATTGATCATTTGGACGGGATTTTAATCATTGATAAAGTCGGCTTCTGGCAGCGTCTCAGACTGAAATGGCGTTAACAGATGATTTGATCAAAGAGGGCTGGCTGAAAACGCCCGACATAATTGCGGCCTTCCGAAAAATTAAAAGAGCGGATTTTTTGCCGGAAGACATGCGGGATTTGGCCGAATTAAACGAAGCCCTGTCGATAGGTTTTGGCCAGACCATTTCGCAGCCCCTGGTGGTTGCGTTTATGCTCGAACTTCTGGCGCCAAAAGAGGGTGAAAAAATCTTG
>CAYYRI010000026.1:0-5333 GCA_964474185.1 uncultured Candidatus Saccharibacteria bacterium | reverse complement strand
GGCGGTTCGGGTTCCGGCTGGACTTCGGCTCTTCTCGGTGAAATAGTCGGGGAGCTAGGAAAGGTCATCGCCATAGAGCTGGTTTCCGAGCTTAAGGAATTCGGAGAAAAAAACGCCGCTAAATACGGTTTTGTAAAAGAAGGAAGGGTGGAATTCATCTGTGCCGACGGCTCAAAGGGATACCCCAAAGAAGCTCCCTTCGATAAAATCTTAGCTTCGGCTTCGGCCGCCAAACTGCCTCAGGCCTGGCTGGAGCAATTGAAAATCGGAGGCAGAGTCGTTCTCCCGATCGATTCTTCCATCTGGCTTTTCACCAAAAAGAGCGAAGAGGAGTTTGACCAAATCGAATATCCGGGATTTGTTTTCGTTCCGTTAATCACTAAATAGCGATGAAAAAATATTTGCTTTGGATAATTTTATTTTTAATAGCCGCGTTTTTCGCCTGGCAGATTTTTCTGCCGAAGAATTCATCCTTGAAAGAGGAACTGATTTTTAACATTGAAAAAGGAGAGGGTTCGAGAGATATCGCCCTGAATCTGGAAAAAGAAGGCCTGATCAGATTTGCGCCGATTTTCCGGATATACGTTTTAACCGTCGGCGTTTCCGACAAGCTCCAGGTGGGGAAATACGGATTATCTCCTTCAATGAGCATTTATCAGATGGCAAAAAAGTTCGCTTCGGGGGACGTCGCCAAAAAAATAGTAACCATCCCCGAAGGTTTTACGGTAAAACAGATAGAAGAAAAATTGAACATAACGATTGATCCCGCCCTGGAAGGATTTTTATTTCCAGACACTTATCATTTTTCTTACACCGCTGCCTCGGGAGAAATCGTTGAAATCATGCGTGACAATTTCGAAAAAAAGATAACCCGGGAATTGAAAGAAGAAATTGCAAGGCAGAATAAAACAATTTCCGAAATAATAACCATGGCTTCTTTGATCGAAAAAGAGGTGAAAACCAGAAAAGATAAAGACTTGGTTTCGGGAATTTTATGGAAGAGGCTGGAAATCGGCATGGCTCTGCAGGTAGATTCTCAAAGGTGGACTTATGAAAACAGGGGATTGCCCCCCGCCCCCATTTGCAATCCCGGTATTGTCAGTATAGAATCCGCGGTGTATCCTGAGAACAGCGAATATTGGTATTATCTTTCGACCGAGGAAGGCCAGACGATTTTCAGCAGAACTTTGGAAGAGCACAATATCGCCCGGGCAAAATATCTGAAATAAAAACTTGGTATGGCGAAGAGGACTTCCTCCTCTTCTTCACCTTCGCCCCGCTGTTGCGGGGCTCGGTATATGAAAAAACCCTTAATTATTATCGGAATAATTGTTATAGTGACATTGGTCGGATATCTCGGTTATCGGACATTTTTAAATTATCAGAATTTGATAAAAGAAAAAGGAAATCCGCTTCAGGAAGAGGGGATCAATGATTCTTCCGCTGCCGATACTGCCACTGATACTGATTTCACTGTCTCTGCTTCCACCAGCGGATCTTCCGTACTTTCCGTGGAAACCGCCTTAAAAGGAAAATCTGTCGTAATGGTCATCGCCTTCAAGAATTTTCGCGACGAAGAATACTTTGTGCCGAGGCAGATTCTTTATGTTGCCGGCGCCGACGTTAAAACCGCCAGCACCCAGAAAGGTCTAGCCTCCGGAGCCGAAGGCGGCCAGGCTCAAGTCGACCTCTTGATAAGCGAAATAAATCTTGCCGATTTCGATGCTGTAGTTTTTATCGGAGGCCCTGGCGCTCTTGAATATCTTGATAACGAAGATTCTTATAAACTGATAAAAGACACGGTTTCTCAAGGCAAGCTTCTGGCCGGGATTTGCATCGCCCCGACCATTTTAGCCAAGGCCGGAGCCCTGGAGGGGAAAAAGGCCACGGTTTATTCGACCCCGATGGATAAATCCGCAGTCAAAATTTTGGAGGATAACGGGGCGATTTACGAAGAAAAATTTGTGGTAGCGGACGGCAGAATTATTACCGGTTCCGGCCCCGAAGCTGCCGAAGAATTCGCGATGAAAGTTACCGAGGTCTTGACGCTTCAATAAATTCAGCGTCAACCCTGAGTTTATCGAAGGGGTTGACAGGCCTTTAAAGATAATATAAACTGGAGAATATCCGCAGACAGCAGGCATTTCATAAGTCCTGCCGAGGAAAAAATCAATATTGAGGCTGAGCCTCGATATGTTTGTCTGCTGGAAAACGCAGATTTTTTGTTACCGACATGGCTTTAACTAAAGCGCAAAAACAAAATATTCTGGAAGATTTGAGAGACAAAACCGCTAAAGCAAAAGCGATTGTTTTGGTCGGGATTTCTGGCTTGAAAGTGAAAGAGATTTCCGAATTGAGAAAAAGATTAAAGTTGATAGACGCCAATTTGAAAGTGGTCAAGAAAACTTTGGCCAATTTGGTTTTCAAAGAAAACAAACTGGATTTTAAAGAAGAAGATTTTAAAACTGAAGTCGGCTTCGTTTTCGGATTTAAGGACGAGGTCTTGCCCGCAAGAACGGTTTATCAGTCATCCAAAGAATATGAAAATCTGAAGATTTTGGGCGGTTATCTGGAAAACAAATTCAAGATGGCCGAAGAAATGATCGCTTTTGCCCAGCTCCCGACTAAAAAAGAATTATTGGCGAAATTAGTCGGAAGCATAAATGCCCCAGTTTCAAACTTTGTCTATTCTTTGAAATATAATCTTAAAGGTCTGATGTATTTATTAACAATAATAAAGAAATAATATAGCGAAGAATTAAGAACCTGACTTCGTCAGAACCTTATTCTTCTTTATAATTTTTCATTCTATTCAAAATTATGACAGAAGAAGTAAAAAAGGAAGAAAAAGTGGAAGTTCCCGAGAAGTTCAAGAAATTGGTTGACGAAATCGAAAAAATGTCTGTTTTGGATTTGGCGGACTTGGTGAAGATTTTGGAGAAGAAATTCGGCGTTTCAGCGGCAGCCCCCGTGGTTGTAGCCGCAGCTCCGGCAGCAGGTGCCGCACCGGAAGTTGAAGAAAAATCCGTCTTCAACGTTGTTTTGACTCTGGTAGGGGACAAAAAAATAGAAGTGATCAAGGTTGTCAGGGACATTACCCAGAAAGGATTGAAGGAAGCCAAGGACTTGGTTGACGCAGCGGCCGCCGCCCCTCAGATGGTGAAAGAAAATGCCAAGAAAGAGGAAGCCGAAGACATGAAAAAGAAATTTGAAGCAGCCGGCGCGAAAGTGGAACTCAAGTAAATCTAAAAATGAAAAAACAACGGGGTGAAAGCCCCGTTGTTTTGTTTTAGAGAGTTATTTTGTAAACCTTCAGTCCGTTCAGGAGATAAATCGTTTTTCCGTCCTGGGAAATCGAGAAATCCAGAAGGTTGTCGAATTTTTCGCTTTGGAATTGTTCAATGATCCCGCCGGATTTGTTGATTATAACGATTCTGTTCTGGACGGGCTCTAAAATATAAATGTAAGGTTGCTGGGAAGAGGTAAAAATCTTAAAGAAACTTTTAGGAAAAGGAAAGATTTCCAGTTTCAAAGCCTCTTGAAGTTTTCCCGCATAATATCTTTCTATTACCGTAGGTGAAGAAGAGGGTTTACCCTCTTCGCCTGCGTTTTCTTTGGTCAGCGCCCAAAGCGAACCGTCCACCGCCATTGATTTGAAATCTGCGATATTTTTATTTTCCATCCATAATTGGGGCTCTCCCCACTGGAAATTACCCCGATAAGGGTACTTCGTTATTTTGCCGTTTTCTTTATCCGAAAAATATAAATTCAATTGGAAAGAAGAAAGGTTGCCAGGCTTAAATTCCTGATAAGGGAGTTTGAGCGTAATGGGCGCTTGGAATTGCCCGTCCTTAAAATTGATCAACTGGTCGGGCTTCGCAAAAAATAAAACGGAATCGTTTGAAGCAATCGCCGAATTGATTTTTTCGTTGATGGACAAAATCCTTCCTTCGTTTTTTTGATCTATTTCAAATGCATTTTCGGAATAAGGGCTGAAAGCAAAAACGCCGTCTTTAAAAGAAATTAAATCCTGGGGGATGAACTCCTTGGCCTTGAATTCGAAAACCAATTCGGGATCCTGAACTTTCACCAGCTTGTTTATTTTATAGAGACTTTCCGAAATGGTATTCTTTAAATTTAAAACATGGCTGCTTAAGGCCGGCGGGAAATTCGCCTCCATATTAACCAGGGGAGCAATATTTTTCCAGCCCTCTTCCAGCAGGGCCGCAGCCTTTTTCTCGGCCTGTTTTGATCCTTTTATAATCAGAAAGCTGTCCGCCTGGCTTACTTTTTCCTGAATCTGATCCACTTTTTCCTGGTAAATTTTCAATTGTCTTTTCTCCGTTATTTGGAATATAAAAAATCCCAGAACTAAAAATAAAATCAAAACAAAGACCGGAAATATTTTTTTATTCGGAGAAAAAACCTTGGTTTTTATTTTGAAATTGATTTTCGGCAGTCCGAATCTAATCCGGGGGAGTTTTAAATTCAAGGCGATTTTGGGTTTCAGGGAAATTTTCGGCAGTTTGAAAATCTTCGTTAAGGGGCTGAAAACTTTTCCGAAAGAAAAAATTTTCAAAGTTTTTTTCCGCAAGAAAGTATTCGTTTCTTTTGCGGCCGTTTCCTTGGTCAGAAACAACGACAAGCAGATTCCCGAAATTTCGGATAATTTTTCCTTCTTTCCGTTCAGAATTTCCTTGAGCATTTTCGGCGTATCCGTTTCCGCCAGTTCGTTCAATACGCCTTCTTTCAAAAAAGCGTCAGCGACATCCTTGGTTAAAATCAAAATTACGTCGTCTTCGATCAATTTGCCCGAAACGATATTCCCGAATACTTTCAGGGGATAAGGCTCGACGTCCTCAAATCTCAATTTCTGGTCAATATCGATTATCTGCCCTTTCCTCAATAAAAGAATTTTTAAATCTGCGACCTTGGTAAAATTCAGTTCGTAATCCTTCAGAGAGACCACGGCGAAGCTGAGATTTCCCAGCCAGCTTACGTCTCCCGCTTTCGTAATTTTTTCCAGGGACTCGTTCGCTTTCTTGAGTGCGTCTTTCAGCGATTTTTCCGCAGAGGCGGAAATGGTTTTGTAATATCTTTCTTTGATCGTTTTAGCCAGATTATCCAGGAACCGGACGTTCTGGGGAAGAACGCTTTTCAAAAGGCCCATCATATACAATCCTCCCAGCCTTTTTTCATAAATGTTTACTGGCGTATAGCAAAAACTGTCAAAGACCAGATCCGATTTGGCTTTCGGATTAAAATGAAATTCAAAAATCTGCATACCCAGTATATCAACCCCGTATAGCTCCTAAAGGATTATACGGGGCTAC
>CAYYRI010000025.1:0-6635 GCA_964474185.1 uncultured Candidatus Saccharibacteria bacterium | reverse complement strand
CCAGAAAACAAACCCCGCCAGAATATATTCTGGCGGGGAGTGAAAGATTTCCGGAAATCCTTGATTACTGGGCTTTCCCCAGAATTCTGAACATCTTGGTTCCGCACTTGGGACAAGTCCCGGTCATCGCCCTTCTCTTGACTCCGCCCTTTCCTTTCATCGCAACCTCTTTCTCTCCCGACATCTCCTGCTTCTTTTTGCATTTTACACAATATCCTTCCATAGTATTTTGATTTAATAAAGTTAAATTTTTCAAAACGACCTTTTCCACCCCGTTTAGATATTTCTATATCTAACGGGGTAGGCCCGTTAGAAGTTCTACGGTCTAACGATATTATTAAATTATACCATAACAACAACTTATTGTATGGAAGTGTTTGATTAACAGTAAAACTTCTAACGGGCCACAGCTTAATTCAGCTTAATTTAAGCGTAAATTTAAGTCAATAGCCGAACTTCCCGCGGGAAGTGAGGCGGAAGATGAAGGCAAACTTTGAAAAAGGCAAACTTCATCGCCCGCAGAACCAAAAATCAATCTCTCAATTCGCAAATTCCAAAAAAGGTGAAATTTCTTTAAGCCCTTAAGCCGATCTTTCTTCCCATTGACTGAATTATATAAGGTTTTATGATATTCACCAATTTTTGGGTGTCTAAAAAATTAAATCTTAAATAATATTTGTCTGATTGTTTATGATAGTTTATTTTTGGAAAAAATTCGTATTTTTTCTTAAACCAGTTTTGTATTATTAAATGTTCTTTGTACGTAAAACTCATAGTATATAAATCCATAAATTTATGTTCTTTATTATAATACCCGTCGTCCATTATCCAAATGGCGAGCCCAAAAGATGTTAGTCTATTTAAAATTAAATTAGTAATAACTTTCTTTTTTCTTTTATAAAAAAGTTTGCGAAACCTTGAAAATTCTGGGTGAGTTATAGTAACAAATACTAGACTCGAATAATATTTTCCGGCTTTTTTATTAAATTGCCTTTCTTGAATAATCTTCCCTGTTACAAAATTCTTAAGTATCCCTGATCTTTTTTAGAATGTTGAATCTTTATTCTAGCATTTGTACCTCGTTTATCTAAATATAATGTTCCATCTCCTAATAAGGTTCCGATAAGGAGTCGTTTCTGTCTATCAGTAAGCTTTTCTTTAATGTACCCACCAAATTTACCATCTTGTTGTAAACGTAATTTCTGGCCCTCTCTTGAACTCCTTATTTTTATTTTATATCTCTTTAAGTATCTCTTAACTGATGTTTTTCCTATTTTCAATTTTTTAGCAATCTGCCCCATTGAGAGTTTTCCCCTAGAATATAAATCATAAATTTTCAGTCTAGTTTTTCTTGAAATTTTGTTTATCATAATCTCAACTTCTTAATTTAGTAAATACGTATTTACTGCACTCTTTCTGTATTGATTTTAATTCTTCCTGGCTAAAGGGTTTGTATTGTTCATATTCTGGATCAATAGTTTTTTCGGGTCTAAATTGTTGCAAGTAGTAGACCTTAGCATTTCTAATCCATTTAGCCATATTCACTATATCTTCTTTAGTATGAAGCTTGGGTAATATTGTGCTTCTTAATTCGTAATCTACTTTCCCCCTCTTTAAAATATCAATACTCTTTTGGATTTTTTTAATATCAACTTTCACTCCGGTGGCTTTATAGTATCTCTCCTTTGGCGCCTTTATATCCATCGCTACGTAGTCAATCAGTTTCTCGCCGATTAGTTTAGCCAGAATTTCGGGGCTGGAACCGTTGGTATCGAGCTTAACCCTATACCCCAATTTTTTAATTTTTTTTATGAAATCGGGCAAATCTTTGTTTTGCGTCGGCTCTCCGCCGCAAATGACCACTCCTTCGAGCAGCCCTTTTCTTTTTTTCAGAAAATCAAAAAATTCTTTTTCCGAAATTCTGGGCTGCGATTTGATTTTTTCGGGCAAAACCAGCTCCGAAGAATAGCAAAAAGGACAGCGGAAATTGCATCCGACGAGAAAAACGGTGCAGGCGACTTTTGCAGGATAATCGATAAGAGTGGATTTTTCTAAACCGCCGATTTCCATGAGGTTATTTTGCGACTGGAGTTTTGACTAAATTAGATTTTACTTTCCCTGAACCATCTTATTGTATCTATTCCATCCATACGTTTCAGTTTCTTTATGACACTTTCTACAAATGGTTATTCCGTTATTCACATCCCATAACTCTTTGCAATTTAAAGCACCTTCGAGTGTTTTAATATTATTTTCTTCTAAAATTGTAGCTAAACTTTTCTTGTGATGAGGATGAAGTGTTATTCCGCCTCTCTTTCTGCATTTTTGACAAATCCAGTTGTCTCTTTGGAAAATCAATTCTCTCCACTTTTTATATCTAAAGGAATTCTTTATTCGTTTAGATAATTGGGAACGCCCCCCTTTCCAAAATGGGCTATTTTCTCCACTCAGCCAAGGCCTTGGCATTTTTCCTTTCTCACTTATTTTCTTTTTATGCTCTTCTGTAAAAGGCGGTTTCTTTTTCCCCTTTAGAGTTTCGCTTATCTTTCTTTTAATTTTCTCTGATAATTTTCTGCCTTTTAAAATTTTACTAATCTTTTTTCTTGTTTCGGGAGAATTAATATAGCCTAACTGTTTCTTCTTTTCTAAACGAAACTTGCTCATTTTTTCCTTCGTTTCTTTAGAATGGAACCTACCCAACATTGATGATTTTCTTTTACCTTCTTTCCATTGTTTTTTTATAGCTTCGCTAATTTTCTTTTTAGATTCTTTGGGAAGGCGCCTACCCTTACAGGCCTGACTTATACTTTTTCTTATCTTATCAGTCCTTTCGTAGACCCCTGGCGGCATTTTATTTTACCGTTGTTAGTTTAAAGGTTTTCCTCTGATGATACTCGACTTGCTTGCCTTCGTTCCATTGCTGGACGGGCCGCAAATACCCCACGATTCTGGAGTAAACTTCGCATGGCTGTTTCACCATGCATTGAGGGCAAAAGAAATGTTCGCCGGCTATATAACCGTGGTTCGGACAGATTGAAAAGGTTGGAGTGAAAGTGATGTAGGGAAGTTTGAAATTTTCAAAAATTCTTTTGATTGCGCTTTTTATCGTTTGGATGTCGGAAATTCTTTCTCCCAGAAACAGGTGCAAAACGGTGCCCCCGTTATAAAGGCACTGGATTTCATCCTGAAGTTTCAGCGCTTCGAAAATATCGCTGGTGAAATTCACCGGCAATTGGGTGGAATTCGTGTAGTAGGGTGTTTTTTTAGTGCCCGCGGTAACGATTTCCGGATATTGCTCTCTGTCTTTAAGAGCCAATCTGTAAGCCGTCGATTCGGCGGGCGTAGCTTCCAGATTATAGATGTTATTGGTGTCTTTCTGATATTGAACCAATTTCTTTCTCATAAAGTCCATTATCTCCAAAGCGAAACTCCGGCCGCGTCTCGAAGCTATGTTCTCGCCGATGAAATTCAGAAGGGCTTCGTTCATCCCAACCAGGCCTATTGTTGCGAAATGATTGGCGTAATATCCGTCTCTGGATTTTTTAATGTCCCCCAAATAGAATTTTGAATAAGGATATAGGCCTTTCGAAATGAAATTTTCAATGGTTTTTCTCTTGATTTCCAGGCTTTCTTTCGCCAAATCCATCATTTTCCCCAATCTGTCAAAAAAATCCTTTTTAGTTTTAGAAAGATAACCGATTCGCGGCATATTTATCGTTACGACGCCGATGCTTCCCGTCTTGCTCCCCGAGCCGAACAATCCCCCTCCTCCTCTGTTATAAAGTTCTTTCAGGTCCAATCTCAAGCGGCAGCACATGCTTCTGACGTCCTCCGGGCTCATATCCGAATTGATGTAATTGGCAAAATAATTCGTTCCGTATTTTGCCGAGGCCTCAAAAATTCCATCAAAAGCGGGCTCGTCCCAGGGAAAATCTTTGGTAATGTTGATGGTAGGAATGGGAAAATGAAAAGGCCTGCCGTATCTGTCGCCCTCAAGCATGGTCTCATAAAAAGCCTTGTCGAAAATTTTCATTTCTTCTTCAAACTCGCCGTAGGTTTCCTTCTGGGGCTTTCCTCCGATAATGACCGGCTGTTTGGCAAATACTTCGGAGGGTTTGAGATCTAAAGTGACATTTGAAAAAGGGCACTGGAATCCCACTCTTGTGGGCACCGCCATATTAAACAGAAATTCCTGCAGGGCCTGCTTGACTTGCTGATAATTCAAATTGTCGTAGCGGATGAAAGGAGCCAGCAGCGTATCAAAATTTGAAACGGCAACCGCTCCCGCGATTTCGCCCTGGAGCGTGTAAAGAAAATTTACCAGCTGTCCCAAAATCGCTCTGAAGTGTTTTGCCGGTTTCGTTTCAACTTTTCCGGGAACTCCGCGGAAACCTTTTATCAATAAATCGTAAAGATCCCAGCCCGCGCAATAGGGACCCAAAGTATCAAGGTTGTGCAAATGAAAATCTCCGGATTCATTCGCCTCCCTGATTTCTTTCGGATAGACTTTACTCAGCCAATATTTTTTAGTGACGTAAGAAACTGCGTAATGATTTAATCCCTGCAGGGAAAATGCCATGTTCGCGTTTTCCTGGACCTCCCAATCGAGTTTCTCCAGATATTGATCCATCCTGTCGACTGATTCTTCGGAAACCGTTTCCGCTTCCCTGATTCTTCTTCTCTGTTCCCGGTAAAGAATGTAAGCCTTGGCGGTTTCCACCAAACCTTCCAGAACCAAAACTTCTTCCACGATGTCTTGGATTTGTTCAACGTTGGGAATTTCGTCTTTTTTGAATCTTCGGTTTAAAATTTGGACGACTCTGGCGGAAACTTTCTTTGAACGGATGCCGTCGCCCTGACCCGAAGCGGTTATCGCTTTAAAAATAGCACTGGTAATTCTACTCTCGTCAAAATCAACAATCGTTCCGTCTCTTTTTTGAATTTTTATTATTTTATTTGCCGCCATACAGAAAAAAAACTTAAGGTTAGTACATTTTATCTTGAAATAAAAGGGGGGTCAACTTCAGTCAACCCCGATTAAAATCTTGGCTTATCCACAGGGTAGTAGAACCTATTTGGTTCACTACCCTGTAGCCCCGTACCGTGCTTTGCCCCGTATAGCTCCCATCGGTGATTATACGGGGCTTTGCTCTGGTACGGGGCACACCCTCATTTACCGAGCGCCGCGTAGCGGGACGAGGTGAGAAAAGAGAATTTATTCTCTTTGATTAACAAACAATTGACAGAGACAGTGTCCGTTTTTTTCAATTTCTTCAAGATGATAAGCGCAAGGGCAAACGTTTTTTAAGTCTTCTTCCTCGTTTCCCGTGACTCTTCTGCAGGGACAAAATCTTTTTCCGTGTTTTTTTTCATTTCCCAGCAAGCCTTTGATTATTCTTGCCGTGATTTCTTTATCGGGGTTCAATTTAAACCCGCGGCTCTTTGCGTACCCCTCGTACTCTTTGATTAATTTCTCGGAATCTTCTGCCAACATGTTTTCCAGCCACTCTTTGATAATCCCTTCCGGCCTCAGCCCGCTGAAACCCGAAACATTTTTTCCATTTTTGAAAAGAATGATTGTGGGGATCACATTGATTCCGAATTTTTGCGAGGTTACCGGAACCTCGTCGATATTCGCTTTCGCCAAAATAAATTTCCCCTCCAGATCCTCGGATATCTTTTCCAAAATCGGCTGGAGAACCGAACAGGGACCGCACCAAGTGGCAAAAAAATCAACCAAAACCGGTTTTGAAGAATTCAAAATTTCTTTTTCAAAATTTTCATCGGTTAGCTGCATACAATTAAAAAAAATATAAACTTTTGCGCAGCAAAAGTGCAGATGTCAAAGAGAATTCGCTAATTCTCTTTGACCCTTTCGATCGCTCCGTAGGGGCAAACTTTTTCTCCCCCGCATTTCTCAAGCTGCGCATCGTCGATAACTTTTGCTTTTCCGTCTTCCATAAGTTCCGTTCCGCCGGGACATTCGGTCACGCAAAGACCGCAGCCGATGCACTTATTTTTGTTCACTTTGTACATATGAATTAACTAATCAGAAATTAATTTTAATCTGGCTATTTTCGCCATTTCTGAATTTAGCGCTCTTAAATGACCTTTGTTTAAATTATGGATGTTATTTTCTCCGCAGGATCCTGTAATCATTTTTATTTCTTCCGTGCAATTTTTTATGAAACCTGAAACTTTCTGAGCGGCTTCTTCTACGTTTAATTTTTTTCTGAGTTCCGGATCCTGGGTAGTTATTCCCCAAGGACATTTTCCAAGATAACACAACCTGCAATAAGTGCAACCCATGGCGATCAACAAAGGAAAGGCGGTAAATACGGCATCAGCCCCCAGGGCAAGAGCCTTGGCAAAATCACCACCTTTACTCAATCCGCCCCCTATCCATAATTCCTGGCGGACGCCAATTTTATCCAGCACCTCTCTCGCTTTGACAAGGGCTGCGAGCGCGGGCACGCCCACTTCGTTAAGCATCACTTCGGGAGCCGCACCCGTCCCCCCGCCCATTCCGTCGATGGCAATTACGTCGGGATTGGCAAGAACCGCCAGCTTTACGTCGTTTTCAATATCTCCGGCCGCCAATTTAATGATGATGGGCGCTCCGCCGGTGATTTCTC
>CAYYRI010000024.1:0-6902 GCA_964474185.1 uncultured Candidatus Saccharibacteria bacterium | reverse complement strand
AATTTTATATTTACACCGACAATTTTTAAAAATTTTGTTTTATATTTTCTGCCCGCCGAAGCCCGAGCCCCGAGCGAAGCGAGGGGCGAGGGCGGGGCGGAAAGTTTGACAAATTCATTGTGGTGGACCCAGCGAGACTCGAACTCGCGGCCTTCGGTATGCCATACCGACGCTCTAGCCAACTGAGCTATGGGCCCGAAAGTTGGGGCAAAAATTTCTCTCAGAGTCACTTCTTGCCCCTTCTGAAACGCTTGGTTTGATAATCGCCGAGTTCGAGCAAAGCATCCCCTATCTCTTGATTGAATTCTTTCAGGGTTTGTTCTGCTTTTGGCCTTAAAGGACCGTCCGGATGTCCGATATCCACTATCAATTTCGTCCTCGGATTCAGCAATAATTCAGCCAGTCCCTGAAGAACGGTAAGAGGATTTGGTTTCGCGGGAGGATCGTCGCCGCTTATGCTACTCCAAAAAAGAACGACGGGGGAATTTGTATCAAATGACAGTTTGGCAGCTCCTCTTTCAAGCGGAATCGCCAGCTTATTTCCTTCCAGGCTTTCTCTCAGTCCCTTGTTATGCTTTCTCGCGCTTGCGGTTCTGCCTCCTTCCGGAAAGAAAATTGATAATCCGCCGCCGCATTCTTCGGAACGTTTTTTTATCTCTTCAAGCGTCCGTGAATTCTTGCCCTTCATCCTTATCAGTCTGCGGTCAACCGCGACAATATAAGTCTTTCCCAGTATCGCGAAAAATGGTGATTTCCCAAAATTCGCTTCGTCGGCGGTAGTTACCGGAAAATATCTGATGGGATTAAGGTAGTGCTTGGATTGGAGATAAAAAATCAGGATGGGGATCAGAAACGTATCTTGGAGTTTCGGCATAGGATGATTGCCGACAAAAACCAATCTTTTCTCATTCCAGGGTATGGGACCGCTTACGTTGACGCGGAGCTTGCCGAGGAATTCAAGAAGCCAAAAATACAGTCTGAAAAGGGGAGTTATAAACCAGACAACGAAAGTATGCCGCGCATAGTTAAGGTCCTCGACCAGCTTATTTATGGTCCTTCTCGCCACAATCAAACCAATCACCAAGATCGAGAAAAACAGCATAAATATCGCCAGCAAAAGTATCCAAACGTTCATTCCTATAACCTCCTTTCTCGAATACTTTATCTTAACAGCCAAATATGGCTGGTTATTTGAAAGAACTAAAATCTTCCGTGTGCCCCTGATAGGAATCGAACCTATAATTTAGGGTTTAGGAAACCCTCGTCCTATCCGTTGAACGACAGGGGCAACTGTATTAGTTTTAATAATTTCTGCAAGATTATTCAGTAATTTAAAAAAATAAGCTCCTTTTATAACCCTCAAACGACACATACCATATTTAAGTTTTCCATTCTTTTTACCCCTTAATACATCGATATACATTATCTTTTTTTTGGGAATACCAACAATTTTTGACCAAAAATTACAAGCTTTTTCTCTATCTAAATCTTCGTATATTCGAAGGTTTATTGATAGTCTTTCTTTTTTTACACCTAATTCTTTAAGACAACTTACAAAAGTTTTTATCAAAGATGGATCGGTATTGGTTAGATTAAAATCTCTTTTTGCTCCTTCTGCCCAATAAAGACATGCTGCAATTAAGGCTTTTTCTTTTTTCCCTATTTTTTTAATAAGTTTTTTTGCTTCTTCTTGAGATTTTTTCTGCTCTTGAATCATTCGGGACACGCTGGATTTTCTTTTATTTTTCCACAATTCTTCAAATTTAGGTAAAATCTTTATTCCACGAATGTATTTAAATATTGTGCCACTTCCGTGCGAAGTAATACGCCTTATTTCTGGAAGACTATAGCCCCGTTCTCTAAGACGAATTATTTGATTAATCTGTGTTTTAGTGAGAGCCTTTTTACCCATTAATTTATCTTATCATAACGAAACCTAAAACACAACTAGGACGAATTTGGTCTATCTATTAAATTGTAAAAAATAATACAATACTACTTAATTTTCAATTATTAAAATTAGCATATTTTCTTGTTGCTGACAATGTTGTCTTATGATAAAATACATTTGTATGCCCAGTAATACAACCCCGCACTAATCCGCCCAAGGCGGATTAGTAAATGGTTTTCCAAAACACAAAGGCAGATACTGGGTGTAATAATATAATTAAAGCAAGAACTCTGTTGCGAACTGAAGTTCGCTGCGGGGTTGATATACTGGGTATGCAAGAAAAATCTCCGGTTATTGAAATCGCAAAAAGGGTTTGTCCCGCGGTAATAACCATCGTAATTTCCAAAGATCTGCCCAAAATCGAGGGTTTTTATTTTTTCCCTTACGGGAGTGAAAATTTTGTTTTACCCAAGATTGGAAACGGGAAAAAAGAAAGGACTAAAATAGGAGGCGGCTCGGGATTCATTATTTCTCCAGACGGCTATGTTCTAACCAGCCAGCACGTAGTCGGGGACACCGATGCGGATTATACCGTTATTTATGAGCCGGATAAAAAATACCCGGCTAAAGTCATATGCCGGGACCCGATAAACGACATCGCCATTTTGAAAATTAACGCCAAAAATTTGCCCTTTATAGAACTAGGGGATTCAAACAACATAGAACTGGGGCAATCGGTAATCGCCGTAGGAAACGCCTTGGGAGAATTCCATGATACGGTAAGCACCGGAGTCGTTTCCGGTTTAAGCCGCTACATTACCGCTTTCAGCGGAATTACACAACAGGCGGAAATGCTGAGAGGCTTGATCCAGACAGACGCCGCCATCAATCCGGGAAATTCGGGAGGCCCCTTGGTGGACATTGAAGGAAAGGTTATCGGAATAAATACGGCTACGGTTATGGGGGCTCAAAATATCGGCTTTGCCATACCCATAAATTATGCCAAAAAAGATTTCGAAGAAGTTAAAAAATACGGAAAAATCATAAGGCCGTTTTTGGGGGTAAGATACATTCTTTTGAATAAAGAAATATCTGAAAAAAACAAACTGCCAGTGGATTACGGAGCTTTAATTGTGAGGGAAACATTGGGGGAAGAAGCCATTATAAAAGGGGGCGCGGCCGATAAAGCCGGCTTAAAAGAATTTGATTTGATTTTGGAATGCAACGGGGAAAAAATTACGGAAAAAAATCCCTTATCTTTGTCTCTCCAAAAGTTAAAAATCGGCGACGAAATCTCTTTAAAGATCTTGAGAGCGGGAAAAGAAATAGTTCTAAAAGTAAAGTTGGAAGAAAAAAAGTAGCATCCTCATTTAGGCCGGCCAATAGTACAAAAAATCCACGATCGTGGATTTTTTGTTTTTGGGGAAAATTGAGAAAAACTCGGGCTGAAATTTTTGGGTGGCTAGTCGGATTTGAACCGGCGACGGCTCCTCCACAAAGAGCAGTGTTACCACTACACCATAGCCACCATGTGCCCCTGGCAGAACTCGAATCTGCAACCTTTACCTTAGAAGGGTACTGCTCTATCCAATTGAGCTACAGGGGCATATCTTTTTCCTTTATTTTTATATTCATTTTTTCAAGAAAACCTAATTTCCAGCCTTTTATTCTTCGGAATAAATCTTTATTACCTATTCTAATAGCACAAGTCCCATTATATAATCGATTCCTTCGATGTCTCAAAGAGGTAGGTTTAATTTGAGTTTTATGAAATTGAATCAATGAAATATTCGTCAGTTTCGACCAATATTCCTCAACATCTTCTCTACAATGAAGCTTATGAATATGGAGACCAATTCTAAATTTTTTCTCGGGCACTTTACAAATATCTCTAAACCATCTCATTATAAATTTGATCATCGCTGGGTCGGAATTACTGAATTTTACCACTTCTCTCTCGTCAGATTTGTCCCCTTCCGACCAATATAGCATTAAACCAGATAAAAATAAAGGGTTCTTCAAATTTAATAAAATTTCTCTTTTTGCTTTTTCAATAATTTTCTTAGTTCTTTTTATTCTTTTTCGCTGATTAAATTTTGCTAACCTATAAGCATTTCTTTGTCTCCGCTCTACATAAAGTTCTCTTTCTTGTTCGGGCGTGAGTTTTATATCTCTAAGCCACAAACTTAAAGTGCCCTTCGAAACTTTTATTTTCTTACGTATTTCACTATAACTTTTCCCTAATTTCCGTAAACTTATTGCTCTAATCTTTTCTTTTAATTTCATAAATCAAACGGATTGATTTTATTATTTTAGTATAGCATATTTGTTCAACTTTGTGCAATAAAAAACCCTCTTGTCAGAAGGCCAGTGTTTTATCCATTAAACTACAGGAGTTTTTAACGTTAGAATTTTATCTGAAAAATGCTATTGAGTCAACCCCCGGGTTGAGGTGGAGATTTTAATAAAAGGGTTGGGATATAATTTTAGGTTGATTTCCGAAAGCCTTTTATCCCGCTTCTGCCATTCGTCTAAAACCGCTTGATAGGTTTTTTTCTGGAACCTAAAAGATGCTTCGGTAATTTCCGGTTTTACCTTGCCGACTAAAAAGCTGAATTTATAGAAAATCAGCGCTCCCAAAACCAAAGCAAAGAATAATAATCCCAAAAAAGTTAAAAACGAATTTTCTCCTAAAACTCTCGGCAATTTTTTAAAAAATGACCCGATTTTTCTTAATTTCATTTTGTAAAAACTTTAATGGTAAAACTTGCTTGAATTTCGCCCAATTCGGTAAGCCTGCCGATGCTTAAATTTTGAATTTCAATCAAATAAGGGCTGTTTTCCATTCTTTTCTGAAACTTTAAAAAGTTAGTGAAATAACCCGAGGTGCTTATTTGAAAAGTAATGTAAGACCAGAGATCTTTTTCAGTGGCTCTGGCGGAAGAGGGAGAAATTTCAATCTTCAAATGATATTCTTCGGCGGTATTTTCCAAAAAACCGATGAACTCCACCGGCACTTCCGGATTGACAGACAATCCGTCGATTTTTTCGGAAATTTCTTCAAGATTCTTATAAATAATTTTGAAGTTCTCCAAGTTAACCATTTGGGCCTCCAAGATCGCCAAATTTTCTTTTTGCGAGATCAGTTCTTTTGAACCTATTTTTATATCATTAAAAAAGGGATAAATGATAAAGACGGCGATCAAAGCGGCCGAAACAACGAAAATAAATATCGACAAATTAATTTTCCTGGTTATCGTCATTGTTTTACTTTGAAACTGATTGTAAAGTTGATATCCGCGGGCTTCACCCAGTTAGACGACGGAAAATAAACTTCTTGAAAGTTTTTTTCTTTTTCCAAGCTTTCTTTCAAATCAAGCAAGGTTTGCCGATCGGGAGAAAAACCGGAAAGGTTGCAGACAAATCCTCCTTCTTTTCCTCCCTGAGGGACAATTGATAAATTATTCAGATAAACTCCTGGAGGAAGCGTTTTTGAAATTTCTTCTAAAATTTCGGATGAATTCGATTGATTTTGATAGAAAGAATCCAATTGTGAAAGTTTTTTGTTGAAAGCGGTCAGATTATTCTGAAGATTTTGCATCTGGGTATTTTTAAATTCTTTCTCCCGCTCCGCAAAAAGAATTTTCTGGGCTTCGACTTCGCCGGTAACAAATATTTTTATCGAGAATAAAATCAATAACAAAGAGATAAGAAAAAACAGCAAAAGCGTCCCTAAAATCATAAGCAATTTCCAGTTCTCTTCTTGTAAAATTTCTTCTTTTTCTTTTGGCGGTAAAAGATTAATCATCGAAGTAAATCTAAAGATTTACGAGATGTGAGATGAGTCGGAGACTCAGCGAACATCGAAATAAATTGAAGATTTATTGAAGATTGAAATGAATTAGAAATTCATTGATCATAACGGTTTAATCGTTTTCTTTTTGCCCGCGAAGGGCCAAGCCCAAGGCGGAGGCGAAAGTAAACGTTTTTTCCAAAGACAATTCCGGTACCTCTTTTTTACCCTCCGGCAGAATATTTATCCAGGGATTTCCCAATTCCACCGGCAAATCAAGCTCACGGGAAAGAAAATCGTTCAACCCTATCAGATTTGCCCCTCCCCCGCAAAGCAGTATCTTTGACACTTTCTTGCCGTCGGGCAACAAATGCTCATGAGAAGTGTGCGTCTGGTAATAATCGAGATATTTTCTTATTTGTTCAATCAAATCGGTCAGGGGAGGAATCAAGGCGTCGAAAACCTGGCCCCCTTCCTTACTGGTTTTTGTTTCCAAACCATATTTTGCTTTCATTTTTTCGGCCGCAGCCAAATCAATCCCCATGGTTCTGGCAATCGCTTCGGTGAATTTCTGGGAAGAAACGGGGATGGAAGAAGTAAATCTTAACGCGTGCCCGGAAAAAATAATAAAACTGGTTCTTGTCGCCCCCAAATCAATCAAAAGAACCGGAGAAACCGTAACCTCGTCTTTGATCAAAGCCCTTGCTACGGCCAGAGACTCAATTTCGAGAGCCAAGGGCTTCAATCCCGCCTTTTTCAGCGAAGATAAATAGGGGTCGACTGTTCTTTTAGGCAGGGCGGCGATTAAAATATCATAATGATCCAAATGGTTTTTTACCGGCAGGACGATCTGGGAATCCAAATAAACATCTTCTATCGGCAAAGGAATATAATTTTCGGCTTCAAAAATCACGGCGGATTTCAAATCTTCTTCCAGCATTCTCGGCATCTGAATTACCTGCAAGAAAGCCTTTTCCTCGGGAAGCGAGGCGATGACGTATTTCGTTTTTATTTTTTTTCCTTTGACTCCAGTTATCGCTTTCTTAATAATTTTTGCCAAACCGTCTTCGTCTTTTATTTCCCCTCCCTTTATTATTCCTGGCTTAATCTGGGTTTCACCAAAAGACGCCAAATCAAAGCCTTCTCGTTTTCTTTCGAGCTGAATTACCTTTAATGACAAATCGGAAATATCGAGTCCGAAAGCTTTTGGTTTTAAAG
>CAYYRI010000023.1:0-7350 GCA_964474185.1 uncultured Candidatus Saccharibacteria bacterium | reverse complement strand
TTATGGAAGACGGAACCCCGGTTGACGTAATCTTATATCCCATGACCGTCGCCTCCAGAATGAACCTTGGCCAGATATTGGAGACCCATCTCGGCTGGGCGGCGAAGAAATTGGGATATCGGGCGATAACCCCCTCTCTGGCCGGAGCGGTTGAAGCAGATATTAAAAAAGAATTAAAAGAGGCCGGCCTTCCCGAAGACGGAAAAATCACTCTTTATGACGGCAGAACCGGAGTCCCCTTTACCGAGAAAGTCACCGTCGGAGAGATTTATATGATGAAATTGATCCATATGGTGGAAGATAAAATCCACATGAGGTCAATCGGGCCTTACTCTCTGATTACCCAGCAGCCCTTGGGAGGGAAGGCTCAATTCGGAGGGCAGAGGTTCGGAGAAATGGAAGTTTGGGCGCTGGAAGGATACGGAGCCGCCTATACTCTCCAGGAAATGCTTACCATAAAATCCGATGATGTTCAGGGTAGAGCGGCCACCTACGAAGCGATATTAAAAGGGGAAGAAATCAGAAATCCGAGCATTCCCGCTTCGTTCAATCTTTTAGTTGCCGAATTAAAATCATTAGGATTAAGCGTTGAAGTTAAAGAAAAACCAATAGAAGGCAGTAAATAAATTTATGCGCGTAGCAGATTTAGAAGCAATCAGAATAAAATTAGCCTCACCCGATGAGATTTTAAGTTGGTCTCACGGCGAAGTGACGAAACCCGAAACTATCAACTACAGAACCCAAAGAGCGGAAAAAGACGGGCTGTTTTGCGAAAGGATTTTCGGTCCGACGAAAGATTACGAATGTTATTGCGGCAAATATAAAAGAATCCGCTACAAGGGCATGATCTGCGACAGATGCGGAGTGGAGGTGACGAAAGCCCAGGTCAGGAGAGAAAGAATGGGCCATATCAAATTGGCCAGCCCCTGTTCCCACATCTGGTTTTTAAGAGGAGTTCCCTCAAGAATGGGAGTTGTTTTGGATACGCCCATGCAGCAATTGGAAAAAGTGATTTACTTCGCTTCTTACGTAGTTACCAGCGTTAACGAAGACGCAAGGAAAAAAGCCTTGGAAGAAATTGAGAAGGAATACAAGCAAAAATCCAAAAGCCTCGCCTCCGCCAAGATTTCAGCGGGCAAGCAAAAACCGAAAAGTAAAAGCAAGGGAGGGCGAAGAGATAAATCTCTTCTTCACCCTTCGCTGTCGTTCGGGCAATTGAAAGCGGCAAAAGACAGGGCGAGAGAAGAGGTTTTGAGCTTGAAGCCTTTGAAAATTTTATCCGAAGTTGATTATCGCAGGCTTTCTTTGAAATACGGAGAAATTTTTGAGGCGGGGACCGGAGGAGAATCCTTGAGAAAAATTTTTGAAAAAGTTGACTTCAAAAAAGAAATAGCCGGTCTGCAAATAGCATTGGAAGAAGCCCAGCCGGCTTCCAGAAGAAAAATATTGGCCAGATTAAAAATTCTTCAGGGAATGAAAAGAGCCGGCGTCAGGCCGGAATGGATGTTTATGACTTTGCTGCCGGTGTTGCCGCCGGATTTGCGGCCGATGGTCCAATTGGACGGAGGCAGATATGCCTCTTCTGATTTAAACGACCTTTACAGGAGAGTAATCAACAGAAATAACAGATTAAAGTATTTATTGGAAATAGGAGCTCCGGAAGTCATTGTCAGAAACGAAAAAAGAATGCTGCAGGAAGCGGTTGACGCCTTGATTGATAATGGAATGAGAAAAGGAACAATGACCGCCGCCACCACGGGCGGAAAGAGGCTGCTTAAATCTTTGGCTGACATACTGAAAGGCAAACAAGGAAGGTTCAGGCAGAATCTTTTGGGGAAAAGAGTCGATTATTCGGGGAGATCGGTAATCGTCGTCGGGCCCGAATTGAGGCTTGACCAGGTGGGGATACCGAAGCAAATGGCTCTGGAACTTTTCAAGCCGTTTGTAATCAAGAAACTTCTGGACAAAGAATTGGCTTACAACGTCAGAGGAGCCTCACGGCTTATAGAGGAAGAGACGGATGAGGTCTGGGCGAATTTGGAAGAAGTGGTGAAAGACAAGCTTGTTTTATTGAACCGGGCTCCCACTCTCCACAGGCTGGGCATCCAGGCTTTTTATCCCGTGCTGGTTGAAGGAGAATCAATCAAAATTCATCCTTTGGTCTGCAAGGCGTTCAATGCCGATTTCGACGGCGACCAGATGGCGGTTCATCTGCCTCTTTCCGACCAGGCTCAGAAGGAAGCGAGGGAAATTATGCTTTCCACCCTCAATCTGTTGAAACCGGCTACCGGCGTTCCAATCGTAACTTTGTATCAGGATATCAGTTTGGGCTGCTACTATCTGACGAAAGTCAAGGAAGGCGCCAAGGGCGAAGGGAAAATTTTTTCAAGCCCCGACGAGGCCCAGCTGGCTTTGGAAGCAAATGATATCAGTTTGCAGGCGACGATAAAGGTAAGGCTGCAGGAGAAGGGCCAGCTTGTTGAGACAAGCTTGGGCAGAATTATTTTTAATACGTCTTTGCCGAAAAATTATCCTTTTCAAAATTCGCAGATAAAAGTAAAAGATTTGGAAAAGATAAGCAGGGACATCATCGAAAAGTACGGCTTTGAAATCGCCCGGGTCGCTTTGGATAAAATAAAAGAACTCGGTTTTGAATATTCAACCTGGTCCGGCATTACCTGGGGCATGGATGATTTGACCGTTCCTCCCCAAAAAGGAAAAATTATCGAAACAGCCGAAAAAGAAGTGGAAAAAATCGAAGAGCATTTCAAAAAAGGATTGCTGTCGAGAGAAGAAAAAGTTATCAAGGTAATTGAGATTTGGAGCAGGGTAAAGACGCAAATTGAAAAACTGGTGCCTGAGACTCTGTCCAAGGAGGGTTCAGTTTTCCAGATCATCGATTCCGGTTCCCGGGGTTCCTGGGGTCAGCCCGTCCAGATGGCGGGGATGAAGGGATTGGTGATCAATCCCGCAGGCCAGATCATTGAATTGCCCGTAAAAAGCTCTTTTAAGGAAGGATTTGACGTTTTGGAATACTTTATTTCCACTCATGGCGCGAGAAAAGGAACCGCCGACACGGCTCTCAGAACTTCTACCGCAGGATACTTAACCCGCAGATTGATAGACGTTTCTCATGAAGCAATAGTTACCGAAGAAGATTGCAAAGACGAAGAAGGATTTGAAGTCTTCAAAACCGATTCCGATGAACTCGGCCAGAATTTTGTTTATAAAATTTTAGGAAGAGTAAGCCTGGAAAACATTAAAGGGATTTGTAAAAAAGGAGAGATTATTGATTGGAAAATGGCCGAAGAAATAGCGAAATCCGATATTGCCAAGGTCAGGGTGAGGAGCCCCTTGAGCTGCAAATCAATAAGGGGCCTTTGCCAGAAATGCTACGGCTGGGATCTCGGAAAAAACCGATTAATAAAACTGGGAGAAGCGGTGGGAGTCGTGGCGGCTCAGGCAATCGGAGAGCCCGGCACCCAGTTAACCATGAGAACTTTTCATACCGGGGGAGTGGCGGGAGGCGGAGATATCACCATGGGTTTGCCCAGGGTCCAGGAAATTTTTGAAGCTCGCACGCCCGGAGGAAGAGCCGAAATATCGGAAGTCTCGGGAAAGGTTTTGGAAATCACGCAAGATAAAGTGATCAGAATAAAGCCCAAGCCCTCGGACGAAAAACCGAAGCAAAAGAAGGAAAAATTGGATGTTATAGAATATAAAATTCCCCCGAAGACCGCAATTTGGGTGGAGGCGGGCGAAGAAATTAAAAAAGGCCAGCAGCTTTGCGAAGGAAGTTTGGATTTGAAGGAACTTTTCAAATTGACGGGAGGGAGCGAAGAGGCTCAGCGTTACGTTATCAAAGAAATTCAAAAAATTTACGTTTCCCAGGGAGCGTTAATTCATGACAAACACATAGAAACGATTTGCCGCCAGATGTTTTCAAGAGTCAGGGTTAAGGATCCCGGAGATTCGGTATTCAGTATCGGAGATGTTGTGGAAAGAACGGTATTTTTAGAGGAAAATGCCCGATTGAAACTGGAAAAAAAGAAACCCACAAAAGGGGTTGCGATTTTGCTTGGGATTTCCCGCGTTGCTTTGACGACGGAGAGTTTTCTTTCGGCCGCTTCTTTCCAAGAAACCTCCCGAGTTTTAATCAGGGCGGCTTTGGAAGGGAAAGAAGACAAATTGCGAGGATTGAAAGAAAACGTAGTAATTGGTAAACTAATACCAGCAGGCACTGGTTTCAAGAAAGAAGAGAAAGGGAGAAAGGTGGCAAAATAAAAAATACCAATAAATAATCAACATCGTAAGTTGATTATTGCCAAGAATCGCCAAGAAGGCGGTTTTTTGGTAGAATAAGAATATGAGGAAATTAGCGCAAAACGATATCTATATTGAGTTACATGTTCCTAGCTTCGATAGAGTTAAGGATTTCTATGGAAAATTAGGTTTTCAAGTAGCTTGGGAAAAGAAACCTGAGAATAGAAATGGTTATCTTGTAATGAAACGAGATAATAGTATTCTGTGTTTTTATGCTGGTAATGAACATGTTTATGGGCAAAGCTATTTTAAGAATTTCTCTAGGGATACAAAAAGGGGCTATGCAGTAGAAATTTGTATCATCGTAGAGGATATTGAGAAATTTTATAACAACGTTAAAACGTTTACCAAGGTAATAGAAGAATTACAACTGAAACCGTGGGGATTGAAGGATTTTCGGATTGAAGATCCATTCGGATTCTATCTTAGATTCTCCGAACCTCACAACATCTTAATTCCTTAGGGTTGAATAATCAACATCGTAAGTTACTTATGAGAAGATTTGAAAATAATCAGCCAGTACATATAACTTCTCGAGCGCTAGTAGATATTTTTAGGAAAAAGGAGGATTGCTACAGATTTATTTTTCAATTTTTTGTCGCTAATTTGGGAAGACGAGGGACAAATGTGTACGCTAAAGATGCGGTAAAAGCGGGTGAATCTTTACTTCGAGGAGAAAACATTACCTCAAAATTTGTGATTAAGGAACATCCTCCCCTAGTAGAATTGATAGATTTTTCTTTAGTAGTAAACCACTATCATTTTTATTTATTGCCGAAGATTGACAACGCTATCCCTATTTTGATGAAAAGATTAAACGATGGATTTGCCAAATTTTTTAATATAACTCATGGTAGAAAAGATGCAGTATTTGGTAGTCGATACAAGGGCGTAGTAGTCAGCAGCGATCACCAATCATATGCCGTTAGCCGTTATATAAGCGTAATTAACCCTTTAGATGTTTTTCAACCAGGTTGGAGAGAAAAAGGATTGAAAAATTGGGAGAGTGCTAGAGAATTTCTGGAAGATTATGATTTTTCTAGTTTTTTAGACAGGGTAGGCAAAAGAAATGCTAAAATATTAGCCCCGGCAGAAATTTTAGAGCAGTACTCTTTTGGCATTTCTCCTACGGGTAGGGAGAAATATGGAGAATTTGTAGAAGAATTTTTGAAAGAACGGCAAACATCAAATTTTCAATCCCTATTTCTCGAATGATTATTAATCAACATCGTAAGTTGATTATCATTATTTTAAAGATAAAAAAGTGTGGTAAGATAAAAGAGAAAGACTAAAAAGAATGGCTAAGAAGAAAAACAAAAAAAACCAAAAGAAACCAAGAGAGCTGGTTGAAAAATTAAGCATTTTTTCCCTGCCCGAAGAAACTAAAAAGTGGATTCTTGGGGTAGTAGTTTTTATAGTTGCCATAATTGTTGCTTTGAGTTTTTTTGATCGGGCGGGAGTGGCCGGTTCGGCGATAATATCGGTCCTTACCTTTTTAATTGGAAAAGGCGTTTTTATCACTCCTCTTATTTTGGTTGTGGGAGGATTGGTTTTTTTCAACACAAAATACGAAAAATTTATGAGTCCTGTAATTCTGGCGATTTTTATTGAAATTGTGGGAATTTCCGGAATCTTGGAAAGCTTCAGTCCGGGAGTAAAGCAAGGAGGGTGGATAGGATACGCGTTTACCTGGCCATTTTTAAAACTTTTCGGAATTTTGGTGAGCAAAGTTGTTTTCAGCGGGGTAATTTTAGTCGGAGGATTGATTTTCTGGCAGCTTTTAAGAGGAGGGTCGATTAAGGAAGAAAAGAAACCCTCCTTCGTTTCAAACGGAGTTTCAGAGGGCAAGCCGTCCCTGATTAAAAAATTTTTTGCTCCGAAATTCAAAGTTAAAGAAATCGAACCCAGAATAAAAGAAACTCCGCAAAAATCGGAGGAGCCGGTTTTGGAATTGAAATCAAAGGAAATTTCCCGCACTGCAGCCAATGGAGTTATGGGAGCTGAATATAAGATTCCGCCTTTGGACTTGCTGGAGGAGGAAAAGGGGAAGCCGAGCGCCGGCGACACAATTAACAACTCGGCAATAATCAAAAAGACCCTGGAGAATTTCGGCCTGGGCGTTGAAATGTCGGAAATCAACATAGGACCTACGGTTACCCAATATGCTTTCAAACCTGCCGACGGCATCAAGCTTTCAAAAATTACGGGGCTTAATACTAATTTAGCTTTGGCTTTGGCCAGTCATCCGATCAGAATCGAAGCCCCCATTCCCGGAAAACCTTTGGTCGGCATCGAAGTTCCCAATAAAACAAGATGCAAAGTCAGATTAAGAGAATTGATTTCAAATCCCTCTTTCCAAAAAACCGCTTCAAACCTGACCATCGTTCTGGGCAAAGACGTTTCCGGCAATCCCAATTATGCCGACTTGGACAGAATGCCCCATCTTTTGGTGGCCGGAGCCACGGGAACCGGGAAAACCATATTTTTAAACAGTTTGATTCTAAGTTTGCTTTATCAAAATTCTCCCCAAATTCTGCGTCTTATTCTAATAGATCCGAAAAGAGTTGAATTTTCGGCTTACCGGGAGCTTCCCCATCTTTTGTGCCCCGTGATTCTCGACTCCCAGAGAGCGGTAAACGCCTTAAGGTGGCTTATTATGGAAATGGAAAGAAGATTTGACGTCCTCTCGGGAAACGGTTCCAGGGATATTTCAAGCTATAACGGAAAAGTTTTGAAGGAAGGAGAAGAGCCCTTGCCCTACATCGTTTTGATTATTGATGAATTAGCGGATTTGATGGCGGCAAGGGGGAGAGAAGTCGAGGTGGGAATTGTGAGATTGGCCCAGATGGCGAGAGCCGTGGGAATCCATCTGGTAGTGGCCACCCAAAGGCCGTCGGTGGAAGTAATTACGGGTTTGATTAAGGCGAATATCACCTCAAGAGTTACCTTCCAGGTTGCGTCCCAGGTTGATTCAAGGACCGTCCTCGACATGGCGGGCGCGGAAAAACTCTTAGGGCTGGGAGATCT
>CAYYRI010000022.1:0-7718 GCA_964474185.1 uncultured Candidatus Saccharibacteria bacterium | reverse complement strand
TTCCAAATTCCAAATTCCAAACCAGATCTAGTCCGTTCTTTAAAAGAAATGGGGAATGTTCTCTATGACCAAAAATGGTTTAAAACTGCTAAAAATTTTAATGTTTATTATGTTTGGCGAGGAGTAAAGGAACCCCGAAGGAGTCGCTTCGCGACCCTACGGGGCAAGAAAAATGGTTTAAGGTATGATATTACTATTATTCCGCCAAGAATGCTGGGCTCAGAGTTCCCGAAAACTAAAGGGCATAAACATCTCCAAAGTGTCCAAGAATTAATTACTGTTTTAGAAGGTCAAGCTTTCTATTTCGCTCAATGGGGAAAGGGTAACAAAATTAATAATGTTGAAGTGGTTAAAGCTAAAAAAGGAGATTGGCTAATCGTCCCCCCCGACTGCAACCATTTTACAATTAACCCCGCCTCAAAAAGATTAGTAATGGCTAACTGGCTATTAAAAAAATGTAAAAGTGATTATTCCCTTTTTGAGAAATATCAAGGTGCAGGTTACTATTTTACTAAGAACGGCTGGATTAAAAATAAAAATTACAAAAAAGTTACAAAACTGCGTTTTAAAAAACCTCTCAAAAAAAAGCCAGAAAATTTTGATTTTCTCTATGGAAATTAAAAAAGCTATCATACCCATTGCCGGTTTGGGCAC
Organism: uncultured Candidatus Saccharibacteria bacterium; assembly: GCA_964474185.1. Lineage (GTDB taxonomy): Bacteria > Patescibacteriota > Minisyncoccia > Minisyncoccales > RBG-13-42-11 > CAYYRI01. Next base: position 7,064 of record CAYYRI010000022.1, on the reverse strand, counting down.
AAGATTTTTACCTTTAAGCAAAGTGGTACCAAAAGAGTTCTGGCCTTTAGTTGACAAGCCGGCTATCCAATATATTATCGAGGAAGCAGTGGCTTCAGGAATAGAAGAGATAATTTTTGTCGCCAAGCCCGAAGAAACAAAAGCAATAGAGTATTTTAAAAATTATTTCAAAAAAGAACCGAAACTTAAAGAAATTTTAAAAAAAAGGAAAAGAAATCATCTAATAGAAGAATTGAAAAAACTTGAAAAAATTTCAAAAAGTATTTCTTTCTCTCAGGCGTTTCAAAAAGAACCTTTGGGGGCCAGCCATGCTGTCTTGCAAGCGGTAAAGTTAGTTAAAAATGAACCTTGCGCAGTTTTGTACGGCGATGATGTTATAGAATCTAAAATCCCTTGTCTTTTACAATTGATTAAAGTTTTTCAAAAATACAAAAAGCCAGTAATGGCTCTCTACCGTATTCCAAAAGAAAATTTTCAATTCTACGGAATGGTAGAGGTTGAAAAAATTGCTAAACGTCTTTTTAGAATAAAAAGGACGGTAGAAAAACCTTCAGTTAAAGAATCTCCTTCTAATTTGGCAATTGTCGGAAAATATATTATAACTCCAGAGGTTTTTAATTACCTGAAAAAAACTTCCTTTGATTTAAAAAGTGACATAACTTTAAGTACCACATTAGGGGATATGGCAGAATCTGGTAAGGAAATTTATGGCTATGAATTTGAAGGAAAATGGTTAGAGTGCGGAAATAAACTCGCCTACCTTAAATCGAACCTTTATCTTACTTTAAAACACCCTCAATTTGGAAAAGAACTTAGAAAATATCTGCGGACGTGGTGAAACTGGTAGACACGCAGGCTTCAGGAGCCTGTGCCGAAAGGTTTGTGGGTTCGACTCCCACCGTCCGCACTATGAAACCCCGTTAGAAGTCCTAGGCATAAAAATTTTCCAAAGAAAATTTTTATGCGAAGCACTAACGGGGTATAACCAATAATAATGGTCTGTTAGAAATTAGCTATGCGCTATATAACAGCAGACTTCTAACGGGGTGAAAAAACAACAAAATCTTCGCATTATCCCTCTCGGAGGATTAGGAGAAGTAGGACGGAATATGATGCTTCTGGAGTACCAGGGGAAGATTTTGATTATCGACGTGGGATTCCGCATGCCCGGAGAAGATATGCCAGGCATTGATTTTATCGTCCCGAATATCGGTTATCTCAAGGGAAAACAAAAAAATATTCTGGGAGTGGTTTTTACTCACGGCCATTATGACCACATCGGAGCCATCCCCTACCTGATTGATAAAATCTGGCATCCTAACCTGCAGATTTTCGCTTCTCCTTTGACGCGGGGAATAATTTCGAGAAGACAGGATGACTTTCCAAATCTTCCCCAACTGGATATTACCGAAGTAAAAGACGGGTCCAGAATCGATCTGGGAATTTTTCAAATTGAATTTTTCAGGCAAAACCACAATATACCGGACAATCTGGGCTTATTCATTAGAACGCCCATAGGGAACATCTTGCATACCTCCGACTTCAAATTCGACTCGAACCCGGTAAACGATTTGCCGACCGACTTCCAGAAGCTCAGGGAAATCGGAAAAAGAAAAATTTTACTGATGATGTCAGACTCTACCGGAGCCGAAGAAGAAGGGCATTCTCTTTCCGAAAAAACAATAGAGAGAAATCTGGAAGAAATTTTCCAAAAATCTCACGGCAGAATAATTGCCGCCACCTTTGCTTCTTTAATCAACAGAATCCAACAGATTATCTCTTTGTCGGAAAAATACGGGAGGAGAGTGGCGCTTGAGGGTTATTCGATGAAAACAAACGTGGAAATCTGCAAGGTCTTAGGATACATTAAATCAAAAAAAGGGACGATTATCAGCAGCAAAGAAAGCGGAAATTTCCCCGATTCAAGAGTAACCATTTTATGCACCGGAGCCCAGGGAGAATCCGAGGCGGCTTTGATGAGAATCGCCCAAAGAGACCACAGGTTTCTGCGGCTTAAAAAAGGAGATTCCGTTATTCTTTCTTCTTCGATCATCCCGGGAAACGAAAGAACGGTCCAGATGCTGAAAGACGGCATTCTGCGCCAGGGAGCCAAGGTTTTCCATTATAAAATGATGGATATCCATGCCGGAGGCCACGCCCAACAGGAAGAGCTGAAGGAAATGATTGAGATTATGAAACCGAGGTTCCTTATTCCCATACACGGCCAGTATTCCATGTTGGTTGCCCATTCCGAAATCGCCCGGGAATCCGGAATGCAGGAAAAAAACGTGATAGTCGCTGAAAACGGCCAAATCGTTAATTTAAGCCAGAACGGAATTTTCGTCGAAAAAAAGGAAGTGCCGTCAAATTACGTAATGGTGGACGGCTTGGGAATCGGCGACGTGGGAGAGATAGTTTTAAGAGACAGGCAAATGTTGGCGGAAGACGGAATGTTTGTCATTGTTATGGTGGTGGATAAACAAACTGGCAAAGTAAGGGGTTCTCCTGATATAATATCAAGAGGATTTGTCTATCTCAGAGAATCAAAAGATTTGCTGAGAGAAACGAGAAATAAAGTAATTGAAATCGTAAATAAGGCGGCGGGAGCCAACGGAGCGGTCAATTGGACCTACATTAAAGACGAAATCAGAAATAAAATCGGCCAATTCTTTTACACGAGAACTCAACGAAGGCCGATGATATTGCCCGTCGTCATCGAGGTTTAGAAATATGCGTGTCTTCTCGGGCATTCAACCAACGGGTACGCTGCATATCGGAAATTATCTTGGGGCCATAAAACAATGGCTTTTGCTTCAAGAACAAAATGAATGCGTTTTTTGCATTGTCGATCTGCACGCCTTAACCGTTCCCTTTAATCCCAAAAATCTTCAGGACTCAATTTTGGAAAAAGCGATCGTCTATCTGGCCGCCGGCATCAACCCGGAAAAATCCATAATCTTTGTCCAGTCTCAGGTTAAAGAGCATTCGGAGCTTGCCTGGCTGTTGAATACCATCACTCCTTTAGGAGACCTCGCCAGAATGACTCAGTACAAAGAAAAATCGAAGAAATTCAAGGAAAATTTGAATGCCGGCCTTCTGGATTATCCCGTTCTGATGGCAGCCGACATTTTGCTTTATCAGACGGACTTGGTCCCCGTGGGCGAAGATCAAAAACAGCATGTGGAATTAACCAGAACCATTGCGAGAAAATTCAATCAGAAATTCGGAGACGTGTTTAAAATTCCCGAAGCAAGGATTCCCAAATCCGGGGCGAGAATAATGAGTTTGCAAAATCCCGCAAAAAAAATGTCAAAGACCGACTCTCGGGAAAGTTATATCGGGCTTTTTGACGAACCGGAAGAAATAAAGGAAAAAATCATGAAAGCCGTCACCGATACGGGAAAAATAATAAAATACGATCCGGAAAAGAAAGCGGGCATTTCCAATCTTTTAATGATTTACTCTCTGTTTTCGGGAAAAACGATAAAGGAGCTTGAAAAGAAATTCAAAGGAAAGGGATACTCGGAGTTCAAAAAATCTTTATCAGAACTGCTGATTGATTCTTTGGAATCGTTCCGCCGGAAAAAGAAAGAACTTCTCGCCAGAGAAGTTTATGTAAGAGAAATTTTGAACCAGGGTAGAAATCGAGCCCAAGTTATAGCCAATTCCACCATGCAAGAAGTCAGAAAGAAAATGGGCCTGATTTAACCAAGCACTTCGAGGTTTACATTTGTCTTTGAATCCCAGTCTATCTCTTTGTAACTGCGGAGTATTTTCTTGATATAGTTTTTTAAATTATTATATTCCCCCTCTGTTTTCGCTTCAAATTTTACCGTCAAATACGGACCATTCTGGGAATAGCGGATAACGAACATCGCATCCTTTAACTCAATTCTGACTCCGTCGCCCGCCCTTTCATCATCAATCACGTTTGCGGCCGGAAAATCTTTTTTTAACACCGGACTTATTTTTTTTATAAGCTCGGCTTTTTTTTCATCAGCGCAATATATTTTTATTTCCGGACTTGATATGTATTTGGGAAGAGAATCAATGGCAACCGAAAGCGGCAGATTATTTTTTGCCAGATAACTCAGCAAACGCAGGGTTGAATAGAGGCCGTCATCGTGATTGTAGAAATCGGCGGAAAAAAAGAAATGTCCCGATAATTCGCCGATGAAAGCCGCTTTGATTTCCTGGTTTTTTTTCTTCAAAACCGAATGGCCGACCCGCCACATAAATGGTTTGCCGCCGTATTTTACGATTGTTTCGTCAACAACTTTTGAACAAAGCATATTATACATTATTACGGCCCCGGGGTGGTCATTCAAAACATCGATTGCAAAAAGCGCCAACAAAACATCGTTCCAGACGATATTCCCTCTGTCGTCAACTATTCCGATCCTATCGCCGTCTGCATCATAGGAAAAACCGACATCCGCTTTTTCTTTCAGAACTCTTTCTCTCAGACGCTCGGCGACGGCGATACTTGTCGGGTCCGGCGTGCCCAAAGGGAAAGAAGAGTCTAATTTACAATTACTTTCGATCACTTCGCATCCTGCTCTTTTCAATAAATCCGGCGCAATCACCCCGGCCGTTGAGCAACTCGGGTCAACAACCACTTTGAATTTTTTCTCAAAGGGTAATTTTTCAAGCAAATCGGCGAAATATGCTTCGCGGATATCTTGTTTTGTAGCCTTGCCCGGAAAGGCGGCTTTTTCATAATCGTCATTTTCGACCATTCGCCTTAACTCTTGTATGCCGTCTTCGACCAGAGTTTCAGAAAAATCAACGGCGAATTTAAAACCATTATATTCAACCGGATTATGAGAAGCGGTGACATAAACCCCGCCCTTAGAATTCAAGCAATATTGCGACCAATAGAAAGTCCCGATAAGCTCCATGCCGATATCAATCGTATCAATCCCGGCCCAACTTAAACCGGAAATTACGGCTTTGCCGTATTGAGGACTGGTAGCTCTTGAATCACAACCGACAACCGCTTTTTTAATTCCTTTCCTTTTCAAAAAAGTACCGTAAGCCTTGCCGACATTTTCGACGATTTCCGGATTTAAATCTTTATCAACTATCCCCCGCAGGTCGTAACCGCGGAATATATACGGGTTGATTTTCATACAAATTCATTATATCATAATTATATTACTTCTTGACCAATTAATCCCAACTTGCTATACTATTCTTGATTTAATACATGCAACGCTACGAATTGACATATTTAATATCGGACGAAATCCCGGAAGAAGAAGTGAAGTCTCTGCAGAATAAAGTCACCTCCTTAACTCAGGAAGAAGGAGGGATTTTGGATAAGGAAAACGTATTTTTAAGAAGGAAATTGGCCTATCCCATAAAAGGGCAAACCCAAGCTTATCTGACTGTTTCAGATTTTCAATTAAATCCCGAGAAATTGGCCGATTTCGAAAAAAAATTGAAAGAAACCGCTCAAATTCTCCGTTATTTAATCTTAATCAAAAAATCACCCAGGCCGATGAGAATCTCTTCCCGCGTCAGAAAACCAAAAGAAGTCACCGAGGAAAAAAAGGTTAAGCTAAAAGAAATTGAAAAAAAATTAGAAGAGATATTAGACGAAACTTAAAAGGTCGAATTAAACCCAGTAATACAACTTCCAGTGCGCTCTTCTATAGAAGAGCGCAAAAAAAGCTTTAGCTTCTGGAAGATGATATACTGGGTAAAAGAAATTGAGCAGAAATTAGAAGAAATTCTAAAGGATGGGGCTGAAGAGAACTAAATTCTCTTCGCCATCTTCATCTTCGTTCTTAATATAAAAACTCAGATGAATCTCAATAAAGTAGTTTTAATCGGCAGGCTCACCCGCGACCCCGAAACGCGGGCTCTTCCTTCGGGACAGTCTTTAACTTCTTTTGGGATGGCTACCGACCGTTTTTACACCGATAAAACCGGCCAGAAACAGCAGCAGACGGAATTCCACAATATTGTTTCTTTCGGAAGATTGGCGGAAATCGCTTCCCAGTATTTGACTAAAGGGTCTTTGGTCTTAATCGAAGGCCGACTGCAAACAAGAAGCTGGAAGGATTCTTCGGGAAATCAAAGGTCTCGAACTGAAATCATCACCGAAAGAATACAGCTGGGACCGAGATCGGCGGGGAAAACAGCTCCTTCAGAGGAAAAACCCACTGTCCCCACACAGGACAAAGTACCAACAGAAGAAATTCCAATAGTCGAAGAAGAGGAAGAAATCGATATAAGCAAAATCCCCTTTTGATTATCATCCCATATCGGAGAGGGGTCGGGAGAACCATCCGGTTCTTCCGTGTAGGAAAATATTAAAAACCGAGGGTTGTTAAGGAGCGGCGTTAGCGCGCTCGCCCGAAAGGCGACATTATAATACGCGCGTGCCGCGACCTGACTAAGTATTATCGATATGCCTTGTTATTTTTGCCAAAGAAATGCTTCTGAAATTGATTTCAAAGAAACGCAACTTTTGCGGAGATTTATTTCGGCGGCGGGAAAAATAAAACCAAAAAAAAGAACCGGAGTTTGTTCCAGTCATCAAAGAAAATTATCCCGAGCGATTAAAAGAGCCCGCTACTTAGCTCTGCTCTCACCGAGCTCCAAATAAACGGAGCGAAGGTAAAGAAGAGAACTAAGTTCTCTTCGCTATCCACCTCCAAATAGCAGAGCTTTGATCTTCTTCGTAATTTCCGGGTTTTGTCTCAGAAATTCTTTGCTTCCTTCGACTCCCTGCCCGAGTTTTATATCCTCAAATTGGAGCCATGAACCGGCTTTTTTTATTATTTCCAATTTGATTCCGGTATTCAAAATATCGCTTAGATAGGAAATACCCTCATTGTACAAGATATCAAATTCGGTGGTTTTAAAAGGAGCAGCAACTTTATTTTTTACTATTTTCGCCTTAATCCTGGAGCCGATAATTTCGTCTCTCTGTTTTATCTGGGCAATCCTTCTTAAATCTATCCTGACCGAAGCGTAAAATTTAAGAGCGAGCCCTCCGGAAGTGGTTTCAGGGTTACCGAACATTATTCCGATCTTCATTCTAAGTTGATTAA
>CAYYRI010000021.1:0-7953 GCA_964474185.1 uncultured Candidatus Saccharibacteria bacterium | reverse complement strand
TTCGTTTTCTCAATTATTTTCTCTAATATTTGAGGATGATTTCGGGCGAGATCGGATAAAATCTTCCGGTCGAGTTCGATTTTGTTTTTCTTTAATCTAGCGATAAAGCTACTGTAAGAAATTCCCTGCTGTTTGCAGGCAGCATTAATTTGAATTTGCCATAGTTTGCGGAATTCCCTTTTTTTCGTTCTTCTGTCCCGATAGGCATATTCCCAAGCATGCATTAAGGCCGTTTTTGCCGCTCGATATTTTGATTTTCTTCCCCAGCGAAAACCTTTGGCATGTTTCAATAAATGCCTCCTTCTTTTTTGCGAAAATACACCGCCCTTTACTCTTACCATCAGATTTTTAGTATTCTTTTAATTGCCTTAGTCTCGCTTTTGGAAACCTTAACCCATTTTCGACTTTCCCGGACTTTTTTTCCGGATTTTTTTGCACGATAATGATCAAGTCCGCTGGGTCTTCTTAAAATTTTGCCAGTTTTAGTTATTCTAAAACGTTTGGTAACTGATTTTCTGCTTTTTAATTTTGTCATATAATACCCAAGCCGTAGCGAAGGGTGGAAAAGAGGATTTATCCTCTTTGACTAACCTTTTGAAATGATTATCATCAAGCCCCCGAATTCTTTTTTTAAGTCTCTTTCAATTTTAATCGGAGTGGCGTTTTGCAAAATTTCGAGGAATTTGTTTACTTTTTCTTTGGCGAAATCCTGGAATGCTTTTTCCCGTCCCCTTAAATACATTTCTACCCTTACTTTATCTCCTTTGTTTAAAAATTTTTCCGTTTGATGTGCTTTGGTTTTCAGATCGTGCAGAGATATATTGAAAGTTAATCTTATTCTTTTAAGCTCTCCCCCCTTTTGTTTTTTTGTCGATTTGTTTTTCTTCTCTTCCTGGTAAAGATATTTTCCGTAATCTCCCAACTTGCAAACCGGCGGTTCAACTTTTTCCGTAACCTGGATCAAATCTAATTTTCGCTCTATGGCAAGCCGGGCAGCTTCTTCAAACGGCACAACTCCCAGTTGTTTTCCGGTTTCGTCGATTAATCTGACTTCTTGCGCCCTTATTTGTCTGTTGATTATCGGTTTTTTAAACAATTTGTTTTTTTGTGGAGGTGGCGAGGGTGAACTCGCGTCCAAAAATTAATACAAAGATAGATCTACAAGCATACCCCAATTTGTAGAATAATAGAAAGTTTAAATTGGGTAAAATCTTCCTATTTTTAACCCTTTGCGTTTCAATAACTTTTTAGGGTTGAAAAAAGCCATCTATCTCGATAATATGACACCCCCTTATCCTAATTTTATCAGGACGGGCCCGTCCTGCCAAAGGCAGGAACAGGGCTTTTTTACCCATCGAGAATCAGTAAAAAGGATGGCATTAAGCTAATGCTAATGCAGGTTTTTTGAATAAGTTGGCACTTATTATTTTCCCGAAGTTTTACGAGATTCGAGAATACTCGGTTTGCCTATCTTGGTTTAATTTCTGTCAATTCTTGCACCCCCTCTATACAAAGATTTTTTAAAATCTTTGTCGAGCCCGACGCGAACTTTTCAGAAGTTCGCGTATAGGGCATTACCGACTCTTTAACTCACGTTCTATCTCCCTTTCTGCCTCTCGTTTTTTAATCCTCTCTCTTTTATCCGTTTTTCTTCTTCCCTTTGCTATCCCGAATTCAAGCTTGATTTTACCTTTCTCAGTATACAATTTTAATGGTATTAAAGTCAACCCTTTCTCCTTCACCTTGCCAATCAGATATTTGATCTCCTCTTTTTTTAAGAGAAGCTTTCTGGAGCGTTCGGGATTGTAATCGGGGGGCGCATTCTTCGGCTGATAGGGAGAAATTTGCGTTCCTATCCAAAAGACTTCAGGTTTTCCTTTCTCGGCGTGTCCCTTTATCACGATATAAGAACCGGCTAAATTTACCCCTTTTGTTTTTATCGATTTTACCTCCTGGCCGATCAAAGAAATCCCCGCTCCAAACTTCTCTACAACATCATAATTGAAGTAGGCCTTTTTATTTTCAGCTAATATCTTCATAAAGCAAGCGTTAGCGCAGATGAAGAAGAAATTTATTTCTTCGACTTTATACCTTAAGTCTATCACTAAATCCTTTAATTTTTAAGTAAAATAAGGTAAAATTAACCATAATATGGTCAGAAAGGAAATTGAAAAATTAACGGAAAAAGCGGTGAAAGACCTCTATGGTAAAGAGATTGCGGTTTCGATAGAACGGCCATCAGAATCCGTTTACGGCGATTATTCCACCAATATAGCCATGACGATTAAAAAGAATCCTCAGGAGATTGCGGACGCCATCAGCTCGGCTACCGAGCTTTCGCAAGAAGCGAGGGGGAAGAAGAGAACAAGGTTCTCTTCGCCCATTTTAGAAAAAACAGAGGTAAAAAACGGATTTATTAATTTTTTTATTTCAAAAGAATATCTCCAAAAACAAATAGTAGAGATTTTAAAGCAAAAAGAGTCTTTCGGCAAGCTTAAAATCGGCAGAGGCCAGAAAGTTAACGTTGAGTTTATTTCTGCGAATCCTACGGGCCCCTTAACGTTAGGCAACGGACGGGGAGGATTTTGCGGAGATGTTTTAGCGAATGTATTGGATAAGGCGGGTTATAAAACGGAGAGAGAATACTATATCAACGATGTCGGTGAGCAAATTAAAAAATTGGGGCATTCGGTTATCGGAGATTCAGAGGCGGTTTACAAGGGTGCATATATCGAAGAATTGAGAAAAAAGATCAAAGGCGGAAATCTGGAAGAAGTCGGCAGGAAATCGGCAGAAACTATTTTGGGAGAAACGATAAAACCTTCAGTGAAAAAAATGGGGATAGAATTTAACGCTTGGTTTCGCGAATCGGAATTATACAAAAAAAAGGAAATAGATAAAATTTTGGAAGAACTGGAGAGGAAAAATCTATCATATAAGAAAGAAGGAGCCTTATGGTTCCAATCGACAAAATTCGGCGATGACAAAGACAGAGTTCTGATTAAAGCAGACGGAGAAAAAACCTATCTGGCTTCAGATATTGCTTATTTAAAGAATAAGTTTAAAAGAGGGTTTGATAAATTAATTTATTTTTTAGGAGCGGATCACTACGGTTATGTCGGAAGAATAAAAGCGGCGGCCGAAGCTTTGGGTTTTAAAAAAGAACAGGTCGATATAATTATTATGCAGCTGGTCAGGCTTGTTGAAGGGGGTAAGGAAATGAAGATGTCAAAAAGAACCGGTTTTTACGTCACAATAGACGAATTGATCGGAGAAGTCGGCCTGGACGTTGCCAGGTTCTTCTTTTTAACCAGAAGCCCCGATACCCATTTGAATTTTGATTTGGATTTGGCAAAACAGCAATCAGAGAAAAATCCTGTTTTTTACGTTCAGTATGCTCACGCCAGGATATGCAGCATCTTAAAGAAAATTCCAAATTCAAAATTCCAAATTCAAAATCTTAAATTATTAGACCATCCTTCAGAGCTAAGCTTAGTTAAGCAATTAATCAGGTTGCCCGAAATTATCGAAGATACGGCCGAAGATTATCAGGTCCAAAGATTGCCTCAATACGCCTTGGACGTGGCGGCCGTTTTCCATCAGTTTTACAGAGATTGCCGGGTGATTTCGGAAGAAAAAAAATTAACTCAAGCAAGACTATCCTTAGTTTCGGCGACTGGAATTATGCTAAAAAACATATTAAACTTAATGGGAATTTCCGCTCCCGAGAAAATGTAATTCTTTCCCTGATAAACCATGGATTTAAATTTTCCCAAGTTAGAACAAAAAATTTTAAAATTCTGGAAAGAAAACGGAATTTTTGAAAAGAGCATTTTAAGGCGTAAAAAAGCGCCCAATTTTGTATTTTATGAAGGGCCTCCGACGGCCAACGCAAAGCCGGGAATTCATCATATTCTGAGCAGGGTCTTTAAAGACATTATTTGCCGCTATAAAACCATGCAGGGATTCAAAGTTTTAAGAAAAGCGGGCTGGGATACCCATGGTTTGCCGGTTGAGCTGGAAATAGAGAAAAAATTGGGATTGAAAAATAAAAAAGACATTGAAAAATTCGGCATCGCCAAATTTAATGAGCTATGCAGAGAATCGGTCTGGAATTACAAAAAAGATTGGGAAAAATTAACCGAAAGAATTGCTTTCTGGCTGGATATGGAAAACCCATACATTACTTATACGCAAGAATACATCGAAACGGTTTGGTGGATAATAAAAAAAATTCACGAGAAAGGACTCATATATCAGGATTATAAAGTTGTTCCTTATTGCCCCCGATGCGGTACAAGCTTATCGTCCCATGAAGTGGCTCAGGGGTATCAGAGAATTAAGGAACCGGCTATTTATGTAAAATTCAGAATTAAAAATCCGGAATTCAAAAATTCGTATTTATTGGTTTGGACCACGACTCCCTGGACTTTGCCCGCTAATGTGGCGGTGGCTCTTAATTCCGGATTCACTTACGTTAAAGTTAAGACGGGTGATGGCTATTTGATTTTAGCCAAGGAAAGAATGGAAAGTTGCGGCGTAGAGGGGGAAATTATTAAAGAATTTAAAGGAAAAGATTTGGTTGATCTGAGATACGAGCCTCTTTATCTTTTAGATGAGGAAAATTTGAAGAACGCCTACAAGATAATTTCCGCCGATTTTGTTTCCCTGGAAGAGGGCACGGGTTTCGTGCACGTTGCTCCGGCTTTCGGCGAAGAAGACTTGGAAGCCATAAAAAATCAAAATACAAAAATAAAAAATCAGAGCGATAAATTCCCGATTTTATTGACGGTTGACGAAGAGGGGAAGTTTATACTTGACGTCAAAAAATGGGCGGGCCTTTTTGTCAAAGACGCAGACCCTAAGATTATCGAGAACTTGAAAAACAGGAATCTGCTTTTCAAAGAAGAATTGTACGAACACGATTATCCTTTTTGCTGGAGATGCAAATCGCCTTTGATTTATTACGCCAAGCAGTCATGGTTTATAAACATGCAAAAAGTCAGGAAAGATCTGATTTTTAACAATCAAAAAATCAACTGGGTGCCCGCTCACCTTAAAGAAGGGCGATTCGGAGAATGGCTGAACGATATTAAGGACTGGGCCTTTTCCCGCGAGAGATATTGGGGGACTCCTTTGCCTGTTTGGGAGTGCAAAAGTTGCAAAAATTCAGAAGTTATCGGTTCAATGAAAGATTTGCTTGCTCAAAAATTTTCAAGCAATAATTACTATTTTTTTCGTCACGGCCATTCTTTGAGGCAGGTAAAAAACGTGGCAATGTGCTGGCCGGAGAAGATCGTTTGTCCCCTGACTAAAAAAGGCGAAAAAGAAGCAAAAATATCGGCAAAGAAGTTAAAATCCCAAAAAATCGACGTCATTTTCAGCTCTGACCTTCTAAGGACGAGGCAAACTGCCGAAATCATAGCAAAAGAAACCGGGGCCAAAATAATTTTTGACAAAAGATTAAGGGAATATAACGTCGGGATTTTTAACGGAAAACCCTCGGGAATAATCTGGGAATTTTTAAATAAAAAGAAAAACCTGACCCTGGCCAAACCCCAAAAGGGAGAAAGTTTGGTGGATATCCGAAAAAGAATGTATTCTTTTTTGAAAAAAGTGAATGAGAAATATCAAAATAAAAATATCGTAATTATTTCTCATGAACTTCCCCTTACTATTTTGGAAAAAACTCTTGGCGGTTTCTCCTTGGAAGAAATATTAAAATGGAGAAATCGAAACAAAGGAAGCACGATTTCAACGGGCAAATGGAGGAAAATTGAATTCGTAAATCTGCCGCATAACGCCAGAATGGAGTTGGATTTCCACCGGCCCTACATAGATGAAATAAAATTTTATTGCCCGAAATGCGAAGGAATAATGGAAAGAGTATTGGAGGTTATTGACTGCTGGTTTGATTCCGGCAGTATGCCTTTTGCTCAGTATCATTATCCGTTTGAGAACCAAAAATTGATTGATAAAAAAGAACAGTTTCCCGCAGATTATATTTCCGAAGCCATAGACCAGACGAGGGGCTGGTTTTATACCTTGTTGGCGATTTCAACGTTGCTTGATTCAGGTGCGCCTTATAAAAACGTTATTTCTTTGGGGCATGTTTTGGACGGGAAAGGAGAGAAGATGTCGAAGTCCAAGGGCAACACGGTTGATCCCTGGTACATTGTTGATAAATACGGCGCGGATGCGGCCAGGTGGTATTTTTATACTATTAATCAGCCGGGGGATCCTAAAATGTTTTCCGAAAAAGACATAGACCAGGCCCTAAAGCGGTTTATCCTGACTTTATGGAACAGCTGTACTTTTTTGGGAACATACTATTCTAAAAAGTTTTCTTCGACCTCTAATTTTCACTCTCCAAAAAATATTTTAGACAAATGGATTATTTCCAAATTAAACAGTCTTGTCGGGGAAGCAACTCAAGAATTGGATAATTATGACGTTACGGGAGCGGCAAGAGCAATCGAAAAATTCGTCATTGAAGATTTATCTCAATGGTATATCAGAAGGTCAAGAAGGAGATTTCAGCGGCCGGAAACAAAAAAAGAATTAAAAGATACTTCAGGAACTTTGGGTTTTGTGCTTTTAATCCTAAGCAAGATGACGGCACCGTTTATTCCATTTTTGAGCGAGGAAATTTATAGACAAATAACAGAAAGCAGAAAACAATCAACAAATAGCGTACATTTGGAGTATTGGCCGAAAATCAATAAAAAATCAATTGATGAAAAACTGGAAGAAAAAATGGGAAAAATCAGGGAGATTGTAGCTCAAGCTCTGGCCGAAAGAGCAAAAGCGGGGATAAAAGTTAGGCAACCTCTCGCTTCGCTCGAGATTCCAAATTCCCAATTCCAAAATTCAAAAGACTTGTTGGATTTGATTAGAGAAGAGGTTAACGTAAAGAAAATTACTTTTGGAAAATCTCTGAAGTTAGACACTAAAATCACCCCCGAATTAAAAGAAGAAGGGATAATTCGGGAAATTATCCGCAATGTTCAGGAAATGAGGAAAAAAGCCAATCTGAAACCGAAAGACAGGATAAAAGTTTGGTATTCGGGAGGTCCCGAATTAAATGACTTTCTATTAAGGAATAAAGAATTTATTTTGGCTGAAGCCAAAATCGGGGATTTAATCGTCGGCAAAGAGCCAAAACAACTATTCGACATTACGAAAGAAATTAAAATTGATCAACAACAAATATGGCTAGCGATTAGGAAATGGAGTAAATGAAAAAATCGTTAGTTCAATCTTTATGAACAAAAACAGAAACGAAAAGGGTCAATTTATTAAAGGACATAAAATAAATCTTGGTAGAAGTAATGCCTTAGGAACGCATCATAGAAACCCCGAAAGTTTTAGAAGAATGAGGAGTGAGAAAATGAAAGGGAACAAAATCAATTTAGGTAGAAAATGGCCAGAGAGAATTAAAAGAAAGATCAGCGAAGCTAAAAAGGGTACCAATATGGGCGAAAGCAATTCTAATTGGAAAGGTGGAATTTATTCTAATGTAAGGCAATATATAAAGGAATATATGAGAGGATATGCAAAAGAATACCGAAAAAAGAATTTAGAAAGGATAAGAGAGTGGTATAGACAATACAGAATAGCACATCCAGAAGAGTGTAAAAGGTATTATAAAAAATGGCGAAAGGCGCATCTAGGGCAATGTAGTCTATTACGTAAAAGATATAGAGCAAGGAAGAACAGAGCGGAAGGTTCTCATACTTTGGAAGAGTGGGAGTTATTAAAAAAGCATTATGATTATAAATGTGCGATTTGTGGTAAAAAAGAACCAGAGATTGAATTAGAGGAGGATCATATTATACCATTATCAAAAGGTGGTTTGGATTCTATGGAGAATATCCAACCACTTTGCCGAAGTTGTAATTCTGTTAAAGGGGCAAAATTAACTGTTAAACCCCTGATGGTCGACCAAAAAAA
>CAYYRI010000020.1:0-8293 GCA_964474185.1 uncultured Candidatus Saccharibacteria bacterium | reverse complement strand
TTTTCCTCGCCGCCGCAGGCGGCGAAAATCGTCCGAGCTAATTTAAGAATAGTCCGCAGCTTAGTCGAGAAGAGTTGTCATCTCGGCTTTTTTAAATTACAATAAAATAATATGCTTTTACACGTCGCTATTTTAATCGGTTCTTTCTTTCTGCTGGTTTTTTCCGGGAAATGGCTCATTGATGCTTTGTCAAGAATCGGAGTTTGTTTCAAATTAAAAGAATTTGTTTTGGCTTTTTTCGTGGTCGGGATAGGGGCCACGATACCGAATTTGATGATCGGAATTGTTTCCGCTCTTAATAAAATACCCGAGCTTTCCTTTGGAGACGTAATGGGTTCTAATATATTCGACATTTCCATTGTGGTGGGGTTGGCGGCTTTGATTTCCCGCGGAGGACTTTCTTCAAACAGCAAAACGGTCCAAGGAAGCGCTCTTTTTACAATGATCATCGCACTTTTGCCCGTCTTTTTTATTCTCGACGGCATTTTGTCCAGACTGGACGGAATTTTTCTTCTGTCTAGTTTTGCCATTTACTCATTTTGGCTTTTTTCAAAAAAAGACAGATTCACAAAAGTTTATGAAAATTGTCCGCAGAAATTCAGTTCGAAAGAAATCGCAAAAGATATCTTTATTATATTTACAGGATTGATTTTGCTTTTAATAGGCGGGCAGGGAGTGGTTAAATCCGCCATGTTTTTTTATCAAACATTTGATTTGCCCTTGGGGCTAATCGGTATTTTTGTAGTGGCCATCGGTACTTGCATGCCTGAAACCGTTTTCAGCCTGCAAGCCGCAAGAAAGGGACGGGACTGGATGATATTGGGAAATCAGATGGGAAACGTCGCCATTACCTCCACTTTTATATTGGGAATCGTTTCTTTGATTATGCCGATAAAGATCGCCGATTTTTCTCCTTTTTTGGTTGCCCGACTTTTCTTGGTGATCGCCGTGATGTCTTTCTTTTTTTTCGCTAAAACCGGCCAGAAAATAACCAGAAAAGAAGGTTTTGTTTTAATCAGCATATACGTTGCTTTTTTAATAGTTGAAATTTTAACGAGGTAATATTATTATATTTTAATGACTATTTCTCCATTAACTTTAGCGATATTTTTGATTGTGGCATTCGTAGTCGCAATATTTGTTTTTTGGAGCAGAAAATCAAAAACTGATGATAAACAATCGGATGCCATCAGGGATTTAGAAAGGAGAATAACCGATCTGATGATAGGCCAACTGAAAGAAATGCGGGACAGCCAGGACGGAACTTCAAAGGCGATGAACGACCAGATGTCGTCTTTTACCCGGGAAGCCACCCAGATAAAAGAAGATTTGAAGCAGGTGCAGGCGGTAGTAAAAGACGTATCCACTTTTCAGGAAATATTCAAATCTCCCAAATTAAGAGGGCAATGGGGTGAAGCGAGTTTGGAGCACATTCTGTCGCAACATTTTCCTCAGGAACTTTATAAAAAACAATATCTTTTTTCTTCCGGTGAACAGGTTGATGTGATATTAAAATTGCCGGATGGAAAGATTTTATCGATAGATTCCAAGTTTCCTTCGGAAAACTTCGGGAAAATGGTCAGTGCGGGAACTGAAACGGAGAAAAATTTCTATAAAAAAAGCTTTCTCGAGGACGTAAAAAACAGGGTCCTGGAAATTTCCTCAAAGTATATCCTGCCCTCCGAAGGAACGGTTGATTTCGCCCTGATGTATATTCCGGCGGAAGCCATATATTACGAAATAATAAACAATATCGGAAAAGAAATTGACATAGCTTCTTTTGCCTGGTCAAAGAAAATCATTCTGACCTCGCCCAACACCATATATCTCGCATTGAGAACCATCGAACATTGGTTTAAAGACACTCAGATTTCAAAACAAACGCAGGAAATTTTGAAGAAACTCGGCAGGGTGCATCAGGACGCGGAAAAACTGATGGACGATTTCCGGAAACTTGGCAACCATATATCCAACGCCAAATCCGCCTACGAATCTTCCGAAAAGCGCCTTTCCATACTTGATGAAAAGGTGGAAAAACTGGAGGAAATAGGGGAAACGAAGCGATTGAAAGAAGGCGAAGAGGATAAATCCTCTTCTTAACCTTCGTTTTCGCTTTGCGAAAGCTCGGTAGGGGAAGAGTAGTATTGCAAATTTCAGAGAAAGTATTAATATTGAGCGTAGTGAAACCCCGCCCTCTACGCATAGGTAATAAGTCATTTAGCTTAGAGGGCGGGGTACTCATTACATTCGTATGTTAGCCGTAATCAAAACCCCGCACCAAAACCTTCGGTTCGGTACGGGGCAGGCCGGTGGAAAAATATGACACAATTAGCAGTAATTAAGACTGGGGGTAAACAGTATATCATAGCTCCCGGTCAAAAACTGAAGATAGAAAAAATCGAAAAGAAAGAAGGAGAAGAGATTATTTTCAAAGAGGTTTTGCTGTTGGAGAAAAACAAAAAAGCGGAGATCGGAACTCCGTTTGTCAAAGACGTTAAGGTTATCGGGAAGGTTTTAAAGCAGGGGAAAGGAAAAAAAGTGATTGTCTTCAAATACCAAGCGAAAAAACGGGAAAAAACAAAAAAAGGCCACAGACAGACCTTCACAGAAATTGAAATTACCGAAATTCTAAATCCGAAATCCGAAACAAATTCAAAATCTCAATGACCGAAATTCCAAACACGTTTAGAACATTTGAATTTAGAATTTAGATATTGTTTCGAATTTCGTGCTTCGAACTTCGAATTTATCTTCTGCTCTCAAGGGCAGAACCAAGAGTTTCCTCATCAGCGTATTCTAATTCTCCTCCCAGGGGTAAACCCCGGCCAAGCCGGGAGATTTTTTTTCCCGAGGGTTTCAGTATTCTTTCCAAGTATAAAGCGGTCGTTTCGCCTTCGGTTGTCGGATTTATGGCCAGGATGATCTCCTTGATCTCTTGGCTGTTTTTGACTTTTTCTTCCAGTTCCTTGATTCTTAATTTTTCGATATCGGTTTTTTTGAAAGCCGAAACCGTTCCTCCCAGGATAAAATAAAGGCCGTTGTATTTTTTCGTTTTTTCGATGGCCATCAAATCGGTTTCATTGGCGACAATGCAAAGCAGGGATCTGTCCCGGCGGACATCCCGGCAAATCTCGCAAACGAGCCCAATTGGAGCCTCTGCCGAAGGTTCGAAAGGCTTGAAACAGAATTCGCAGATTTTTATGTTATTTTTTAAGTCCGAAATGGCGGAAATCAAATTATCGGCCTCTTCCTCGGGCAATCTCAGCAAATAAAAAACAAATCGGGCGGCAGTTCTGGGCCCGACCGTCGGGAATTTGGAGAATATATCAATTAATTTTTGAATCGTTTTGGGCTGCATTTTTAAGTTTCTTCTGAATATCCCTTTTCCAGATTTCTGAAAGCAACCCTGGTTTCGTCAAAATACAATTCAACCTTGCCCACGGGACCGTTGCGGTGTTTGGCGATGATGATGTCGGCGATGTTTTTCCTGCTGGTATCGTCCGGCCTGTATCTGTCTTCGCGATAGATGAACAGAACAACGTCGGCATCCTGTTCTATGGCTCCGGTTTCCCTCAAATCGGAAAGCCTAGGGATTTGGGGAGACCTTTGCTCTACGGCTCTCGATAACTGGGAGATTGCCAGAACCGGAACATTAAGCTCTCTGGCCAAAGATTTGAGAGACCTGGAAATTTCCGTCATCTGCTGAACAATGGGGGCCATGGTGTTCCTCGGTTCCATTAATTGAAGGTAATCAACGATAATGAGGCCCAGCCCCTTTTCCGCTTGCAATCTTCTTGCCATTGCTCTCATCTGCAGGATATTAGAACTGACGGTATCGTCAATATAAATCGGAGCCTCGGACAATACGCCCAAAGCCTGCCGGATTCTGGAAAAATCATTGTCTTCTCCGTCTCCGGAGAGTTTCCCCGTTCTCAATCTCCATAGATCAAGCCCGGCCTGGTCGGCGATCAACCTGTCCACCAGCTGGTCTTTTGACATTTCCAAGCTGAAAATACCCACCGGTATTTTCTCATTGATGGCGACAAAACTGGCAATATTCGTCGCTAAAGCGCTCTTTCCCATCGAAGGCCTGGAAGCCAAAACTATCAGATCGGAATTCTGGAAGCCGGCCAATATGTTGTCCAAATTCGTGAAGCCGGTTCGTAATCCGCGCAGGCCGTCTTTGTGCTTGGATAATTTGTCGATTCTTTCAAAAGCATCTGCCAAGGTTTCTTTTATAGGTATGAAATTCTGGGAAAGGCCCTTCTGGGCGATGCTGAAAATCCGCTGTTCCGCCTGATCCAGCAAAATTTCCGGATCTTCCGTTTCATTGTAGCCCAGAGTCGCGACTTCGGAGCCCGCGCCGATTAAGTCCCGCAGAATTCTTTTATGCTGGATGATCTTGGCATAATTAAAAATGTTGCTGGCCGTCGGGACGCAATTTATCAAATCGGCCAGATAGCCGTTTCCGCCGATTTCATCGAGCTGTCCCTTTTCTTTAAGGCGATTGGCAACGCTCAAAATATCAATGGGTTCTCCTTTTTCAAAAAGCTCCTGACAGGTCTTATAAATCTCCTGATGCGCGGGCCTGTAAAAATCCGGGGGATTGATGAAATCAACCACCTTAATGACGGAATTTTTATCAATCAATAAACAGCCGAGTAGCGATTTTTCGGCTTCTGCGCTTTGGGGAGGCAGTTTGTCGGGTAATTGAGAATTTTGAGAGTTGTTCGTCATCAGCTATAATATATCAAGGCGAGATTAGTTTATCAAGTGCCGAAGTATTGACTTATGAAAGTTGGTTTAATATCATTCCATTCTTTTTTACAGCCCGGAGGAGTAAAGCGGCACGTTTTGGGATTGTATAAGGAATTCAAAAAAAGAGGAATTAAAGTAAAGATTATCGTTCCTCGCCGCTCTCCGGAGGAAAAATACGGGAAAGACGTCATTATTATGGGAACGTCCATTTCTCTCCCTGCCGTGGGCACCCAGGGCGATTTTTGCATATATTTTAACCCCTTCGCGCTAAGCAGCTTCTTGAAAAAAGAGAGGTTTGACGTCCTTCATTTCCACAATGTCGGCTTCCCTTCGACCATACAAGTTTTAGAAAGGTCAAATGCCTTGAATATTCTGACTTTCCACGCCAATTTGGAAAAAAGCAACATCATTAAAATTTTCCCCCAAATCAGGGATTTTGCCAATAGAATCGCCAAATGGAAAATCGACGGCATCATTGGCGTCAATCCTTTAAACCTCAGGTTTTTTAGAAAATTTAACGGTCCCAAAAAAGTAATACCCAACGGCATTGATCTGGAAGAATTTAATCCGAAAGTCCCCAGGTTGAAAAAATTCTCCGACGGAAAAATCAACATTTTGTTTTTGGGCCGGATTGAAGAAAGAAAAGGACTGATTTATCTCCTTAAGGCATTTAAAATTTTGAGCAGAAGCCATTCTAATTTAAGGTTAATCGTGGTTGGCGAAGGCCCGTTAAAAGATGATTACCAGAAATGGGTTGAAAATAATAAACTGGAAAACGTTGTCTTTGAAAAAGCGATAAGAGAAAAAGAGGTGCCCTCTTATTACAGAACCTGCGATATTTACTGCAGTCCGGCTATTTACGGAGAAAGTTTCGGCATTGTTCTGATCGAAGCGATGGCTTTGGGCGTTCCGGTCGTCGCTTTTGCGAATACGGGCTACCGCATAGTTTTGGAAAAAGGCAAAGGGAAAAGGTTTCTGGTTAAGCCCCGGGATTACAAAACTTTGGCCAAAAAATTGGAGATTCTGATAAAAAGCAAAAAACTGAGAAAGGAAATGGGGGATTGGGGGCTCAAAGAAGCTCGAAAATACTCCTGGCCCAAAATAGCCGACCAAATTTTAGCATTTTATGAGTTTTGTAGAAAGACTAAAGAAAAACGAGAGGTTTAGAAATTAAAAATTAGAAATTAGAAATTTTCTTTATCTTAGGCCCTCCTTTCGTGTCTTCTATCAGGAAACCTGATTCTTTTATTTTTTTTCTCAATTCATCGGCTTTCTGCCACTGATTTTTCTTTCGGCATTCCTCTCTTTCTTTTATTAATTTCAAAACTGTTTCCGGGATTTTCTTTTTTGATTTTTTCTCCAGAATAAACCCAAAAGAAACATCGATTCTCTTCAAGAAACTTAAAATTTCTTTGGCATCAACCTTAGATAGCTTGTCTTCGGCTATCAATGAATTTCCCTCGTTTATCAGGTCAAAGACTACGGCGAGTGCTTCGGGCGTATTAAAGTCGTCTTCCATTGCCGTCTCAAATTCCTTCTTATATTTTGAAATTTGGAATTTGGAATCTGTTTGGATTTTGGATTTCGTGCTCCGGATTTTTTCCAAGAATTCATCTATCTTTTCCAATTCTCTTTTCGTTTGGGAAATCAGTTTCTCGCTGTAATCGATAGGGGAACGGTAATGGGCTTTAACGACCAGGAATCTCAAAAACCTTGCGGAATTTTCTTTCAAAAAATCCCGAATGGTAATGAAATTACCCAGGGACTTGGCCATCTTCTGGCCGTTCACCGTAAGAAAGCCCGAATGCAGCCAGTATTTCACCAGGGGGTTGCGACCGGATATTGCTTCCATTTGGGCAATTTCAGCTTCGTGATGGGGGAAAATCAGATCTCTGGCTCCTCCGTGAATATCGTATTGGGGGCCGAAATATTTCTCGGTGATGGCAGTATCTTCAATGTGCCAACCCGGTCTTCCTTTTCCCCACGGACTTTGCCAATTCGGTTCCCCGGATTTGGAAAATTTCCATAAACAAAAGTCTCCTTTATTTCTTTTTTCCTTGTTTTCGTCGATTCTGGAAACGGCATCCTCAGCCTGAAGGATGGTCCTTTTTGAAAGTTTTCCGTAACCCTTGAATTTTGAAATATCGTAATAGATTCCATCTTCGATTCTATAGGCGCAGCCTTTTTCAATCAGCCTTGAAACCTGGCTGATGATTTCTTCAATGTGGTCTGTGGCTCTGGCATATTTGGTAACGCCGTTGATTTTCAGGGATTTTACATCATCCAGATATTCTTTTTCAAACCTGAAAGCCAGCTTTTCAGGAGTTACGTTATTTTCTTTCGCCCTGTTTATAATTTTATCGTCGATGTCAGTTATGTTTTGAAGATAGAAAACGTCGTAGCCGTTCTGCCTGAGATATTTCACGATTACATCAAAAGCAATGTAGGTTCTGGCGTGCCCCAAATGGGAGAAATCGTAAACCGTCGGCCCGCAAACGAAAAGATTAACCTGTTTTTCTTTTCTGGGCTTAAAGATTTCCTTTTTTCTTGATAGGGTATTATAAAGTTTTAACGGCATATTGGTTTATTTTATCACTTAGCGAGCTTTTATAAAAGAAGCGAAGATGAAGAAGAAATAATTTTCTTCGACCTTTATTTTTTGGGAAATTTATGATAAGATTTTCTAATGAAAAGAATAGACATTATTTTGGCTTTGGTTACGGGTGAAATTACAGCCTGGTTTTTTTACTATTTATTGAAAGATATCGCTGCTTTAAAAATAGAGAGCCTGGGTCTGATTTTGGCTGTTTCTTTTCCTATTTTGGCATTAGTCGGTACTTGGATAAGTTTTTTAATAGGGAAGAGGTTTTTATGGGTTTTCCAGCTGGCAAAGTATTTGTTGATCGGAGTTCTGGCTACCATAACCGACTTGGGAGTGTTGAATTTCTTGATGTGGACCTCGGGAATTGCCATAGGACTCTGGTATTCGGTTTTTAAAGGAATTTCTTTTGTCGTGGCGACTTGCGCCAAATACTTCGGAGATAAATTCTGGGCTTTTGAAAAGATGGGGAAGGAAGGAATGCATAAAGAATTCGGCCAATTTTTCATAGTAACATTGATCGGCCTTGGGCTTAACGTCGGAGTGGCCTCTTTTATAGTAAATACCGTTGGCCCGCAATTCGGAATGAACGACAAACTCTGGGCGAATGTCGGAGGAATTGCAGCCGCTTTTGGCGTAACCGCCTGGAATTTCATCGGCTACAAATTTATAGTATTTAAAAGCTAAAGCGTATGAATTTAGTTTTATATCGAAAATACAGGCCTCAAACGTTCGCGGAGGTGATAGGCCAGGAACACATTGTCCAGACGCTGACCAATGCGCTTTCTTCAGGATTGATTTCCCACGCTTATTTGTTTGCGGGACCGCGGGGTTCGGGAAAATGTGTTAAATTTGATGCTAAAGTAGTGGATGTTTCCAGCGGCGAAATTCTTACAGTTGAGGAAATATATAAGAGAAAAAGAATAAATCTTTTAA
>CAYYRI010000019.1:0-8464 GCA_964474185.1 uncultured Candidatus Saccharibacteria bacterium | reverse complement strand
ATTTTGTTATGCCACGAGATAAGGTCAATAGAGAAAGGAAGCGATTTAAAAATAAGTCAATAAATTGAGAATTTCTGGAGGATGTAAAATATGTGGAAGATTATATTAAAGAGGTGATGGAAGTTTCCAAACCAAGGTTAGAAACATTTTTAAAAGAAAAAGGAATTTTCTTTTATCCCAGCCAAGCTAATTACCTTCTTTTAAGAGTAGAAAATCCCGGGGGAATAATGGAAAACTTAAAATTAAAAGGGATTTTAGTCAGGCCAAAATCAGCCCCTGATAAAAAAGATGCGGTCAGGATTAGTATCGGCACATTGAAAGACACGGAACGGCTTATTAGCGCCTTAAAAGAAATACTCTAACGGGGTTGACAATAAATTTTAAGAGAGTAAAAATAAATTTACGCAAATGGAAAAATTTACAGATGTTTTAATTGAATATTTGACTGAAACAGTCAAAAAAGTGAAAAATCGGGCTTCCAATGGTTTGGGCCGCGAGATTTTGGGCGAGGTGATAAACCGGCCCGAAGATGTGGAAATTGGAATTGACCGAGTGGGAGAGGATATTCTGGAGCGGATTTTAAAAGAAAATAAGATTAAAGCTACTATTTATTCTGAACCCGAGGGTAGAGATATTGAAAACGGCAATGATTTTTACGGCTCCATTGACCCTTTTGACGGCTCAGCTCTCTTTTTAAAGGGCTTTGAGCATAACTGGTACACGGCTTTGAGTTTTTATGACGAAGACAAAAAACCCCTGGCTACGGGCATCGCCGATATCCTAAACGAAAAATTTTATATATTGAATAACGGCCGCACTTATTTATTAGACCAAAAAACCGGTAAAGAGCAGGATATTTTTCCTTCTAAAAGAAAAAAGTTGAGTGAGCCGATTGTTTTGGCAACTTATTTAATGAAATCAATTTACTCCACGAAGTTTTTGGAATTTTTTGGCGATTTGGTAAAAAATATGCATCCCAAAGCCCTATTATATCCCCAAGGAGGCTCTTTTATTTATTCTTATCTGGCGTCAGGATTAGTTGACGCTTATGTGATGTTTAACGAACCAAGGTCGGAAATTGATCCCGGTTTTCCGATTGCCAAAGCTTCGGGCTGCCAGGTTGTCAGCGTTGACTCCGACGGCAGATATCGGGACTATGAATTTTTGCCCGGCCGTCAGCACGACAAAGTGGATTTGTTGATTGCTTCAGCTACTCCGGAAATTAGAGACCAATTAATAAAAGAATATGTTAAAAAATATGATGAAAAATACTCTTTTAAATCTTAAGCCGATTCAAAAATTTATAGACGGCGTCGGCAAAGACGTAAAAAAGTTTTTCGGGAAAGACAAGGGCTGCATTGTCGGATTGGAAGACGACGGAGTTTTTTACGCATCGGGGCTTTACGAATGGCTTAAAAATAAAAACCTCACTTTCTCTACGATGGATGACGACGGCAGAGGATTGGAAGAAGAAAAGGCAAAAGGTAGAAAAATTTTATTGGTGGACAACGACATTATTACCGGCAAGGGCTATAAAAGAGCGATGGAGGCGATGCGGCTTAAAAAAGAAAAACTGGGGACCAAAGACGTGAAATACGCCGTTCTGTGCGACAGAACCGGCCTGGCTGATTTTTCGGTGGAAGGATATTCCGCTTATGCCCCTTGGAGCTTAGAGAGACTGGATGGCGTCGATTTGAAAATCATTCAAGCTTTATCAGAAGACGGAAAGAAATCGTTCGTTGAGATCGCCAAGGGCACCGGTTTAAGCCAGGTTGCCATTAAAAACAGGGTGGAGAGATTGTTAAAAGACAAGGTTTTGAAAATCCGGGGATTATTGAACATGGAAAAAGTTTATTCGGTTAGCGCCCATATCGATATCGAGGCGGACAGCAAAACGATTAACCGCCTGATAGAAAAATTTGAAAAGTCTCCCGTTGTTTATCACCTTGTCAAAACTTCCGGAAGGTATAATTTGATGGTAAGCATAGTTACTCCGAATTTGGAAAGCATAGAAAATTTTATCGCAAAGGAAATAAGGTCAGATTTGGGAGTCAAGCACATTGAAGTTAATGTCGGGGAGTTGCCGATAATTCCCAAGTCCTGGACGCCCCCGATTATCTGATCCCTCTTGACCCCGTTAGAAATTTTGCAGCATTCAATTTTTCAGTAAATCCTTGGTATTAAAAATTTCTAAACGGGGCTTGACACGTTCTCTTGCTTTGGTAATATTAAGCGTACATAATAAACTTTAAAAAACAAACAAAAAAAGCGATTTTAGTTAGTTTTCTAAAGTGTCAAAGAAAAATCATGACAACAGAAAGCAGAGAAAAAAGATATTGCACCAAACCCACCATAACCTTTAAATGGGTCCACGCCATTTCAGTTTTATCTTTTGGAACAATGATTTGCTGAGGGGATTAAAATAAAATTATTCACTTAAAAACATTAGTCCCCTCACCAAAGGGGATTTTTTAAAAACTCTATGCCAGAGGAAAAAAAGTTCTATCTAACCAAAGAAGGATGGGAAAGGGTGAAAAGGGAATACAAAGACCTTAAAGAGCTTAAGCTTGCCAAAACCAAAGGAGAATCTCCTAAGATTTTGCATTCCGAAGATTTGAACCCCGAATACCTCGCTTTTCAGGAAGACATAAGTTTTCTTGAGTCAAGAATAATTGAACTCGAAAACACTTTGAAAAATGTTGAGCTGATAAAACCGCCCAAAAAACAAAATATCGTTGATTTGGGCGCCACAGTTTTGGTTGAGGTTGACGGTCAGAATGACGAATTTACGCTCGTCGGTTCTTTAGAGGCCAACCCCACCGTGGGAAAAATTTCCAATGAATCACCGGTAGGCCATGCTCTTTTAGGCCATCAGGTCGGAGACAACGTGGTTGTTTCTTCCCCGATACAGACGACTTATAAAATTAAGAAAATAAAATACCATCTTTCTTAAGAATTTAAGATATTTTTGGGTTTTTAGAGGGCGAAGAGGATAAATCCTCTTCGCACTTTGGATAAGATATGTTAAATTGGAATCGATGAAAGAACTTCTTAATTTTTTTATTGAGGTTGGCAAGTTAAAAAGAAAGTTCAGAAAGGGCTGGCTGGTTCATGGAATCAAAAACTCAGAAAGCACGGCTGAACATATTTTTCGCATGACTATAATTGCCTGGGTGCTGGGCAAAAATAAAAAATTAAACATGGAAAAAGTCATTAAAATAGCCCTTGTCCATGATCTATGCGAAGTTTATGCTCCCGACATGACTCCTTATGATCCTTTGCTTCCCAGAGACAGAAAAAAAGCGATGGAAATTCTTAAAAAGTGGCCGAAGTTCACCCCTTCGCTAAAAATAAAAAAATATAAAAATAAATATAAAATAGAACTCCTTGCGTTAAAAAGGCTTGTTTCCAGATTGCCGCTTCATTTAAAAAAAGAAATCTTGAATCTTTGGCTGGAGTTTGAAAAAGGGTTAACCAAAGAAGGAAGATTCGTCAAACAGGTGGATAAGGTTGAAAATCTTTTGCAGGGGATGGAATATTGGAAAAAGCACGGGAAAATTCAGCACAAACTTTGGATGAGATGGGCTAAAGAGATTTTAGACGATCCGGTTTTGATTGAATTTATGAGGACGTTGGAGGAAAAATTTTGCAAAAAATGCGAATATTAAAATATTTCATTTTTATTTCAATTATTTTAAGCGGTTTGATGTTTCTTTTCGGGCCGGAAGTAATCCCGGAAAATTTTCAACTTCAAGAAGTTCTGAATAAAGTTCAAAATAAAGACGTTATTATCGTTTTTAATTCCGGGGGCTGGGGAGATACTCCCTTTGAAAAAGCCGAAGATTTCGCGCCCGTTATAAAAGAGATTCAGAAAACTCTCCAAGGTTTCGGGTACAATTCAATAGTTATTCCTTTTAACAGAACAAAAAATACTTTAACGGGTAAATTTTCCGGCGCCAAAGATTTTTTGAGATATTTTGAGTCCAGTTCGGATATTTTAGCCCGAGATTTGGAATTTTTGGCCGAGAAATTTCCGAATAAGAAAATCATCGTAGCCGGTTTGTCGGCCGGAGGAGCTTTGGCCAACGAGACGATTGAAAGGATGTCTGATAAAGCCCGAAATTCTGTTTATGCGATAGCGGCCGGGACTCCTTTTTGGATAAAAGCTCCCAAGTCAGAAAACGTTCTTCAACTGGATAACAATGGAAAAGACAGCTTAGTGGAGGGAAACACTAAATCTTTGCTGCTGGCCATGATTAAAGCCCCATTCCAATGGGTTTCTTCAAAAATAAAAGGAGAAAACATCACATTGTCTCAGGCATTTTATGCTCCCGGGCACGATTATTCCTGGTCTTCCTCAGAAGTCGGCTCCCAAATCGTAAATTTCCTCGAAAACAAACTTCACTAAGTAATCTTGATTTAGATCTGCTCGATATATCTTAACCCCTGTGATATAATTTCAATAATGACAGGATTAATCGGAAGATTTTTACTTTTTTTACTTTCTCTTTTAATCGGTTCGGGATTATTTGCCTGGATCGGGAAAATGGTCGGCTGGCAGGGGATAAGCGACGCCCTTGCGGCTTTCACCGGCTGGCAGGGATTGGCTATTTTGGGCTTAACGATTCTGATGGCTTTGGTGGGCACTTGGAAATGGAAAGAAATTTTAAAGGGGATAGAAATCAAAATTCCTTTCAGGGCGCTTTTCGGTCCTTATTTGGCCGGTTTTTCGATAATGTTCTTGGCGCCGGTTTTAATTTGGGGCGGTGAGATTTTTCGCGGTTACGTCTTGAAAAACAGGAATTCGATTCCCTGGTCAAAAGGAATGGCTTCGGTGATAATAGACCGGATTTTAGAATGGACTGCCAACTTGGCGGTTATTTTTTTAGGCGGGATATTTTTTCTTTCCGTTATCGGTTTTCCTTCGGTAAAATTGGCAATGATTTTTGGCGGATTGTTCCTGATTTTTTTCTCCGGACTTTTCTTTTTTTATTTTAAATTCATCAAAAAAGAGAGCATGGTGAAATTTTTTATTCCCGGCGGCCAAGATCAGCCCCTTGAAATTGAAAAAGAAATTTTTTCTTTCTTCAAATCTTCAAAAAAATCCGCTGCCTGGAAAGCAGTCGGCCTTTCTTTTCTGAGAGCGGCCATTATGTATTCTCGCGCCTTTCTCCTGGTTTTATTTTTAGGAAAAAATATCGGGGCTCTGTCCGTATTGTCAGTGCTAGGTTTTAATTATCTGGCAGTAATGATCCCCATTCCCGCCGCCTTGGGCTCCCATGAGGCGATACAAACTTTCGCTTTCAATTCCTTGGGGCTGGGAGCATCTACCGCCGCCGCTTTTACGATGATAATCCGGGGCGCAGAATTAATTATTGCCCTGTTCGGCTCGGTGTTTTTATTCCGATTGGGAATTATTATAATAAAAAACGCCCTATTCAAAAAAGTGGAAAATATTGCGGGAAAAAACTAAACAAAACAGGCGATGAGAACTTCGTTCTCATCTTCACCTTCGCCCGTTAAAGCGGGCTCGGTATATGATTGACATAAACAAAGTCATTAAGGTCTTGATCAGTTCCGATTTTTTGCTTCAATCCGGCTGGGGTTTGATCGGGCCGATTTTCGCCATCTTTCTGACAAAACAAATTCAGGGAGGCGATCTGAAAATGGTGGGTTTTGTGGCCGCTACCTATTGGGTGGCAAAATCAATCATTCAGCCGTTTATTGCCCATCGTTTGGACAGGAATCACGGCGAAAAAGACGATTTTATTTTCCTTGTCGGAGGAATGTATGTGGCTAACTTAATTCCCTTAGGTTACATTTTTTCCACTCAGCCGTGGCATATTTTTACTTTAGAATTCATCAGGGGCGTTGCTATGGCCTGCGTTGTTCCGACCTGGGCGGGTATTTTTACCCGCCATATCGATAAAAGCAGAGAAGCTTTTTCCTGGAGTTTGGAAAGCACGGGCATCGGTTTTGCCGCAGGTTTGGCCGGCGCCATAGGGGCTTACTTGGCCAGTGTTTTCGGCTTTAAAATCGTTTTTGTTTTGGTCAGTATTTTTGGCTTAATGTCTTCTTCCCTTTTGATTTTGATCCGCCATCAGATTTTTATCAAAGATCATTTTGCGCCTCGCGTTCCCCCGAGTGAAAAACCATTTTGAAAGGCGGGCGATGAAAAACAAAGAAATAGCCCCCGTACAAATCCCTTCGGGATTATACGGGGCAAGTAAAATTTTTTATGAAAAACCAAGAACTATCCAAGATATTCTATGAAATAGCGGACTATCTTGAGATGGATGGCGTGGCTTTCAAACCCTATGCCTATCAGAGGGCGGCCATTAATTTGGAAACGATGGAAGAAGACGTGGAGGAAATTTATAAAAGAGGCGGGATAAAAGCATTGGAGGAAATTTCCGGAGTCGGAAAAAACATTGCCGAAAGAATAGAAGAATATTTAAAAACAGGGAAAATCAAATATTACGAGCAATTTAAAAAACGGCTTCCTCTGAATTTAGGAGAGATGACTTCCGTTGAGGGAATGGGACCCAAAAAAGCAAAAGTTCTTTACCAGAAATTGGGTATCAAGGATTTAAAAACCTTGGAAAAAGCGGCCAAAGCCCATAAAATCGCCGGTCTTTTTGGTTTTGGAGAAAAAACGGAAAAAAATATTTTGGAAGGAATTGAATTCTTAAAAAGAAGCAAAGGAAGATTTTTGCTGGGAGAAATTCTGCCTAAAGTCAAAGAAGTTTGCGATAAATTGAAAACTCTGAAAGAAGTGGAAAAAATAGAACCGGCGGGTTCTGTAAGAAGGAAAAAGGAAACCATTGGTGACGTTGATTTATTGGTTATTTCAAAAAAACCCAAAATAGTGATGGATTTTTTTGTTTCCTTGCCGGAAGTAATTAGAATCTGGGGCAAAGGCGGCACCAAGGCTTCAGTGAGAGTGAAAGAAGGTTTTGATATGGATATCAGAGTGGTGCCGAAAAAATCTTACGGTGCCGCCCTCCAATATTTTACGGGCTCCAAAGAACACAATATTATCACCCGGAAAATCGCCATGGATAAGGGATTAAAACTTTCCGAGTACGGCTTATTCAGAGGTTCTAAAATGATTGCCAGCGAAACGGAGGAAGATATTTACAAGGTCCTGGGGATGCAATGGCCACCGCCCGAAATGAGGGAAAACCAGGGAGAAATTGAAGCGGCTCTCAATCATACATTACCGCGAATCATCAACTATAAAGATATCAGGGGCGATCTGCATTGCCATTCCGATTGGGACGGCGGGGTAAATTCAATTTTGGAAATGGCAAGGGCGGCTCAGAATATGGGTTATGAATATGTCGGAATTTCCGACCATACCAAGTTTTTAAGAATCGAACACGGACTCGACGAAAAGCGATTGGAGCAGCGCAATAAAGAAATAGATAAACTCAACCGGAAATTCAAGAACTTCAGAATTTTGAAAGGAGCAGAAACAAATATTTTGAAAGATGGTTCAATTGACATTAAAGATGAAGCTCTGAGGAAATTGGATTACGTTATAGCCGGCATTCATTCCAATTTCAAAATGGAAAAAGACGAAATGACGGAAAGAATGATAAAAGCAATGAGAAATCATAACGTTGATATTATCTCGCATCCCACGGGCAGAATTTTAAAAAGAAGAGATGAATATCAAATTGATTTCGACAAGATTTTAAGAATTGCCAAAGAAACGGGTACTATTCTGGAAATTAGCGCTTGGCCGGAAAGATTGGACTTAAACGACCAAAATATCCGCCGGGCGAAAAAGGCCGGAGTAAAAATGGTGATAAATACCGATTCCCACCAGAGAAACCAGTTGAGATTTATGGAATTGGGCATCGCTCAGGCTCGCCGCGGCTGGGCCGAAAAAGAAGATATCATAAATTGTCGGCCGTTGGAGAAACTAATTAAGTGTTTCAAAAAATAATATGCCAGTTGAAAAATCAGCGGGAGCAATAATTTTCAGAAAAGAGGGCGGAAAGACCCTGTTTTTACTTTTGCATTATCCAGCCCGAGCAAAACGGCAAACTTCATCGACCTCTCCCCGAAAAGAATATTGGGACTTGCCGAAAGGCCACATTGAAAAAGGCGAAGGTATATTGGAAACGGTGAAAAGAGAAATTTTTGAGGAAACGGGGTTAAAAGACATTAATTTTACGGGGGAATTTAAAGAAACCATTAAATATTTTTTTAAATGGGAAGGAAAAAATATTATGAAATTCGTCACTTTTTATCTCGTAGAGACAAAGAGTAAAGAAGTGAAAATTTCAGAGGAGCATGTAGGTTTTCAATGGTTATCCTATGACGATGCCATGTCACAGTTAACTTTTAAAAATGCCAAAAACATTCTTCAAAAGGCAAACGATTATTTAAATCAAAAAGAAAAATCTCTTTACTTCAAAAAGAAGGAGTGCTAACAAGAAGTGGGAGGGTTATT
>CAYYRI010000018.1:0-8620 GCA_964474185.1 uncultured Candidatus Saccharibacteria bacterium | reverse complement strand
AATTACGTCGGGGCTGGCAAGAACTGCCAGTTTTACGTCGTTTTCAACGTCTCCGGCCGCCAATTTAATGATAATAGGGACTCCGCCAGTGACTTCTCTCAGCCATTCCACTCTTTTTTTCAAATCATCCGCATTTTTTATGTCCAGATGATAAGCCGGCGAATGGACGTCTTTGCCTTTTTCAATTTTTCTGATTTCAGCAATTTCATCGGTAACCTTTTCTTTCGGAAGCAGCCCGCCCATGCCCCCTTTGGCTCCCTGGCCGATCTTTATTTCGACAGCATCGGCTTTTTTCAAAACCGAGTCATCGATTCCAAACCTGCCGGTGGAATACTGGACTATCAATTTTTTAGAAAACTCTCTTTCTTCCGGCAACATTCCTCCCTCTCCCGTGTTTTCCATCGTCCCCGCCATCGCCGAAGCTTTGGCCAGGACGGTTTTGGCTTCCCTGCTCAAGGCGCCGAAAGACATCGCCCCGATGATGACGGGAGTTTCTATTTCGATCGGTTTCTTGCTGAGCTTCCCGATGATTGTTTTCGAAATAATCTTTTCCTTGTAGTAGTCAACCGGTCTTTTATAAATCTGAGCCGGCAGAAAAACCAGATCTTCAAAACTGATTTTCCTCCACTTCAAGGAGCGTCCGCTCGAAATCGGAACTTGGTCAATCCTTTTTTGAATTTCTTTTATCCATTCCTGGTCCATAATTATTTAACCGAACCCAGTAAGACATCTTCGACCTGCTGAGCAGTATTATCCCGCTTTCAGCGGGATGTCGAAGTTGCTCTACTGGGCGAACATTAAAAGTTGAGGTTTGAAAATCATCAATATTCCAAGGATGAAAATCAGGATTCCCGCCACCAGAGTCGAATACCTGTTATATTTATCGGAAAAATTGAAACGATTGAAGGTGAAAAAAGCAACGGAAAAAACTATAAAGTCGTCGAGCATGTATAAAAGGTTGTAGCCGAGCAGATAAAGATAATATTGGATTCCGGTGATGTTTTGGAGGGCCAGAATCTTAGTATAAATGACGGGAAAACCGGCGGAACAGACAAACTCTATGAGGTTTACTCCGAAAGCCAGAGCTATTACGCCCAAAACCGTCGCGGGAACGGTTGTCGATTCCAGTACTTTTTTCATTTTATCGACAAGCTTCACCTGAGATTCCGAATGGTCGATAACTTTGCAGACTCCGGGCTTCCAGGTGAGAAAATCCCTGAATCGCCAAATTCCGAAAACAATCCCGAAAACCCCGATTAAAATCCTGGTCAGAAGGCCGTATTTTACGGCCAAAAATACGTTCAGCCAGGCGGTCATAAAAAGAAAATACAAAAGCCCTTCGGCAAAAATAAACGTCCCGCCGACCAAAGCTATTTTCTTTCTGGATTTGAGGGACAACAAAAGAGAAATCAAAATGACAAGAATCCACATCGCGCAGGGGTTAAAGCCATCCAGGATTCCGATGACCAGCGTCAGCACCGGCAAAGACATTTTGGAAATATCAACGCTGCCTATCAACGGAATTTTGATTTTTTGAGGAGCTGTCGTTTTTTCTCCGGCCAAACACTGATTCAGGCAGCTTTCAATCTCTGCTCCGATTTGCTGGTTAAAACCGATGAAATATTTGGTGGAGGTAAAGGTGACCGGCACCCATCCCTGTTCCGTTTCCGGCACTTTGTATTTTTCGAAAAAGTCTCTTAAAATTTTTTGATTTTCCGCGTTATAAATCACTTCGTACTCTTTTATCTCGATTTCGGGATATTGTTCTTTCAGATTCTTTAAAAATTCTTTTTCTTCCTTGCAGTGAGGACAGGTCTGGCTGTAAAAAAAATCGATCTCCGTTTTCCCCTGGGCGGAAACGGGCGAAACGAAAACCGGAAAAAGGTTGAAAAGGGAAATCAAAAAAATCTCTGCCAAGATTATTTTTTTCATGCTGAACATATCCTTTATTTTACTACTAATTCGATTTTCAAGTAAAGTGCGCTACGGACAAAAAAATGGGCGGTCGCAAATCATTGAACCGCCCCAAAGAATTAGGATTAGAGATTGATATTTAAAATTTCTTCGTAGTTCTTTCCTATCGAACCATTTAGTTTTTCTTCGATCAAATCGATTTCCCTTCCTCCGGTGATATTCAGCGCCCTTATAACGGCCTGGCTTCTGTTTTTGAAATACAGAATAAGTTTGTCGTCCGTCCTCTCAAAACTCGCGAGGAAACATTCGTTCGGCTCAATTTTCTCATATTCCTCACTTTGGCCTATTTGGGGAAGATGCTCGTATTTTATGTTTTTACTATCTTTGATTTTCATCCCAGTTTTCCTTATTTCATAGTACCACTACCGCTTGACATCTCAAGAGGCGTTAAATATAATAATATTGACGAACAAGTCGAGACGTCTTAATTTAAATTTAATCTATTCGTATATGGCCTTCAAAAAAATTGATGACAGCCCGAAAAAGGATTTCCCTCCCAGAGAAATGATCAAGGGAGACTGGAAATGCGCCGATTGCGGAACGCCGATAACCGAACTTCCGTTTACTCCGGCGCCGGACAGACCAATTTATTGCAAAGAGTGTTGGTCAAAAAGAAAAACTCAAAAATTTGGAAAATAGCTCGGAAAAAGAAAAACCCCCGTTAACGGGGGTTTTTCTTTGGAGTCACAACCAGCATCAGCCTCAGAACCAAATCTTTCGGGCTTTTGATGTAATCTCCCGGAAAATCAAACCAAACCCTGAGAAAATCCTTAAGAAAGAATCTCCTTCTCCTTACATATATCAAAATCTTCCTCAGGGTAGGATCCATGAGCGTTATCTCTTTTTTACCCATATCCACCACGACCGAATAATGCCCGTCGTCTTCAAAAAACCAGTCGACAATTACGGGAATTTTTTTCTCCGTAAAATGTCTCAAATCGTCCAGGGAACTGTTCTTTTTCACGAAAGCATCAAACCCTAAGCGTTTCGCCGCTTTAATCAGTCCCGAAACGGAAGTCCCCTTTTCTTTAGAAGAGCCCGCTAATCTGGCAAGTTCCTGCTCTGAAACCGAAACCCCGTAGTAATCCAATACCATTTTCAGGGAAGCCGGACCGCAAAGGCCCGGAGTTTGACGGAAAGGTTTCAGTTTTATCATGTTTATTTCATAATAGTAAGAATCCGAAAGAAAAGAAAGGCGCCCGATTGGGCGCTTTTCTCACCTTTTAAACTAAGGTTTTGGCTCTTCAGCCATTTTTGGTGTCTCAACCATTATAATTGACAGTTCCCCTTGGCTTAAAGGAAAAGTAATGATCTTTTTCTTTTTTGCCTTAGAAATCTGTTTTTTGAGAGAAAAATAAAAAGACTATTTTATTTGCGTCTCTCAAAAAGAATGATACCAGAACTGAGAATTTTGTCAAGAGCAGGACGGTCAAAAGTCTAAATTTCGCACCAGGAAAGAGTTATGGCGTCGGGACCGGCCAAAGCGCCGAGAATATTGTCGAGAATGTTCAAAAAGGCTACCTCAACGTTTTCGGGTTCTTTTTCAACCCTTCGATTACCACTCAGGGTTAATGCTGAGCCTGTCGAAGCATCAATCATTTCTTTCAGCCTTTGGGCTCCCTCGAGATCGTCGCCGTGGGTGATGGCTACCCTGATTTTCTTTCCTTCCTTTCTCAGTTTTTCGGTTTCCGTTTCAAATTGCTTGAAAAGACCGACCGGAATGTCTTTCGCGCCGGCTTTCAGCCCAGTCGGCTTTAAAACTCCCTCCTTAAAGGTCATTACCGGACGAATCCCCCTTTTCCCCATCTCTCTCATTAAGGTGGCGACAAGGTGGGATATTCTCCCCGCAGCCTCCACCCACTTCGGGTCTTTGAACATTATATAACAATGAACCCTGGGAATGAATTCTTCCAATTCTTTTACAATTTCGTTCACTCCTTTCCCGCTTTCGATCAGCTCAACCGCCTTTAAAACAACAAGCGCCTGCCCGCTGCTGGCATTTAAGGAGTCCAGAACGAAAACTTTTTCTTGTTTTTCGGGCTCCAGGAATTTTTTCGCCTGAACCGCCGAATTATTGCTTCCGGAAAGTTTGGAAGTGAGAGTAATACAGATAACCTTGTCGAATTTTTCGAGCTGGTAATTGTATTTATCCAGAAAATCTTTAAGCGAAGGCTGGGAAGTCTTGCCGAAGCTCTTGTCCCCCGTCTTTTCCAATTCTCTCATTTTTTGGAAGGTATTTGCTCCCGGCAGATTTTCTATTTCCGGCCAAAACAATTTTACGGGAACGATCGCTATCTGATATTTTTCTATTGTTTCCCGAGGCAGATCAACCGCTTCCTCGGTAACGATGCCAATTTTTTCCATATGAATTATTTTAACACGGGCATGCTTTATTGCAAATCAAAAGGGTTGTTGACAGGCATTTAAAGTAGTATGATTAAAGAACGGTTATCCCCAGCTTAGGCTGGAAAAAGGTCGAAAAACGTTCTTGTAATTTTTTTTCTAAAAAATATGGCAGATCTTGTAAGAATTTTTGCTACCTCCCAAGTCCAAACCATCGTTATTTTAATCGTGGTTGACGTAGTTTTGGGAATTATCGCCGCTCTTTTGAAGAAAGATTTTGCTTTGGGCAAAGTTGCCGGATTCATGAAAACAGGAATTTTGAAATATGTTTTTGCTTTCGCCGTTTTGGTGCTAATAGGACAGGCCTTGCCTGCTATGGCAATGGTGGTCAAGATATCGTACTTTTTGATCGTGCTTGCCCTGGCCGGTTCAATTTTGGACAATTTGGGAAAAATGGGATTGTCGATACCTAAGATTTTAAGAAAGTAAGAAAAGACAATACCGTAAGAAAAAAAACAGCCCCGTTGAAAGCGGGACTGTTTCATTCGTCTCGGCTAAAGCCTCGACCC
Source organism: uncultured Candidatus Saccharibacteria bacterium (assembly GCA_964474185.1). Taxonomy (GTDB): domain Bacteria; phylum Patescibacteriota; class Minisyncoccia; order Minisyncoccales; family RBG-13-42-11; genus CAYYRI01. The sequence continues at coordinate 3,734 of CAYYRI010000018.1, read as the reverse complement.
TTGACATATTTTAGATAAGGAGTACAATGTATTTAGGCTGGTAAGTCGAATTATCTTAAAGTAAGCTGTAGTAATTCCAAAAAAATTAACGAAAGCGTAGATTAAGTACAGCGGCTTAAAAGTCATAAAAGGTCGCTTTTTAATTAGTAATTCGTGATTAGTAAATATATGGCTTTCAACGATTCTAATTCCGACAGAGAATTTCCCAGAAAAATGTTTCAAGGAAACTGGAAATGCTCTGATTGCGGAAAAGAAATAACAGAGCTTCCGTTTGAGCCCTCCGGAGACAGACCTCTCTATTGCAGAGATTGTCATGCCAAAAGGAGACCTCAAAGATTCGGACGCTACTAAACAGCAAAAAACACGCCCCTTCTGGGGCGTGTTTTTTATTTGGATTGGCGATTTATAGCTTAAAATAAAAAAACATTGGCTTAAGCACGATGCCTTTTCAAAAATCGCATGCGTATCGTCCTGCTTCTGGAATAATTTTTACTTTTTTTGTTCCTCATCAATTTATGTTTTCTTTTTCTTTCGATGTCAAAGAAGTAAGCCACAAAACAAACGGTCGGCGAAGCTTATCTATGGGCCAACTATTGTCCTTGAAAAGCAATGCCTTCTCTGTTCTGAAACGAGAAAGCAAAGATATCGTGGCTTGCAGGTTCAACGGAGACAATCTGTTATGTTCCTCTAAAAACTGCTCTTTTTTAAAGTGTGGATTTATAACTTTTAGAACCTTTTTGAATCGTGAAATCATATTTTGTAAATAAAAAGTAACTCCCAATAACGATGAGTCGCAAATATCAAACTACTTGTAATCCGGACTCTCGGCTTCTACTTTATACAATACGCTTATTCCCCGAAAAAGCAATACGATGCCGCCAATAGCTTTTTAAAATATTTTTCCCGCAAAATAAAAAATCGTAATAATTGTCGTAAAAGCCATATAAAAAATCCAAAGAATAAGTTTGACAATGTCCATTTTGGTTTAACAAAAAATCGCCAATGGGGGTGATTTTTTGTTTGTCCCGTATTAAAATCGATTTTTAAATGCGGGTTACGTTTGTTGCGTTGGGTCCTTTCGGGGAATCGGTCTTCTCAAAAGACACTTTGTCTCCTACTTTCAGTTCTTCGTAAGTTACGCCCTTCAACTCGTTCTTGTGAAAAAACAAATCTTTCTCTTCGCCTTCAATGGTGATGAACCCGAATCCTTTATCTGTGAGATTTTTAATTGTTCCTTCCATGGTTATGATTAAATATAAATTAATTGTTTAGTTTCCTTAATAAACTCGACTAAATTTTTATTAGGCAACTATCTTATGTTAATAAGGTTAACACTTAAGCAATAATAAGTCAAGTTCTTGGCTCCGTATCGTGGACGACGTTAGAACCATTATTCAACGACAAAGTGATTATATTTATATTCCCGATTTAAGACCGCAGGTTTAGTTTATCATACTTTCCACCACCCCACTACTCACTATATCTAAAACAAAAACTGCCCAGCGATTTTTTGTTTAATCTAACTTTCTAACTTATTCATTGAATTATTCAGCTGAACTAGGTTATTTTTAAACACCAAGCAATAGTCGCAATTTAAATTGCAATTTAAAGTTATTTCAACCCTAAATTTTTTAGTTTGTGGTAAAGAAAATCGCATTTTGGGCGTTTTTCTTTCCATTTCCTGGGCTGTTTTTTTTATTTCAGCGAAAGATGCATCTTCTAAATATTTTTGTTGAAACGTTATCCTATTAAATAAAATTATTCTTCCTTTTTGGACAAAGGTGAAAATATTCTTCGATAATTGCTTGATTTGACTTGACCGAAATTGCTTTTGCTTCATTTCCGATTAAAAATAATATGAATACCCTCGTCTTTCTTTTCTGTTTTGAAAAATTCCTTTAAAAACCGCCTTGACAGAACGTCTAGAAAATAATGAAAATAATTTCTGGGATAACCCTTCCAGTCAGGGCACCTGTTGCATGGTTCCATTGAAAAATCATTGTTAAGTTGTCTCTTTCTTAAATCTATCAACTTAGAATTATTCCAAATCTCCATTAAATTGTTTTCCTTAAGATTGCCCAATTTCAGCTCTCCGCAAAGATCTTGGCAGCACGCCAGCACGTCCCCGTTCCATAAAATAATAAGCGTTTCCCACAGAAAAAAGCAGGGCGGTCGATTAAAAATTTTCTTTTCAAGCTCAGAAAAATCACCGAATTTGTCAATCTTAGCAACCTTCCCTGCCCTTGTTGAAAAAGATTTCACGTTAATGTAATTTATGTCAGTTTTTTTCCATTTTCTAACAAATGGCTTTATTTCTCGCTCGTTTATTTTTATTCTTACTATTTGAATCTGCGTTTCTGTTTTGAAATTTTCATCTTTTTTTATTTTAAGGAAATTTAAAATGTTATTTTCGACTTCCTCGAAAATGCCTCCCCTTCTGATTTTTTCATACGTTTCTTTAGTATTCCCATCCATCGAAAATACGATATAGTCTAAGCCCGCCTTCATTAACTCAAAAGATTTCTCTTTCGTAAGACGGGTCGCATTGGTCGAGAGTCGCGTTCGAACTCCGGAACTTTTTAAAATTTTGATCATCTCGGAAAGCTGCGGATGCAAAAGGGGCTCTCCTCCATAATGCAGCCAAATAGATTGGCTCTTAAGCTCCTCTGTGTTCTCTTTGATAATTTTTTCTAAGAAACCTGTGTCGAGGAAACCTTGTTCTCTAACGTTCTTTTCCACGCAAATAGAGCAGTTTAGATTGCAAACATTGGTCACTTCCAAATTCATGATTTTAGGAATAGAGGAAAGCCTTGTCTTCCTGGCAATATATTCTTTTGTTTTAAGGGGTATCATAAATCACTTTCGTTTAGGTGAGAAGAATCATTAATCATTATCGGTTTAAATTTTTTGCCGCTGAAATCGAAAACTGAAATTGAGGTGTTTTCAAAATGGATTGAATCGGCTCTTTTAATGCTGAATCCCAAATATTTAATTAAAAAAACCTTAAGATTCGTGGCGTGCGTTATCAATAAAACACTTTTTAAGGCATCTTCTTTTCTTAAATCGTTTAGAAAAGAATCCAATCTGATGGCCACATCCTTAAGGCTTTCCCCTTCAGGAATGGGAATATTATATTTATCTTTCTGCCTTTTCTGAAAAATATCAGGATATTTCTTCTTCGCCTCTTGGACGGTCAAACCGCCGAAAATCCCGTATCTGCAGTCATTGAGCCGCTTATCTTTTTCAAGTGGAATAGATTTTATACGCAATAAAGGTAAGATTGTTTGGTGGGTTCTTTTGCTCTCGCTTATAAAGATTTTATCTAAATTAAATTGGTTTAGTCTCTGCGCTAATTTTTTTGCTTGTTTTTCCCCGTCTCTTGTTAACGCCTCGTTTTCCTGATTATTATAAGCTATGTTTTTTGAATTTGAGGCTACTTTCGCATGTCTTACCAAATAAATTTTCATAGGCTCCCAAATTATTTTATTAATTTATCATCCGAATAATAAGAATGATTGCGGTGTTTAGCAAAAAATGGGCATCCTTTAAAACCTTTGTTTTTTCTCTCCTCGAGCATTTTTTTGAATTTTAAAATTTCTTTCTCTTTAATTAAATTTTCAAATCCTGCCTCTTTTAAGGATTTTTTAGTTATAAAATTATGGTCATTTTTCGCAATCCAAGAACAGGACGAAAGTTGTCCTTTTGGATTCAGGAAGAATAATCTATCTCCCCCA
>CAYYRI010000017.1:0-9306 GCA_964474185.1 uncultured Candidatus Saccharibacteria bacterium | reverse complement strand
ACGCAAAACTTTCCATTCCTTATCTGCTTTTATGGGAAGCGATAAAAGAAGCAAAAAACAGAAAATGCGATTTATTTGATTTTTGGGGATATGTGAATCCCGAAAAAGAACCGAAGCATCCCTGGTCAGGCCCCACGTTTTTTAAGATGGGTTTTGGCGGCAATGCTTTTGAATACGTAAAAACTCAGGATTTCCCTCTTTCAAAAAAATATCTGCTGACTTACTTTTTTGAAAAATTGAGAAAAATAAAACGCGGCCTTTGATATATTTGACGATGGGAACTTATCATTTCAGAAAACCGCATCGATACAAAAGAAAAAAATCGATTTTGAAGAACCGATTTTTTTGGCTGGGTATTTTAATTTTTGTTTTTCTGTCTTCCGTTTTTTATTTTCTGTTTTTTTCCCAAACTTTTCAGGTTGAAAAGATTATTGTCCTTCGACAAACTCAGGACAACCCTGAGCTCGTCGAATGGGTTGCGGTCGGCGAAAAAAAAGTTTCAATAGACGAGCTGAAATCATTGATAGAAAAAAATTTGGGAAACAAAATATTATCTTTTGACACAAAGAGCATTTTCCTGGTGAATTTAAACGGATTGAGAAAAAACATTTTGAATGATTTTCCCCAGATAGCCGGGGTTGAAATTAAAAGAAAATTTCCCGATACGCTGGATTTTATCGTGACGGAAAGGGCGGGGATCGCTCATTTATGTCAGGGAGAAAAATGTTTTTTTTCGGACAAAGAAGGAATAATTTTCGAGGAAATCCCAAGCACAACAGAGGGACTCATTAAAATAGTGGATGAGCAAAACAGAGAACCGTTCAAATCGGGAGAGAAAGCGATTGAAAAAGAAGATTTATCCAAAATCTTAGCGGTCAGTTCAAAATTGTCGGATTTTAAAATTCCCGTTAAGGAATTTCTGATAGTTTCCGGTGAAAAAATGGAGGTTTTGACTTCGGAAGATTGGAAGATCTATCTGAGTCTCCGGGCGGACATCGACTGGCAGATGACAAAACTGAGGGCCGTTTTGGAAGAAAAAATCCCTCCCGAAAGCAGGAAGGATTTGGAATATATTGAATTGAGATTCGGAAATCTGGCTCCTTTTAAGTATAAAGATTAATCGATGGACGAAGCTTCAGCTGAGTCGGGAGAAGAGATATTTATCTCTTCGATCTTGTAAATAAAGATAGAATAACCGATTTTTGCCACGGGAGAATATTCGTTCAGCCAAAGATAATATCCTTCGGGCGCCTGGAGCCCGGGGATTTTTTTACCTTGGCCGCCCTGTAAAAAACTGGCGGAAACCGCCAAATAACTGCCTTTCGGCAGTTCTTTAGGATTTCGGGAGCCCCACCAGGGAGAGAATTTCGTTCCCAAATAATATTGAGGATCGCCCCCGCCGAAGTAATCGAGATAAATCGTATCGATTCCGTTTTTTTCAACCCAGTTTTTCAATCCTTTTAAATCCTGGCCCCAATCGAGATTGGAATCAACGACGTATTTATAGCCCGACTCGGGACCGCCGACCGATTCATTAAAATAAGCCAAAAAATGAGGAAAAACCGAAATTACCGAAACCGCCTGCCATGAAATCAAAAAAGCCAGCAGAAAACATTTTAACTTAAGAAAAGGTTCTTTTAATAAGTTAGAGACCGCTCCGCTCACCAATAAAATCGTAAAAGGAAAAACCGGCAATAAATGTCTGATTCCAATGTTAAGATTGCCCTGTATGCTGACTGCCCAATAGATTCCGACGAAAACCAGCATTGAAAATTCGGGGAAATGCAGTCTCAGCCAGACGCATATTCTATTTTTAATTGCTCCGCCTCCGCCAAGGCTTCGGCGGACAAGGCAAGCCGCATATAAAAGAGCGATTAAGGTTAAAATATGAAAAGCCAGGGGCTCTTTTATCAGATAAACTATCGGGAAATAACTTCTCCAGCCGATATTTGACACTTCGCCGAGAAAATAAGTGGTATTGCCTCCGGCAACCCTCTGAAAAACCATGGAAACTCCGGTCAGATAGAGCGCATAGGGCCGGAGAATCGGCTTATCCGAGGCGAAAATTATCGGTTTTTTGATAAATTCGGGGGTATCTTTCAGATAAAATTCGGTATCCGAAACTTGCCGATCCTTGGGATAATTCCAGGTGTGAAATTGATAGACCGGCCAGATCAGCAAAAATCCAATCAGAAAAACCAAAAATCCGGTTCTTATTGTTTGTAAAAACGTTCCTGATTTTTTCAGCCACCAAACCAATCCTATAATTCCGAAAAAGGGGACTAAAAGAACTGCCGAAAATTTTAACAATTGGGCGATTCCAAAAACAATCCCCGCAATAATTATGTTTTTTTTCACGGGCGATTTCAGCGACTTCAAGAAATAATACGTGGCGACGGTCACTCCCGCCGCCGCTCCCACATCCGTAGTAACCAGCCTTCCGTGGGCCAGAAGAGTCGGCGAAAAAGAAAATAAAAACAAAGCCAATAATCCTGCCTTGTTTCCGAATAATTCTTTCGCCCATTTGAAAATAAAAAACCCCAGCAGAATTAAAATCAGAATCATGGGCATTCTTCCCCAAAGAATCATTTTATCTGCCGGATTGCCGGTGTTGTAAAGAAAATAGCGGCCGAAATTCCACTGGCCGTTAATATCGCTTTTCCAGGCGGGTATTTCCGAAGGAAATTTTATGTTTTTGATGAAAAGCAGGGGCAGGGCTCCCAGGTCTTTGATTAAGGGCGGATGTTCGGGATTCAATCTCATGTCTTTCTGGGTTAGATAGCCGTATCCCGCGGGCAGATGAGCGACTTCATCCATCGTCAAGGAGTCGTTTTTTACGCTTAAAAAAGCAATTAAAAAAACGAAAATTAAGAGAAAAACGGCGATGATATTTGCAGTTCGATTGGACATATTTTTACCGGTTGATTAATTTTATCACATACCAAGCTTCTTATGAAGCGCAGGTGAAGAAGAGAACAAATTTCTCTTCGCCTATTTTCGGGGGCTTGACACTTCTCTTTGGTTTGTTAGATTAAAATAACGATATGAAATCCGGTAACATCCTAACCATTATTGTCTTACTAAATGTCGTCTTGAGACGGCGCTTGGTTGGGTTTACCGGATAAATAAGTTAAAAAATAAATAAAATACCGCAATAAATAATAAATCTGGCCAAGCGCAGGGCCAGGTTTTTGTTTACATACAGCCGAATTCCAGGCTCAAAAGCCCGACCCAAGGGTTTTTGAGCAAAGGACGCAGGATCCGTTTACAACGGGCCCGTGCGTCCTCGGAGACAGGAGAAGATTCCTTACAAAGGAAACTCTCCTGCCTCTTTTATTACCGAGTTCCGTAAAGCGGAACGAAGGTCGAAAGGAGAATTTTATTCTCCTTGAGTGGTAATCACTCGAAGGTCTTGACTGCTAATCTTGGTTTTGCTATTATGAAGAGGTTAAAACTTGATGCTCAAAGAGATAAATCTCTTTTCGACTTTCGCTTTTGCGAGGCAAAAGCTTAGTGTATGAAAATAACCCCGCGCCAGGGAAAATTATTGGACGTAATAGTCAAAGAATACATCGATTCCGCAACACCTATCAGTTCTCAATTGCTTGAAGAAAAATATAATTTTGATATTTCCCCGGCAACCATCAGAATTGAAATGCAGAGATTGACGGATAAGGGTTTTCTTTCGCAGCCCCACACGTCAGCCGGTAGGGTTCCGACAGATAAAGGATACAGGTTTTTTGTTGATAATTTAAAAGAAAGTAAATTCGACAGGGGATTCAGCCCAATAGAAAAAGAGATGGAAGATTCTTTCAAATTTTTCCGGGATTTAACCAAGAAAATCGCCGAACTCACTTCGAATTTAGCTTTTAGTTATTTTCCCGAAGAAGATATTTTTTTCAAAGAAGGATGGGAAAATATCTTCAAAGAGCCGGAATTTGAAAATACAGATTTAGCTTCAAAATTCGCGGAAATGGTAGAAAACATGGAAAAAGAGATTGAAGAGTTTGAAAATTTCGATTTCCCACAGATTTTTATCGGCAAGGAAAATCTGCTTCCCGGAGCCCAGGAATTCAGCACAATCATTTCCAGAATCCATTTGCCGAGAAAAAAAGAAGGAGTTGTGGCTATTTTAGGTCCGAAGAGAATGGATTATAATAAGAACGTTAAAATTATTAAATCATTAAATAAACCATGGCAGAAGAAAAAAACACAAAAAACGAAATAAAAGAATTAAAACCAGAGGGATTAAAAAAACAATTGGAGGAATGCCAAAAATTAAAAGACGAATACCTGCAGGGCTGGCAAAGAGCAAGGGCGGATTTTTTGAATTATAAGAAGGAAGAAATGGAAAGAATCGGAGAACTTTTGAAATACGCCAATGAGGAATTCGTTCTGAGAATCCTGCCCGTTCTGGATAATTTTGAAATAGTTGAAAACAAATTGCCCGAAAATTTAAAAGGCGAAGAAGGCAAACCTTCTTCTTCTTCCTTCGCTGAGGCTCAGGGAAATGACGAAAACCCCGAAGGAGAACCTTCGGTTCCCTACGAGGCAAGCATAAAAGGTTTTTTACATATTAAAAGACAGTTAGAAAATTTCCTGAAAAATCAAAGCGTTGAAGAGATTAAATCAATAGGGGAAAAGTTTGATCCAAATTTACATGAAACAGTGGGAGAAGTTGAAATAAAAGATAAAGAATCAGGAATTATAATTGAAGAAATTCAAAAAGGTTATAAAATAAACGGCAGGCTCTTGCGGCCCGCCAAAGTAAAGGTCACTAAATAATAAAATCCGAAGCACGAAATCCGAAATCCGAAACAAATTCCGATAACCAAAATCCAAAATTCGAAACACGGGTTTGGGATTCGGAAAATTAGAATTTAGATATTGTTTCGAATTTCGATATTCGAATTTCGAATTTAATAAATATTATGTCAAAAACACTGGGTATCGATTTAGGTACGTCAATATCAAAAATGGCTTCCATTATAAACGGTGAGCCAAAATGTATAGAAACCCGCGAGGGCTCGGTTTTGATGCCTTCGGTGGTCGCTATTTCAAAAACCGGCGGAAGAATCGTCGGTATTTTGGCCGAGAGGCAGGCGATTACCAATCCCAAAAATACGATCCATTCGGTCAAAAGATTTATCGGAAGAAGATATTCCGACCCCGAAGTCCAGAAAGAATTGAAACTTTTGTCCTATGAAACTCGGGAAAGGCAAGACGGGGAAGTCGAGGTGAAAATGGGGGACAAATGGTATACTCCTATTGAAATTTCAGCTCAAATACTGCAAAAATTAAAGCTGGATGCCGAAGAAAAATTGGGAGAAAAAATCACCGATGCGGTTATCACCTGTCCCGCCAACTTTGACGACTCCCAGAGGAAAGCGACGAAGGCAGCCGGAGAAATCGCCGGTTTCAACGTTTTAAGAATAATCAACGAGCCGACCTCGGCTGCTTTGGCTTACGGATTAACGAAAAAATCAAATCAGCAAATTGTCGTTTATGACTTTGGAGGCGGAACTTTCGACGTTTCAATTTTAAACACCGCTCCAGAGACGGTCGAAGTCATGGCCACGGGCGGAGAGGCGCATCTGGGCGGAAGGGATTTTGACCAAAGAATAATCAATTGGGTTATCGAACAGTTTAAAAAAGACAACGGAATTGATTTATCAAAGGATCCTTTGGCTTTGCAGAGATTAAAAGAGACGGCTGAAAAAGCAAAGATAGAATTATCTTCAGCTCTGGATACGGAGATTAATCTTCCGTTTATAACTTCCGACGCTTCGGGACCCAAACATCTTCTTTACAAATTATCCAGAGCCCAGTTTGAAAATTTAAGCCGGGATTTGATTGAGAGATCCATAAGCAGAGTAGAAAAAACTTTGGAGGAAATTAAAATGAAGAAATCCGATATCGAGGAAATTGTTTTGGTCGGAGGGATAACTTTAATTCCGGCCGTAAGAGAAAAGGTCAAAGAATTTTTCGGCAAAGAGCCCAATAAATCCATCAACCCCGAAGAAGTTGTGGCTATTGGAGCCGCAATACAGGCGGAAATTCTGAGAGCAAAAACGGAAGGAAGAGCTCCCGAAGGAGACATTAAAAGCGTCTTGCTGTTGGATGTGTTGTCCTTGTCTCTTGGGATAGAAACTTTGGGAGGAGTAGATACCATAATGATAAATAAAAATACCACCATCCCGACGGCTAAAACCCAAATATTCTCAACCGCAGGCGACAACCAGCCTTCGGTTGAAATAAATGTTTTGCAGGGGGAAAGATCGATGGCGGCCGACAACAGGTCCGTCGGAAAATTCATTTTGGACGGGATTCCACCCGCTCCCAGAGGCATCCCCCAGATCGAGGTTATTTTCGACGCTGATGCCAACGGAATCCTGACCGTTACCGCAAAAGATAAAGCGATGGGAAAAAGCCAATCGATAAGAATTGAGGGTTCCATCGGCCTTTCAAAGGAGGAAGTTGAGAAGATGAAAAAAGAAGCCGAACTGCACGCCCAAGAGGATAAGGAAAAGCGGGAACTGATTGAGGCAAGAAATTCAGCCGATAACCTGATTTACGCTTCGGAAAAAGCCTTGAAAGACGCCAGAGATAAAATTTCTTCCGAGGCGAAAAAAGAAATAGAAGAAAAAATAGAAGCTTTGAAAAAAGTAAAGGATAGTGATAATATGGATGATATAAAAAATAAAAATTCGGAATTGTCTCAGGCTATCCAAAAAATCGGAGCGGAATTGTATAAAGCTGCAGGTTCTCAGCAAAACGGTCAACAGAAACCACCCGAGGGAGGACAAAAACCCGAAGAAGGAGAATACCGACCGAAAAATTCCTAATTAACCTAATTGGCCTAATTTCTAAAATTGGTCATTGGGATTTGATTAGAATAATTAGAAATTAGATATTAAAAATTTTACGTATGAAGGATTATTATCAAATTTTAGGCGTTTCTCAAAACTCTTCCGAAGAAGAAATCAGGAAAGCGTTTCATAAACTGGCTCATAAATATCATCCCGATAAAGGCGGCGACGAGAAGAAATTCAAGGAAATAAACGAGGCCTATCAGATTCTTTCAAATAAAGAGAAAAGGGCGCAGTATGACAGATTCGGTAGTGTTCCGGAGGGAATGCCGGGAGGCGAAACGGGATTCGATTTTAACTGGGCTTGGGGAAGCCCTTCCCAGGAACGGGGTTCCGATTTTGAATTTGATTTTGGAGACTTGAGCGAGATGATGGAAGATTTTTTCGGGTTCGGATCTCCCAGGAAAAAACAGGGTGATTTGAAGAAAGGAAAAAACATTGAAATAGAATTGGAGATTTCTTTGGAAGACGTTATTAAGGGGGGAGAAAAAGAAATCAACCTGGGGAGATTTACTTCCTGTTCCCGCTGCCAGGGGAAAGGAGCCGAACCCGGAACGCAGGTCAAAGAATGCTTTTCTTGCCGGGGCCAGGGCGAGGTCCAGCAGATTAAAAGAACGCCTTTCGGTTCTTTCACCAGAGCAACCCTGTGCCCCGAATGCGGAGGAGAAGGATTCAAGCCGGAAAAACCCTGCAATGTTTGCAAGGGCGAAGGCAGAATATGGGCGGAGGAAAAAATAAAGGTTTTCATTCCTTCGGGCGTGGATACCAACCAGGTGATAAAAATTGAAGGAAAAGGAGAGGCCGGCAAAAAAGGAGGAAAAACGGGAGATTTGTATATAAGAATTTTTGTAAAACCCCATTCGGTTTTTGAAAGAAAAGGGGACGATCTGCACGTTTCCTTTCCGGTTTCTTTTTCCCAGGCGGCATTGGGAGACGAAATAGAAGTGCCCACGCTGGGAGGAACAAAAATTTTGTTGAAAATTCCCGAAGGCACGGAGTCGGGGAAGATATTAAGAATATCCAATAAAGGAATTCCTCATTTTTCAGGTTATGGCAGAGGAAATATGTATGTCGAATTGATCGTAAAGACGCCCAAGAAGTTGACAAAAAAACAAAAAGAGCTATTAGAAAGATTGAAGGAAGAAGGAATATAAAATATATTGGGTGTATTTTTTGTACAGTAATAGTAAAAGAAATGTTTATGTTGGATGTGCATCAGATTTAAAAAGAAGATTAAAAGAACACAATGACGGGTTGGTAGAAAGTACTAAAAATCGAAAACCATTCACGCTGATTTATAAAGAAAAATATGACACTCTTTCTCTTGCGAGAAGAAGAGAAGATTATATAGCGCCCTATGCGTAAACTTTAAAGTTTACGCCGGGCTCGGCAGAATCTAAGAGATTCTGCATAGAGCCCTCGTAGCTCAATTGGTAGAGCAGCGCCCTTTTAAGGCGTTGGTTCCGCGTTCGAGTCGCGGTGAGGGCACAATTTTATGTATAAAACCAATCCTTTATTAATAGAAAAATGTCGAAGATTGAGGACAAAGGGATTTACTTTAAACGAAATTATTGGAGCAGCTCGACTGCCCAAAACCACTGTTTATGATAATATTTGCGATATTTCCCTTTCTTTTGAAAGAAAAAAGGAAATTCAAAAAAATGCCATTAAAAGAATAGTTGAATTTAATCGAAAAAGAAAAGGTAAATGTTTATTCGGCAGAGTTGTTCCTAAGCCAAAAGGATGGACAAATGCATTGTTATGTCTTATAGCTCATTTTATGTTTGATGGAGAAATTCAAACCCATAGTTGTATTTATCATAATCGTAGTAATGCATTAATTGATCGAGTGAGTTTTTTAATAGAGAAAGTATTCAATCTGCGGTCATACAATTGGTTAAATAGAGAAACGGGCGTTCGTAGAATTTCTTATCACTATGTTGAGCTTGCAGACTATATGAAGAATAAAGCTCAAGAGTTAAAAAGGTACATTAAAAATGCTTCGTCGCTGGAAAAGAAAATATTTCTTCAAGCGTTTTTTGATGATGAGGGTTCTGTGGGATTTGAGAAAAAACGAAATAAAAGACGGATTAGGGGTTATCAACATAATTTAGAAATTTTAAAATTAGTTCAAAAATTATTAAATGATTTCAATATTAAAAGTAAAATAGATGAAAAATATAAGGAAATTGTTATTTCAAGAAAACCGAATCTAATAAAATTCCGCGATAAGATCAATTTTTCAAAAGGCATTTATGTCAATCCTAACCGTAAAAACAGTATCTGGAAAAAGAAATTAGAAAAAAGAAAAATACTTGACTACATTATAAGTTCATATACAAAATAATAAATTAGAGGTTCGAGTCCTCTTGGGGGCACATAAAACTAAAATACCATGTGCGGTATTTTAGTTTTATGTGCATTTGTTTGACGAAAT
>CAYYRI010000016.1:0-9898 GCA_964474185.1 uncultured Candidatus Saccharibacteria bacterium | reverse complement strand
TTATCAATACCGGGGCGGATCCGAACGATCCCGAAAGACTGACTTTGAAAGCCGACGATTTCTCGATGAGAAGCCCTGAAGAAATGATAAAAGATTTCGAGGATTTGCCCGAAGCCATTACCAATACCCAAAAAGTCGCTGACCTTTGCAATTTCCAATTTGAACTGGGCAAAGTCCAGCTTCCCAAGTTTCACGTTCCCTCGGGGAAACCGCCAGATGACTATCTGGAAGAACTTTGCGCCCTGGGGCTGAAAAAAAGATTCGGCGAAAATCCGGAAAAACAAGTTTTAGACAGATTAAACTACGAATTGGGAGTAATTAAGCAGACGGGTTTTGCTTCTTATTTCCTGATCGTCCAGGATTTCGTCAACTGGGCGAAAGAAAACCGGATTGTCGTGGGCCCCGGCCGGGGAAGCGTCGGAGGCTCTTTGGTCGCTTTTTTGCTTAATATTACGAACGTGGATCCTTTGAAATACAACCTCTTGTTTGAGAGGTTTTTAAATCCGGAAAGGATTTCTCTTCCCGACATCGACCTTGATTTTACCGACCGGAGAAGAGATGAAGTGATAAATTACGTGGCTCAGAAATACGGCCGCAACAGGGTGGCTCAGATTATCACTTTCGGAACGATGGCCGCCAGAGCCGTGGTCAGAGATGTGGGAAGAGCCCTGAATTATACATATACCTATTGTGACCATCTCGCCAAAATGATTCCTTTCGGCCTGACTTTGGACGAAACTTTAAAAAAAGTTCCCGAATTCCATTCTCTTTATGAAAATGACGGACAGGCGCGCAAATTAATCGACTTTGCCAAGAAATTAGAGGGGGTCGCCCGCCACGCTTCCACCCACGCTTGCGGAGTCGTCATCTCGGATACTCCCTTGGACGACATAGTCCCCCTCCAGCATCCTACCCAGGACGATGATGTAATCGTCACCCAATACGAAATGCATTCCATCGAAGATTTGGGGCTTTTGAAAATGGACTTTTTGGGATTGAAAAACCTGACCATTATCGAAGACACCTTGGCCAGAATTTATAAAGTCCAGGGAATAAGTCTGGATATCGAAAAAATCCCCGAAGGCGACAAAAAAACTTACAGATTGTTGCAGAAAGGAGAAACAGTGGGAGTCTTCCAGCTGGAATGTTTATCTGGCGAAACCATGGTTTCTAACACTACAATTGAAAAATTATTTAAGAGTAAAAATAAAAAAAATCTGACTTCGGTTTATTTAGATGAAGGAAAAACTCATTTAAACCCAATAAAAGGCGTCTTCGAAAGTGGAACAAAAGATATTTACATTTTAGTTGCTGAAAACAATTGGTATATCAAAACAACAAAAGACCATTATTTCTTAACTGAAAATGGCTGGAAAAAATTAGAAGATATTAAACAAGGAGAAAAAATTTTGGTAAAACAAAAGGCAAAACATTTAATTTATAACACTTGTAAGAAATGTGGAAAACAAATAAACGGACAGAAAGAAGGAAAAAGCAATTTTTGTTATCGTTGTTCGGCAAAATTCTATAAAAACCCGAGTAAAGAAAAATCTAAGAAAAAAATAAGGGCAGCGAGGATAAGGTTTTATCAACGAGGCGGCAAACCTTGGAATTATGGCCTTACCGCCGAGAATAATGAGATATTAAAAAACACCGGACAAAAAATAGCAAAAGCTCTACTGGGCCGGACTTTAGAAGATATCCATGGAGTGAAAAAAGCAAAAGAATTAAAAAAGATAATATCGGTTAGGACCAAAGGAAGTAAAAATCCAATGTTTGGGAAACCTTCTCCTCATCGCAAAGGAGGCTTTAGAACAGATTTGGGTCATTATGTCCGTTCAAATTGGGAAGCAGATTTCGCCAGAATTTTAAAACTTCGTAATTTACATTATCAATATGAACCGAAAACTTTTCAATTAACAAAACGAAATGGCGAAATTTTACACTATACGCCTGATTTTTACGTTCCTAAGCAGAATACCTTCTATGAAATTAAGGGCTGGTTTCACGATTTAGACCAAGAGAAAATGAATTTATTCGAGAGACAATATCCTAATATTAATTTAGTTTTGATTAATAAAACTAAGTTTGCCGAATTTGCTATGCAATACAGAGACTTAGTTAAATGGGAATGTCCTCAAATTCCTATCGAACAAAGTTTTAATTTTATCAAAGTCAAAGAAATAAAATACGGCGGCAAAGAAAAAACCTACGATATTGTAATGCAATCTCCCGGTAATAATTTTGTGGCTAATGGATTTTTAGTACACAACAGCGACGGTATGCAAAGATATCTAAAACAATTGAAGCCGACCGAGTTTGAAGACATTATCGCCATGGTCGCCCTTTACCGGCCGGGACCCATGCAGTTGATACCCGACTACATTGCCTGTAAAAATAAAAAAAAGGCGGTAGATTATCTTCATCCGAAACTGAAACCTATTTTGGAAAATACTTACGGAATTCCCCTCTACCAGGAACAAATTATGAAAATCGCCCAGATATTGGCCGGATTCAGCCTGGCCGAAGCCGACGTTTTGAGAAAAGCCATCGGTAAAAAAATAAGAAAATTATTAATGGCCCAGAAGGAAAAATTCATCTCGGGCTGCAAAAAAAACGAAGTCAGGGAAGATATCGCCCAAAAAATCTGGTACTGGATCGAACCTTTCGCCAGCTATTCCTTCAACCGTTCCCATGCCGCGGCTTACGCCACAATCGCCTATCAAACAGCTTACTTAAAAGCCCTTTTTCCGGCGGAATTCATGGCGGCTCTCTTGACTTCCGAAAGGGCGGACATAGACAGGATTTCCGTTCTGATCGAGGAATGCAAGAATATGGGTATTGTCGTTTTGCCGCCGGATATAAACGAGAGCTTCACTTTTTTCGGGGTTGTCCCCAAAAAAAATCAGGTAAGGTTCGGATTGTCGGCGATAAAGAATGTGGGGCTGAACATCGTTGAAGTTATTATCGAGGAAAGGAAAGCGCACGGGCCTTATGCCTCAATCCAGGATTTCATCACCAGAATCGATTCAAAAAATCTTAATAAAAAATCCCTGGAAAGCTTAATTAAAGCCGGAGTTTTTGATAAAATGGCTGAAAGGAACCAGCTTCTTTCCAGCCTGGAAAATCTTTTGGAGCATTCCAGAGAAAACCAAAAAACAAAAATAAACGGGCAAACCGGCCTTTTTGACGGAATGCAATTCAATAATCACGTCCGCCTTCTTACGGCCACCCCCGCCTCGGAAAAAGAAAAATTAACCTGGGAAAAAGAATTACTGGGGCTTTTTGTGAGTAGCCATCCCCTAAAGGGATTCCAGCACGTTTTCGAAAATAAAGTGGTGGCGATATCTACAATTTCAAATCCCAGATCCCGGCAAAAAGTCAGAGTCGGAGGAATAATCGCGGGAATCAAGAAAATAGTAACCAGGACGGGCAAACCCATGCTTTTCGTCAATCTGGAAGATTTAAGCGACAGGATTGAGGTCGTCGTCTTTCCGGGAATTATAGAAAGGAATCCTGCGGTTTTCCAAGAAAATAAAATCGTCATGGTTTCGGGGAGAATGGATTCGAGAGACGGCGTCCCGAAGTTAATCTGCGAAGAAATAGAAGAAATAATAGAAAAAACATGAAAACAACTTCCATTGAAACAACTCGCCATTCGCTTTCTCATATTATGGCTTATGCGGTGCAAGAATTATATCCTAGCACCAAATTTGGCATAGGCCCTGCGATTGAAAACGGTTTTTACTACGATTTTGGATTTTCCGCCGCACTGGCTCCCGAGGAATTGCCTAAAATTGAAAAAAAGATGCGGGAAATCATAAGACAAAACATTATTTTCAAAAAGACGGCCGTTTCGAAAAAAGAAGCCCGAAAATTATTCAAAGACCAGCCCTATAAATTGGAGCTGATCGAAGAGCTACCGGGGAAAAACGTAACTATATATGAAAGCGGAAAGTTTCTGGATCTTTGCAAGGGCCCGCATATCAAATCCACCCTTCAATTACATTCAGGGCAAGCGAAAGAAATTATTAACTCTTTTAAATTAACAAAGATTGCGGGAGCTTACTGGAGAGGATCTGAAAAGAACAAAATGCTGACGAGGATATACGGCATTGCCTTCGAAACGAAAAAAGAGCTTGACGATTATTTTTTGAGAGAAGCCGAAGCGGAAAAAAGAGACCACCGGCTTTTGGGGCAAAAAATGGATTTATTCCACATCGATGAGAATATAGGACCCGGCCTCGTTTTGTGGCACCCCAAAGGCGCAATCTTAAAAAAGATCATCATGGATTACGCGTTAGACGAATATTTGAAAAACGGCTACCAATTGGTTGATACTCCCCATATTGCCAAATTGAATCTTTGGAGGATTTCGGGCCATACCGATTTTTACAAAGAGAATATGCTTCCTCCCATGCGCATGGGAGAAATAGGAGAAGAGGAAAAAGACGACTACCAGATAAAACCGATGAACTGTCCTTTCCACATAGCCATTTACAAAACAAAAATCAGAAGCTATAAGAGTCTTCCGATCCGCTATACGGAAATGGGAACGGTTTACAGATATGAGAAATCGGGAACACTGCACGGTTTAATCAGGGTAAGGGGTTTCACCCAAGACGATGCCCATATTTTTTGCACGCCGGACCAGCTTTCCCCGGAGCTCTTATCCATCCTCAAATTAACCAAAAAAATATTGAAAGATTTCGGCTTCAAGGAATTTAAAATTTACCTTTCAACCCGGCCGGAAAAATACGTGGGCACGCCGAAAATCTGGGAAAAAGCCGAAAATTCTCTCAAATATACGCTGGAAAAATTAAAATTGGAATACGAAACCGACAAAGGCGGAGGCGCCTTTTACGGTCCGAAAATCGATATTAAAATAAAAGATGCTATCGGCAGAGAATGGCAATGCACGACAATCCAGGTTGATTTTAACCTGCCCCAAAGATTTAACATGGATTTTATCAATCAGAAAGGCAAAAAAGAAAGACCCATAATGATTCATCGCGCTTTATTGGGGGCTTTGGAAAGATTCATCGGCGTATTGCTGGAATATTACGGCGGCAATCTCCCTCTGTGGCTTTCTCCCGTTCAGGTTTGGGTAATACCCATAGGCGACAGGCACGTCGATTACGCCAATCGGATTTCAAAAACTTTAGGGGGAAAGAATGAAGGCAAATTGCGGGTCGAATTAAAAAACGAAAATGAAACCGTCTCAAAAAAAATACGGGAAGGAGAAATACAAAAAATCCCCTATCTCCTGGTTGTAGGCGACAACGAAATAAAAGCGGATTCGGTCAGAGTCCGCGAACGGGGAAAGGGCGATATCGGAATGATGAAATTAAATAAATTTTTAGAGAAATTTAACCGTTAAAAAATATGCCCGAATTATCACAATCCACCCAAAAACTCATTCAACAGTATCAAGCATGGCACCAATCGCTGCAGCAGAGAGAAAGTATATCCACCATTCATGTCGATGAAGTGGCTTCGAAGGTTGCCGCTTTTTATGAAAAAATAAGGGAGGTCGTCGATTGGAGAGAGGAACATTTGATGAGAAGAGCGGCCATCAGCAGGATGTTAAAACGAAGACTGGTTTTGACAAAAGATGCCGCAGCCATTGCGGATCCTTTGGTTTCAGAATTAATCCGGGGAGGCCATTTTCCGAATGACAAAATACCAGAATCAAAAATCGAAGACGTCAGAAAAGTAATCGATAAATATATTTTTATTCTTGAAAAAAGCCCCCGTCCGCCGAAAGAGAAGCAAAAACTTCAGCTTACTAACTGGATTTTGGGAATCGCCGCCTGTGAAGTAGAAGAAATTTTAGACCCGCCCCGCAAAGAAAGGGCCCTGATGGAATACATGATGGATTTGATGAAAAATCAGATAAAAATGAAACAGGGGGTTTTGGTAATAGGGGGAATGAACAAAGAAGAAAAAAACACCCAAATTTACATCGCCATCCAAAGAGCTCTTTTCAAACTGGATTCGCCGATAATAAGTTATCATCTTTTAAAAAGGCGCTATGCTCAATGGTCCAGTCTCCCCGCAGACCAGCTTCAAGAAATGGCCGATAATATCTATTCAATTTGGGACAGCCTTGAGAAAGACTTAAATCACCCTCTAACCGATAAATTTTACAGAATCTGCGAAAGATACGATACCCCTTATTTGCTTTTGGGAGACATACTGGCCGAAGAAAGCCCGGCGGAAATCACGGAAAAAATATCCAAACCAGAAATTCTGGAAGAGCTGACCAAAAGAGCTTATCATAAAAGACTGCTTACTCTAAAAAAACGCCTCTACAGAGCGGCCTTTTATTCCACTCTTTCCATTTTTTCCACCAACGTTTTCTCCTTTTTGGTTTTGGAAATTCCTCTGGCCAGGCTTATTACCGGGAAATTCACCCCGGTTACGATTCTTGTGGATATTTTAGGACCGACGTTTTTAATGTTTCTTTTAATGATAACGATTAAACTGCCGTCCAAGAACAATTTGGACGTGGTTATAATGGAAACCATGAAAGTTGTTTATCAGAGAGAAAAAGTCGATATTTATGAAATAAAAGTTCCTAAAAAAAGAGGCTTTCTGATAAAACTCTTTATCGGCATTATTTATCTTATAGGAGCCGGCATTTCTTTGGGAGCCATAGTCTGGATTTTTGAACTGGCCGGCTTCCCGCCGACATCAGTTATTATAAACATCATGTTTGTGGCCTTAATCGCCTTTGCGGGATTAGCCGTCAAGAACAGAGCGGAAGAACTTACGGTTGAAGAAAAAAAGACGGGATTTTTCGAATTTCTTTTCGACATCTTTTTTATGCCTCTTGTGGGATTGGGACGCTGGCTGTCCAATAAATGGAAGAAATATAACGCCATAACCGCTTTCTTTAACGCTTTGATTGACATGCCGTTTACTATCTTCGTTGAATTTCTTGAACAGTGGAGATATTTCTTGAAAGAGAAAAAAGAAGAAATCCATTAATTATTAAAGGTCGAGATAATAAAAACCAATACTTGATCTGATTTATGCAAAATAAGATTTTAATAACCCTGACAGCCGTATCTTTAATTTTCGGAGCCGGAATTGTTTTGGCTCAGGAAGGCACTTCAACCGCAACTTCAACGACAGACGAAAATATAACGGCGGAAGATTTGGGGGTAGGGACTCCTAATATTCTACCCGACAGTCCATTTTACTTTTTGAAGAATTTGGGCCGCCAAATTCAAAATCTTTTCACCTTGAATCCGGTGGCGAAAGCCAAACTCAAAGAGAAATTCGCCAGTGAAAAACTGATTGAATTGAAAAAATTAGTAGAGGCGAAGAAAAACCAGAAAATTATTGAAAAAGGGATTGAAAATTATCAAAAAGGCATAGAAGAAGTTAAAGCGGCTGTTGACAAAATAAAAGAAAAAGCCGAAGAGAATACCCAGGTTGGCAGTTTCTTGGATAAGTTAGTCCAACAACAGACTCTTCACCAGCAGATTCTTCAAAAGCTGGAAACCCAGGTGTCAACCACCACTTTTGAAAAAATACAGGAAGCCAGAGAACAGCACCTTGAGAGATTCGGCGAAATAATGAACAAACTTGAAGACAATAAAGAAAAAATCCAAGAAAGACTGGAACAAGGTTTGGAAAAGGTAGGCAGCTCAACATTGGAAAAAGTAAGCACTTCAACGAAAGAAACGATTATAAAAATCAGAGACAGAATTATGGAAAAAGTCCAGCAAAAAAATACCGGAAAATCTGCAACGGGAACTTGTATTACTTTGTGGGATCCCGTTTGCGGTAAAGACGGGAAGACTTACAGCAATGAATGTTTTGCAAAACTGGCGGGCATAGACGTTGATTATGAGGAAAAATGCCAGGAAGAAAAAGAATGCCAGACTGATGCCGATTGTCCTCAGCCAAAATGCGAATCCGCAGTTAATACAACCGCAACTGCAACTACAACCGCAAAGTGTGCAGGAATGCAGGCCAAATGCGTTGAGGGCGAGTGTAAGACTATTTCGGTAACTCCATTGATCCAACCGTAAAAAATAAAAAGCTGGAGAAAAGCGGCTCAAAGAACATTCGTTCTTTTCAAGCTTTCGTCGTGACTCAGCTGCTTGAAGAAGCCGCTTTTCTATTTTAAGATATGTCAAAGAGAATTTGATTCTCTTTTTCACCTTCATTTTTATTTCATAAAAATTTGGTAGAAGATGAAATACTTCATTATTACCTACGGATGCCAGATGAATAAGGCGGATTCTGAGAGAATTGCGGCGGATCTGGAAAGGAAAGGCTACAAACCCGCCTCAAACGAAAAAGAGGCTGATTTAATCATGGTGAATATGTGTTCCGTCAGGCAATCGGCAGTCGACAGAATTTATACTCTTGCTCCCAAATTAAAAAAACTGAAAGATAAAAAACCCGGACTAAAAACTATTCTGACCGGCTGCATCGTAAAATCCGACAGAAAAAAGCTTATTGAAAAATTTGATTTGATCACGGGTAAAGAGAAATACTCGAATTGTTCCCCTAAATACGAGAGTCAACTTTTGGCCTATATTCCCGTATCCAACGGCTGCAATAATTCCTGCACATATTGCGTTGTCCCTTTCACAAGAGGAAGGTTGGTTTGCCGCAGTCATGAAAAAATCCTGAAAGAAGTAAAAAAAGCGGCTAAAAATAATATAAAAGAAATCTGGCTTTTGGGCCAAAACGTGAATGATTATGCTTCCCCGGACGATTCTTCCATTAATTTCGCAAAACTTTTAAAACGGGTTTCTGACGTCCCCGGCGATTTTAAGATAAAATTTATTTCTCCCCACCCTAAAAATTTCTCCGATGAATTAATCGAAACCATGGCCAATTCGGAAAAGATTGCCCATTATCTTAATCTGCCCTTTCAGTCAGGCGATAATAAAATACTGAAAGCGATGAACAGGCCCTATACCGTAGAACAGTATAGAAATCTGGTTGAAAAGATCAGAAAAAAAATGCCGGATATTGTTTTATCGACCGATGTGATAGTGGGCTTTCCGGGTGAAACCAAATCCCAATTTGAAAATACGCTGAAACTTTTTAAAGAACTTGATTTTGATATGGCTTATATCGCCAGATTTTCCCCCCGCCCGGGAACTGCGGCCGCCAGAATCAAAGACGACGTTCCCAAGCAAGAAAAAGAAAAAAGGTGGAATATCTTAAATCGGATTATCCTGAAGAAATTGAAAGAAAGAAAAGAAATCAAAAAAAGGAAATTAATCGTTGTTTTAGGGCCTACGGCATCGGGAAAATCAGTATTGGCCGTTAGACTTGCCGGTAAATTCGGAGGCGAAGTAATATCGGCCGATTCGAGGCAGATTTACAGAGGCATGGATATCGGGACGGGTAAAATAACCGAAAAAGAAATGAAAGGTATCCCCCATTATCTTTTGGACGTAGCTTCGCCGAAAAAAAGATTTACCGTCGTCCAATACGGAAAATTGGCGACTGAAGCAATAAATAAAATTTTTGATAAGAAAAAAATCCCGATTATTTGCGGCGGAACCGGATTTTACATTCAGGCCGTAATAGACGGGATAATAATCCCCGAAGTCAAACCTGACTGGAAATTAAGAAAAAAACTGGAATTGATTACGACTAAAGAACTTTTCAAAAAATTAAGGAAACTCGACCAAAAAAGAGCAAAAACAATAGATAAAAACAACCGCAGAAGGCTAATTAGGTCTCTGGAAATCGTAATTAAAACGAAAAAACCTATTCCCAGCTTGGAAAAATCTCCTCTTCCCTATCCGGTTTTAATGATTGGAATTAAAAAGGAAGGCGAAGAGAATAAATTCTCTTCTTCACCCTTCGCTACGGCTCGGGTAAAAGAAGAATTAAATAAATTAATTACCAAAAGAGT
>CAYYRI010000015.1:0-10162 GCA_964474185.1 uncultured Candidatus Saccharibacteria bacterium | reverse complement strand
AAAACTTTTATACGAGAATCAGAAAAAATATTGGAGCAATTTGAAAAATAGAGAAAAATGGAGCGGACAAATAAAAGAGTATTTTGAGAGACATCCCGAAAAGAGGAAGGAACTTTCTGTCTTGGCTAAAAAACAGTGGCAAGATGAAGAACTTTTAAAGTGGCGGAGTCAAAAAACTAAAGAACAATGGACACCGGAATTTAGAATAGAAAGAAAAAAGACTTACAATAATACTTATCGAGAGAAAGCTCTAAAATTATTGAGAGAAATTTTTGAGGAATATGGGAAAATCGACAAAGAAAAATACAACCAAGAAAGGATGGATTTAAGGGATAGAAGCCTTTTAAGATATGAGACAATTCGCCAGCGATTTTTTAATAATAATGAAGAAAGACTAAAAGAAGCTATTTTAAATTACAACCATAAGATTAAAAAAATTATCGAGCTGAAAAAGAAAATAGATGTTTACGATTTAGAAGTTGAAGATACTCATAATTTCGCATTAGCTTCGGGGGTTTTTGTTCACAATAGTGGAAAGCAGGCCAGGAACAGGCAATTCCAGGCGATCTTGCCCTTGCGGGGCAAGATTCTGAATGTTGAAAGAACCCGCCTTGATAAAATTCTGGTTTCAAAAGAAATCAGATCTCTGATCATTGCCTTAGGTACCGCCATTGCCGAAGATTTTAATCTGGAAAAACTGAGATACCATCGCATCATTATAATGACCGATGCCGATGTCGACGGTTCGCATATCAGGACTCTGCTTTTGACTCTTTTTTACCGTTATTTTAAACCGATTATCGAAGCCGGGTACCTTTACATAGCTCAACCTCCTCTTTATCGGATCCAAGCGGGAAAACAAATAAATTACGCTTATGCCGAAGATGAAAAAAACAAAATTTTAAGTAAAATGGGAAAATCCGTTTCTGCCGATGCGAAGATAGCGGGCGTTTCGATTCAAAGATATAAGGGTTTGGGAGAAATGAATCCCGAACAGTTATGGGAAACTACCATGAATCCCGCAAACAGGATTTTATTGAGAGTAGACATCGAAAATGCCAGGGAAGCGGATAAAATTTTTGATATCCTGATGGGAGATGAAGTTTTGCCCCGAAAGAAATTTATCCAAGCTCACGCTAAAAACGTAAAAAACCTTGACATTTAGGGCTCTCCGAGTAATATGAAAGAAGAGCCCGGACGGGCTTTTTTAAAAACCGAGCTTCCGTAGGAAGCGAGGTGAAGAAGAGGGCGAAGCCCTCTTCGCCTACCGAGTCCCACAGTCATGAACATAACAACCATTCCAAATAAAATCGTTACTTTTCTGAAGGAAGTAAAACTCGAAATGAAGAAAGTCAACTGGCCGACCAGAGACGAAACCATAAAATACACTTTGCTTGTTATCGGAGTTTCGGTTGCCACGGCAATCTTTTTGGGCGGCATCGATTTTGGCTTTACCGCCCTGCTTAATAAACTCATATTCAAGTAAAATAATGCCGAAACAACAAACTGCTCAAGAAAGAAATTGGTATGTTTTGCATACTTATTCCGGATACGAAGATGCCGTAGCCAAAAGCCTTAAGCAAAGGATTGACAGTTTGAGCATGGAAGATAAAATTTTCAACGTCTTGGTGCCGAAAGAAAAAAAGATTAAAATAAAGAATGGCAAAAGGAAAACAGTGGAAGAAAAGATCTACCCTGGATATGTTTTGGTGGAAATGATTGTGACGGATGACAGCTGGTATGTGGTCAGAAATACTCCGAATGTAACCGGTTTTGTAGGGGCCGGCACCACTCCCGTTCCCGTTTCTTTGAAAGAAATAGAAAGTTTAAAGCAGAGAATAGGAGGGGAAGAGCCCCAATATAAAATTGAAGTTAAAGTCGGAGACCTGGTTAAGATTACCGACGGCCCTTTCAAAGATTTTGACGGCAAAGTGTCGGAGACCGACGAAGAAAGGGGAAAGGTAAAAATCCTGGTCAATATGTTCGGCAGAGACACGCCGGTGGAACTAGACTCTCTTCAGATAAAGAAAGTCTAGTTCTTAAAACCCTAAATCCGAAGCACGAAATCCTAAACAATATCAAATGATTAAAATTCAAAGCACAAAACAGTTTAGAAAATTACAATTTAAAATTTAGAATTTGTTTCGAATTTCGATATTCGAATTTCGAAATTTCAATAAAACTATGGCAAGAAAACCAAAAGCAATCATCAAACTTCAAATCCCGGCGGGAAAGGCCACTCCGGCTCCGCCCGTGGGACCCGCTTTGGCTCAGCACGGAGTCAATATCCCCGAATTTTGCCAGAAATTTAACGAGGTGACAAAACAAAAAATCGGTTTTATTCTTCCGATTGAAATTTATGTTTACGGAGACAGAACGTATACTTTTAAGGTAAAACAGCCGCCCGCTTCCGAGCTGTTGAAAAAAGCGGCGGGGATTGAGAAGGGTTCCGGAGAACCCAATAAGACCAAAGTCGCTAAAATCACAAGGGAGCAGCTGAAGAAAATCGCCGAACAAAAAATGCCGGATTTGAATACCGACAATATTGAAGCGGCAATGAAAATAATCGAAGGAACAGCCCGCAATATGGGAATAACAATAGAATAATAAAATGATTCTTTCCGACAAAGACATTAAAAAATATATCAAGGAAGGGAAAATCAAGGTCAGTCCCAAACCGAATTTTAAGGATCAATTGGGTCCCTGTTCTCTTGATTTGCATTTAGGAAACATTTTTAAGATCTTTAAACAATCGGATTATCCTTATCTGGATCTTAAAAGAAAGATTAATTTTGAAAAGTTTATGGAAGAGATACGAATAAAAGACGACGCGCCTTTTATTCTGCAGCCAAAAGCTTTTGTCTTGACTACGACAAAAGAAGAATTCTCTTTAAACAACGATATAGTAGCCAGGCTTGACGGCAGATCGTCTTTGGCCAGGATCGGAGTCGTAGTCCACTTGACCGCCGCCAGGTTTGATCCGGGTTGGCGGGGGAAGGCGGTGATGGAATTGGGGAACCTGGGCCCTATGCCCGTCGTCTTGTATGCCGGAGTGACCAGGATTTGCGCCTTAACTTTTGAAACTCTTTCCAGCTCCGTTGAAATTCCCTACCTGAAACAGAAAGACCACGCGTATGCCAAGCCGGAATCTCCCCGCGCCAGTAAATTAAACAAAGAGCTGAAGTAAATGTTATTAACCAAGAATCTCAAGGTAAAATTTTTAGGAATTACTCCTGTTTTGAAGGACAAGACAGGAGTTTTAAATCCCCAGCAAATTGCCGCATTTTCCGCCCTTTTGACTTTTAAAGGAAAATCGGTTAACGATTTAGTCAAAGAAACTCTCAAAAAGGGGCAAAAAGTTGAAGATAAAGTTAAGACTATTCTGCTGCGTTCTTCTTTAAGAGGCCACGCTTCGATCGCCACCACTCCGGTTATTTCCATCACTTACGAAGGGAGCAAATTTATAGATTGGGCCCTGACCGGGCTTTATTTTTCTTCTTCTCTGGTTTCTTCCGGGCGCCGGACGAATACCACGGAAAAAGACATAGTATATACCAAAGGAATTTACGGCAATAAAAAAGCGAGAGATATTTATCGGCGGGCTTCGGAAGAAAATATCAGACTGCATAATTATTTCCTGGCAAAGGGCATCAGCAAAGACGAGGCGCGCAAAATTTTACAGCAAGGCATATATGGAACAGGCATAATCCAGCTGCCCGTCGAATCGATTGTCGGGGTGAAAAGGGAATACGAAGCGGAAAAAGAATGGATGCCGGAAGAAATAGGCCTTCTGCTTAAGGAAATTGAAAAGAAGTCTAAAGATTTGGGCATAGACTTGCTTTTTGCCACGAGGGAAGCGGCGCCCCGGAACATTTATCCTTATCCCAATATTTTTAAAGACCCCGCGAAATCAAACCTCGTCAGGGAATTGGTGAAGAAAGAAAAACTGGCAAAGGGGGCGAAAATAATATCCGCCGAAATTCTGGCAGCGGAAGGGTTAAGAAAAAAACTGAAAGAATTTAAACAAAAAAGGGAAGCGGTTTTTAACTCCCCGAAGCAAATTAAAAAAGAATGGCTTAATCTTTTAGGTTTATATCAGGAGATTTTTCGCGATTACAATTCCAGCTTATCTTTTAAAACTCTTTCCTCCGTTCCCATTTGCATTTGGACGGAGAAAAAAAGGCACAGAACCTGCCGCCAGATAATAGAATCATTGTATTATTGTACGGATCGGGCGGCAAAAATATTCAAAAAATTTGAAAAACAGATAAAAAGGGGCGAAGAAGACAAGTCTTCTTCCCTCTTCGCCATCGCTCGAGAGATAGAAGAAGTTTTTTCCATACCCCCTTCGATCAAAGGAAACAGAGAGTATCTTGCAAAATATCTTTCGGTCGCTTCGAATGCGTTTAAGGCTTACAGAACTCTTCTTGGTTTAGGCATCAAGCCCAGAGAAGCCGTTTTTTTGATTCCCCGAGCCGTAAAAATTGATATTCTACAGGAGTATGATTTGTATAATTTCTTGACGGGTTATTATCCTTTAAGGCTTTGCAAGACTGCTGAAGAAGAAATACACAGGAATAGCTGGAGAGAAATAATCCAGATTAAAGAGATTTTAAGGAAAAAAGGTGCAGGTTTCCTGGGTGAATTGGTCGGGCCGAAATGTCATATCATCGGGTTTTGCCCCGAAGAAAAAAGTTGCGGTCTGATTTTGCCGGCCGTCAGAAATTACAATGAGAAGTTCCATCAGGAAATGAAAGAAGAGCTGCAAAAACAATTTGAAAAAAATCTGAAAAATTTGGGGTCGAAGAGATAAATCTCTTCTTCACCTTCGTCCCGCTGCGCGGGACTCGGTATTTGAAAAAAATTTAAATCATTTAGGAAGATAGTAAAATGATAATTGGAGTTAAAGAGTTGTTAAAATTGGTTGAGGAAAATAAATTGGTTGAAAATCTTTCGGAAAGGGAATTAAAAAATCCGGAAGGCGCCGGATTCGATTTAAGAATAGGGGAGCTGTACGGAATAAAAGGCAGGGGTTTTCTGGGAGTGGAGGAAAGAGAGACGCCGGAAATGGAATTAGTTGCCAAATATGAAAATGGAAAAACCGTCAAAATAGAACTCCAGCCTCGCACTTATTACGCGATGAAAACGATTGAGCAGGTGAATATGCCGGAAGATCTTTTGGCCATAATGACGCCGCGCTCCACTTTATTCAGATCTGGCGTCTATATTTTCGGCGGCCAGACACCGCCGGGCTACAAGGGAGGCCTGACAATGGGAATTTATAATTTCCGAGAGGAGAAATTTAAACTGGAAATGGGCGCCAGAGTTGTCCATATAATGTTCTTTCAGGTTGAAGGAGAATCTAATTTATATCGAGGGCAATGGCAAGGCGGCAGGGTAACAACAAATAAAAAAGAAAAACAGGTTTAATAAGTCAAAGAGGATAAATCCTCTTTTCCATCTGCGCTTTCGCAGAGCGAAAGCTTGCTATATGAAATTATCAAAAACCGACCCCAAAATCTACAATTTGATTAAGAAAGAAATAGAACGCCAGAAAGAGGGTTTGGTTTTAATTCCTTCGGAAAACTACGCCAGCCCCGCCGTAATCTCCGCCATGGGGACGCCTTTAAGCAATAAGTATTCCGAAGGGTATCCCTATAAAAGATATTACGGCGGCAATGAATTTATCGATGAAATTGAAACTTTGGCCATAGAAAGAGCTAAAAAACTGTTTCGCGCAGAACATGCCAACGTTCAGCCGCATTCGGGCTCCCAGGCAAATGCCGCGGTTTATTTGGCATTGCTGAATTACAGGGATAAAATACTGGGAATTGATTTGTCGGCCGGCGGCCATCTGACTCACGGATCCCCGGTCAATTTTTCGGGAAAATTGTACAAATTCGCTCATTACGGAGTTGATCCCAAGACGGAAAAAGTGGATTTGAAAGAAGTGGAAAAAACGGCCCTGAAATTCAAACCGAAATTGATTATTATCAGCACCACGGCTTATTCAAGAACCCTTGATTTCAAAAATTTCCGCAAAATTGCGGATAAAGTCAATGCTTATTTGATGGCGGACATCGCCCACATCGCGGGTTTGGTGGTTACCGGAGTCCATCCTCATCCTTTTCCTTATTGCGATGTTGTGACAACCACCACCCATAAAACCTTGAGAGGACCGAGAGGAGGATTAATTTTATGCAAGATTGAAGACAGATTGGACCCTAAAGGAAAATGGAACTTGGCCCAAAAAATTGACAGAGCCGTTTTCCCCGGAATGCAGGGCGGGCCTTTGGACCACGTTGTTGCGGCAAAAGCCGTCTGTTTTTTGGAAGCGATGAGTCCTTCTTTCAAAAAATACCAGAAACAGATTATTCTGAATGCCTCGGCTATGGCCGATGAATTTCAAAAGCAGGGAGTGAGGGTGGTTTCGGGGGGAACGGATAACCATTTGATGGTGATTGATATTTCTCCTTTCGGATTGGATTCAAAAAGAATTCAGGATAAACTGGACAGAGTCGGCATTTACGTCAACCGCAACGCCATCCCTTTTGATAAAAGGCCTCCTTTTAATCCTTCGGGCATCAGATTGGGAAGTCCGGCGATAACTACCAGGGGGATGAAAGAAAAAGAATCAAGAGAGATAGTCCGTTTGATCGTATCTCTGATAAAAAATATCGATAACGCGCGGATTAAAAACAAGATTAAGAAGAGAGTAAAAGAAATTGTCAAAAAATTTCCAATCTATGGTGATTTTCAATGGTAAAAAAATTGCTGATAAAATTTTATCGGATTTGAAAAAAAAGACAGATAGATTGAAGGTCAGGCCGAAATTAGCCGTAATCCTGGCGGGCGAGGATAAATCTTCAGAATTATTCATCAGAAATAAAAAAAGGGCTGCAAGGGAAATCGGAATCGAAGTTTTGCTTTATAAGTTCAAGGAAGACGTTCCGGAAAAAGAAATTATCCGGAAAATTAAAAGCCTGAATGACGATAAATCGGTACAGGGGATCATCGTTCAACTGCCTCTTCCCAAAGGTTTCAGTCCGGAAAAAATTGTCGGAGCGGTTTCTCCATTAAAAGATGTTGATGGATTCGGCAAGAAGTCGTCTTTTTCTTCTCCCTTTATTTCCGCTCTTTTAATCGCCCTGAAAAATTCAACGAAAGATATAAAAGGCAAAAAAATTTTAGCTTTGGTTAATTCGGATATTTTTGGCAACCGCCTGAGATTTTTCCTGAAAAAAGAAGATATAAGAGCAGAATGCGTTCTGAGAAAAAATTTTTCTCCGAATAAAATTAATAAAGCAGACGTTGTTATCACCGTTTTGGGTACGCCCAATTTTATAAAAGGAAACATAATAAAGAGGGGAGTTATTTTAATTGACGGCGGAATTACGGTGACCAGAAATAAAAAAACGGTTGGCGACGTAGACAGAAAAAGCGTATCTGGAAAAGCCGCTTTTCTGACTCCGGTTCCCGGGGGCACAGGCCCTTTAACGGTCGCCCTGTTGTTAAAAAACGTATACTTAGCGGCAAATAAACATGGATAATATCGCAAAACGGATTGACCAAACATATTTAAAAAAGGGTGCGGACGGCGACGAAATAAAAAAAGTCGCAGAAGAAGCGAAAAACTACGGCTTCCGGGGGTTTTGCGTTTTCCCGGAGCATACTAAAACGGCAAAAGAGGTGCTTTCGGGTACGGGTGTTAAAGTCACCACTTTGATCGACGAACCGACGGGTGCGAGCCCCCATAAAGAGAGGATAAAAATGGTTGAAAAGGCCAAGCTTGATGGTTCGGACGAAGTCGATGTGGTGATGAAAATTGATGATTTCAAAAATGGAAAATACGGCGAAGTTTTAAATGATTTAAAAGAAATTTGCAGTATTCTGCCCACTAAAGTGATCATCGGTTCGGGCTACTTGACCGACGAAGAAATAAAAAAAGCCTCGGAAATTGTAAAAGAGTCGGGAGCCATCTGTGTTAAAACCGCCACGATAAACGATCCCTTGGATCATGTCGAATTGCCGGAAAAAGCAAAACACGTGAAAATAATGCGGAAGTCTGCTCCCGGAATTTTAGTAAAAGCCGCGGGCTCTATTAGAACCTTAGCCGATTTGGAAATGATGGTTGGGGCCGGCGCCGATATCATCGGTACAAGCAGCGGCGTTGAAATAGTTGATGAATATACGGGTCGGGATAATCAAAAATCGGAAGACGGCAGAATAACGGAATAATGTTATGTATAAACCAACCATCGGTCTCGAAATTCATATCGAACTGAAAACAAAAAGCAAAATGTTTTGCAATTGTTCCAATGATCCGGATGAGCGCCTCCCAAATGTGAATATTTGTCCCGTGTGCACCGCCCAACCGGGAAGCCTCCCCTTTATCAACGAAGAGGCGATAAGAAAAGTTGTTAAAACCGGTTTGGCCCTTAATTGCCAAATCCCCGAATATTCAAAATTTGACAGAAAAAACTACTTTTATCCCGATTTACCCAAGGGTTATCAGATAAGCCAATACGACAAGCCTTTGTGCCTCGGGGGTTTCCTTGAATTAGACGGCAAGAAAATCAGCCCTTCGACAGTGCTCAGGGCTGATGGTGAGAAAAGCCGAACCATCAGGATTACCAGGGTCCATTTGGAAGAAGATACGGGTAAGTTGATCCACCCCGAAGGAGCCGATTTTTCCCTGGTTGATTTCAATCGGGCGGGAATCCCCCTTATGGAGCTGGTAACCGAACCCGACATCGCTTCGGCGGAAGAAGCAAAAAGATTCGCCGAAAAATTGCATCTGATCATGCATTATCTTGATGTTTCCGATGCCGATATGGAAAAAGGGCAGATGCGGGTTGAAGTTAATATTTCTCTTTCTGCCGATAAAAAATTGGGCACAAAAGTAGAAATTAAAAACCTTAATTCATTTAAGGCGGTGGAGCGGGGGATTAATTATGAAATTCAGAGACAGACGGAAGTTTTGGAAAGGGGAGAGAAAGTCACTCAAGAAACGCGGGGATGGGACGATATGAAAGGTGAAACCTTTTCTCAAAGAGAAAAAGAGGAAGCTCATGATTACAGGTATTTTCCCGAACCTGACCTTCCTCCGATTCATTTTGCAAAAAAGGAGATCGATGAAATCCGGGCTGAAATTCCCGAGCTTCCTCAGGAAAGGAGAGAAAGGTTGGCGCGAGAGTACGGATTGGCCGAAAGAAACATTGAGATTTTTGTTTACAACAAAGATTTGGGAGAATATTTTGAAAAGGTGGTTTCGGAATTTGGTTCTAATCTTCCCAAAGAAAAACTTTTCAAATTAATAAAGTTAGCCGCAAATTATTTGATTTCCGACCTACAGGGCCTTTTAAAAGTAAATCCGGTTGCAAACAACAGATTTTTGATTACGCCGGAGAACTTCGCAGAATTTATTACTTTGATTCAGGAAGATACGATTTCTAGCAAGATTGCCAAACAGGTGTTGGCTGAGATGTTCAAAAACGGAGCCGATCCTTCCCAAATTATCGAAGAAAAAGGATTAGTTCAAATTACTGATGAAGCTGAGATTGAAAAAATCATTAAAGAAGTAATTTCTAAAAATCCAAAAGCAGTTAAAGATTATGAATTGGGAAAAGCTAATGCTTTTCAATATTTAATCGGTCAAATAATGGCTCAGACAAAAGGAAAAGCCAATCCACAACTAGTTAGAGATATTTTACGCAAAACCTTGACAAAAACTAAATAAAGTATTAAAATAATAAATCAAATAAAATAGCACCTTTACAAAAAGGAGAGTGCGAAAGAAAGGAGAAAAATGAATTCTAAAGTGTGGGTTTTAGAACTTTCAGATAGAGAGTTTTCTGCCACAATACCGCTTTTAGAAAAGAAAAAAGCGGATAAAGTACTCAGGTTTGCCGAAACATATTTAGTTGGGATAATTGGAAATGAGGGGCTTAATTCATCGTGGTGCGAAATTAAAGAAATGGGCTCCTGGCAGACCGAATTTCTGTTTAAATTTCCAGAACCACAACCCGGGCTAAAAAAGGCAATTGAATTTGCCTTAAATCAGGCATTAAAGGAGGGATGATGTTTTTTAGTGTATTCACTTATTTGATCTGGTAGCGCAGTCAATGGCGGTGAATTGGTAATATCTCCGGCCCTTTATCCT
>CAYYRI010000014.1:0-11964 GCA_964474185.1 uncultured Candidatus Saccharibacteria bacterium | reverse complement strand
AAACGAGTTTCTTTATTGTTTTCGGGTCGTCTCCGTTGATAATCACAACCCTCGGTTTTTTCCAAAAGAATATAATGTCTTTAATTGGATTCACCCCGTTAGAAGTCTGTCTTTATATAACCAAAATAGTCAATTTCAGACACTTTCATTATATTTTGTTGATATCCCGTTTGTCCCACACAGAAAAATTTTATTAAAATTTTTCTGCCAAGGACTTCTAACGGGGTTCATCGGGCGGAATTTGATAATAATCGATAATATATTTTGCCAAATCGTGGAATATCGGCACGGCCGAATATTCGGCGGTTTTTGTTTTGGGATTATCCAGTTTTACCAAAATCAGGAATTGAGGATTGAAAGCCGGCGCAAAACCCATAAAAGTCTGGATTGTTTTTTCCGAAGAATATACTCCTCCTTCAGGCACTTGAGCAGTACCGGTCTTCCCGGCAATATAATATCCGGGAATCTTGGCGGTTTTAGCATAACCATTTTCCACCACGCTGATCAGCATTCCGGTTAATTGCGAGGTGGTTTTGGAAGAAATTACGGAATTATCTTCGGTTTTCGGCCGGGTTTCTGTAATTTCCCCGTTGTCACGGATTTTTTCCACCAAATAAGGCCTGATTATCTTGCCGCCGTTGACAAGAGCGCAATAGGCCCTTATCAGCTGGATCGGAGTCATTTCTATCCCCTGGCCGAAAGAGGCCGTGGCAAAATTTATTTCATAACCTTTTTTGAACTCCTGGTTTTGGGAGTAAATTTCTTTAGTGTCTATGCCCGTAGGCGTAAAGATGCCGAAATTTTCAATGTATTTCAGGAAGGAATTATCGCCTAACTGCTGTTCCGCGAATACGGCTCCCGTGTTGATTGATTTTTCCAGAACCTGGGTCATCGTAGTGTCGCCGGGATATTTCCTCTCGTCGTAATTTAAGATTTTATAACCTCCGATTTTTATTTTGCCCGGATCCTGGTAAATGGTCTGGGGAGTAATTTCCTCTTCATTTAAAGCTGCTGCCATGGTAATCGGTTTGAAAACCGACCCCGGCTCAAAGATTTTTTGGGTTACCGAATTTTGAAAAAGGCTCAAATCGGCGACTTTCGAATATTCGTTCGGGTTGAAATTGGGGAAACCGGCCAAGGCCAGAATTTTCCCGGTATTGGGATCGATAACCACAATTTCGCCTTCTTCAATGTCTAAATCTTTCTTGGCTTTTTCCAATAATTTTTCGGCCGTAAATTGAATCGAATAATCAACGGTTAAAAAGAGATCGCTGCCCCGGCTTTTTCTTGTTCCCTGCAAAATTTCTTCGTAATATTCTTCCAAACCGTACTGCCCTTTTTGATTCGCGTCCAAAAACCCGATAATTTTGGAAGCCAGCGTTTCTTGCGGATAATATCTGCCTGTTTCTTTCCCCAAAAAGATTCCCGCCAGATTTAATTCTTTTATTTCCTTGATTTCTTCCTCGGTCAATCTTTTTTTAATTACTTCGTAAATACTGTCTTTTTTGAATTTTTCCAGGAGTAAATCTTTGTTGAGATTAAGGATCGCGGCCAATTTTTCGGCGGTTTCTTCTTTTGCTTCAATTTTATCAGGAGAAGAAAAAACCATGGGCCAATCCATATTGATGGCTAAAGATTCCCCGTTTTTAAAAAAAACTTCTCCCCTTTCCGCCACCTTCTCTTCACCTGAATTGTATAGTCCCTGAGCCAGGGCTTTATAGAAATCGCCCCGCATGATCTGAATAAAAAAAAGCCGGGAGACAACTGCTAGCCCGAAAAAAAACAGGAATACCAGAATTAAATTGACTCTCCAAGATTGCATACCCAGTATATCAACCCCGTATAGCTCCTAACGGATTATACGGGGCTTTGCTTCCAGATTAATTACTTATATTATTATGCCCCAGTAATAGGAAGCGGAGTCCCGAAAGGACGGAGCCCCGATACAGTTGCTAAAGGCAACTTGTACGGGGATGTATTACTGGGCATAATCACTTTGCCAACGCCGTGCCTTCTAAGAGACGGATGTAATCAATTTTATTTGCTTTCTCAAATACACTGTTTTGGACGTAATTCCCGACGTTATTTAAAGAGTTGACTTCGGAGAAATTGACTTCCAAGATTT
Source organism: uncultured Candidatus Saccharibacteria bacterium (assembly GCA_964474185.1). GTDB lineage: Bacteria > Patescibacteriota > Minisyncoccia > Minisyncoccales > RBG-13-42-11 > CAYYRI01. Next base: position 9,839 of record CAYYRI010000014.1, on the reverse strand, counting down.
TATTTTCCAAGGTAAGTTGATTCAGTTTCTTTTCGTAGCTCTGAATAAGATAAACCTCCTTCGTATATGCGCCGATCTGGAAGATACATACTACCAGAAGCGACGACATTAAAATTGAAATAAAAATCCACAAAACCTTCAAGCCCTTTATTCTGAAGCGAGATGTCGATGAAATTGGCAGACTTAGGATTAGCGTGTTATTCATTGTTTTATTTTGATCGCCGCTCTCAGTTTAGCGGACCTTGAACGAGGGTTAATGATAATTTCTTGTCTCGCGGGCCTCGTTGGTTTTTTTGTTAAAATTTGTAAAATATTTTCTTTTGATTTTTCCTTTAAGAAATTTTTGACTATTCTGTCTTCAAGGGAGTGAAAAGATATTACAACCATTCTTCCTTGGGGGTTCAAAATTTCGACAGCCTGGGGTAAAGCCTTCTTTAGGTTGTTCAGCTCGTCGTTCACCGCAATCCGCAACGCCTGGAATACCCTCGTGGCGAAATGTATTTTTTGGCGCTGATATCTGAAAGGAATTGCTTTTTGGATGATTTTTACCAGTTGGGAAGTGCTTTTTATCGGGTAAAATTTTCTTTCGTTTATAATTTCTTCGGCAATGTTTCCCGCAAACCTTTCTTCTCCGTATTCTTTCAAAATATTTTCCATCTCCGGTTCCGACCAGTAGTTTACGATCTTTTCGGCGGTCAGAGGATTATTGACGTTATAGCGCATATCCAAGGGTTCCGATTTCAAAAAACTGAATCCCCTTCCCGACTCTTCCAAATGCCAGCTCGACATTCCCAGATCGAATAACACTCCCGAAATTGAATGAAACTTTTTGGCTATCTCTTTTAAATTTGTAAAAGAATCGTTTATTAAAATTAATCTGTCCTTGAACTTTGTCGTCTGCGATTTAAGCTGGGAAATAACTTCTTTATCCCAATCGATTCCCAACACTCGCCCCTGTGGTCCGTTTTTCTCTAAGATAGCGGCTGTATGTCCTCCGAAACCCGCCGTACAGTCAATAAAATTTTCATTTGGTTTCGGAGCTAGATATTGCATGACTTCTTTTTGAAGAACGGGAATGTGCATAACCCTACGAATTACAAATATCTACGAATATACGAATAAATTTGAGCGAGGTAACAATTTTTAAAGTAACTTTCGCAGGCTCGTCGGCATGGTCTCCGACTACTGTCGGAGTGACGAGCCGAGAATGTAGATTGCCAAATCTCGCTGGGATTTGGACAATCGGTACTTTGAAAATTCGTTACCGAGCGACTATACTCCTAATTCTTTTAATCTTTCCGCTATATCCCCTACTGCCTTTTCCGTTTTTTTCTGATATATCTGCCATTTGTTTTCGTCCCAGATTTCAATTCGATTTAAAACTCCGGCAATTACAACTTTCTTTTTCAAAAACGCGTAAGATTTCAGATAATCGGGAATTAAAATTCTTCCTAAGTTATCAAAGTCAACTTCCATCGCCCCGGTTGACATTGATCTTGCAAATCCCCTGGCATCGGCTTGAGCCAGGGGCATTTTGGCTATTTTTTCAACCAGATTATTCCATTCTTTAGTCGGGTAAAGAAACAAACACTGATCCAATCCTTTGGTGATTACTGCCCGTTTACCCAAAAGTGGGCGAAACTTTGATGGGATTGCCAGTCTTTTTTTCTCGTCAATTGAATATTTGTATTCTCCGATGAACATACGACTGTAAGGAGTACCCCGCCCTCTAAGCAATAATTCTTTTCTTGAGGGCACGCCAAGCGCTCCCGTAATATTTTAATTTTCTTTCTCGTTGCCTTGCAATTTTTTCAGATTGATAGGCCTCGTAATAAATTAATTCTGAACACCCTCCCCTTTTATGTTGTTTAATTCTTCGCGTTAAATCATTGGTATAACCTATATAGAATTGGTTATTTCTTTTCCACCTTAAGATATAAACATAATACATACGGCATAGAGGGCGGGGTTTCGCTTGTTATCATTCGCTCAAGTTATCCACAGAAAATGAGGTTATTAACATAGTTATCCACAATCCCCCACTTCATTTACTTTATATCCCACTTATCAACCTGAGTCAACCACTTTATTCCATTCTAAGAATATGAGGAAAACCGAAAAATCATCCCCAAATAATCCACAGGCAAACAAAAAAGCCCTAAAAGGGCCTGGAAACCGGTTTTTAACTCTTAATTCCTAATTTTTAACAATTATCTTAAACCCTTCGGGATCAATCTCAATCTGAGCTCCTTTTTTCAATTCTCCGGATAAGAGGGCGGAGGCCAAAACGTTTTCTACCTTATCCTGGATCACTCTCTTCATCTGTCTTGCCCCGAAAGTCGGATCGTATCCCAATTCGGCGATTTTTTCCTTAAGGACAAGGGTAATGATAAAATCAATTTCTTTCTCTTTCAATCCTTTCTTTATTTTCTGGAGCATCAATTCGGCAATGTCCAAAAGATTTTCTTTGCTCAGAGTTTTGAAAACCACCACCGCGTCAAATCGGTTGATAAATTCCGGCCTGAAAGTGCCCTGCCCGAAGATATAATCCAATATTTCGTCTTTCACCTTGATCCATTCGGTTTTTTCGCGGATCGCCTTCAAAATTATCTGGTACCCGGCGTTGGAGGTGGCGATGATTATCGAATTTTTGAAATCGACTTTCCGGCCGAGGCCGTCCGTCAGATAACCCTCGTCTAAAACCTGCAGGAATAAATTCAGGATATTGGGATGGGCTTTTTCAATTTCATCCAAAAGAATCAGAGAAAACGGAGCCTCCCGGACTTTGGTGGTCAGAAATCCTTCTTCTTGCGCCGAGCCGATCAAACGGGGAATATCCGTGACGTTCTGGAACTCTTGCATATCAAGCCGGATCATTTTGTTTTCGGAACCGAAATAAACCTGAGCCAGGGCTTTTGACGTTTCGGTTTTTCCCACGCCGGTCGGCCCCAAGAACAAGAAGGTGCCCATCGGCCCGGATCTCTTTGTTACTTCCGCCCTGGCCCTTCTCATGGCCGTTGAAACTTCTGCCACCGCTTCTTCCTGATTGATGATCCTCTGATGAATCAAATTTTCCAAATTCAAAAGAATTTCTTTTTCTTTTTGCTCAAGCTGCCCCACGGGTATGTCCGTTTTTTTGGAAACCAGCTTTGAAACGTATTCCGGCAAAACAACTTTGCTTTTCGCGTAACGGACGGTATAAACCACCACTTCTTCCAGAAGGTCGATTGCTTTCTTGGGGAAGGGAACGTCCTGAATGTATCTGCCGGAATATCTGACGATGTCTCTGATGGCCTGATAACTGACGAATTTCTTATACTTATTTTCGTATCCGAGGGTTAAATTTTCCAGAATGAAAATTGTTTCCTGTTCGCTTATTTCCGAAATCTTGACTACCCCGAAAAGATTTAAAATCGTCGGGTTTTTTTCAATAAAAAGATGCAGCCCTAGAAAAGAAGTGATTCCGATGACCCTGAAACCGGGTATGGGCAGGAAACGCGCCAGAATCGGCGAAATATCAATGGCCCCCGGCCTTCCGCTCGCCTGGGCAACAAAGCTGTAGAACTCATCGATGACCAAAATAACGTTGCCGGCTGAAGCCGCTTCCGTAAATATCGTTTCCAATAACCTTTCTATTTCCTCGAAGGACTCGTAGCGGGTCAGCATGGAAACGATGTCGAGAGCGACAATTCTTTTGTAATTTATTTCGGGAAACGACTCTCCCAGAAGAATCTTCTGGGTCAGGGCCTGAATAATGCTTTTTCTGCCGGTACCGGGTTCTCCGATCAATAAGACGTTATGGACGCCCTCCTGGCTCAGGATTCTTTCCATTTCGGCAATTTCCTCCCCGTTGCCTATGATTTCTTCAAATCCTCCCCTCTTTTTAACGATTTCCGTCCAATCGGCGGAGAACTGGTCCAGAGTGGGAGTGTATCCTGCCGCCCAGCCTTTGGCCAGGCTCCCTTTCTTTATCAAATTCTTCCATTCCCAGAATTTTTTCCTTTCTCTTATTCTTTTTTCCAAAGACTCCAGCCACCAGGTTAAGTTTTCAATGTCTTCGGCTTTAAGATTATTGTCAATCAGAATCTGTTTAAAAAATGAATCTTGCTTGGCCAGGGCGGAAATCATATCGCCTACTTCAACCCTCGAATGTTTTCTTTTCAGGGCCATTTTAAGGGATTCAAGAATGGAATCTTGCAATTCCGCTGAGGGGATTTTTTCCGAAGAAGCTTTTAAAAGCTTTTTAATTTCGTTCAGGTTCAGCAGGACGCGGGAAAACACAAAATTAAGATTGGGATTGTCGGAAAGCAGATAATAAAGGATGCTTTTGCCGGATCTTACTGATTTATCAACCGCTTTGGCCGTTTCAAAGCTTAAAAAATCGGCCAGATTGAATTCTTCCGGAGATTTTACAACGTCTTCAAGGGCGATTTTTATTTGAGGATTTTTTAATTTTAAATTTAAGAATGCCTCTTCCCCCCAATAAATTAAAAACAAAGTTAAAGAAATTATCGAAAAGCCGAGCAATTGGGAAAGGGACGAATTGGCATATCCGCCGATAAAAAATCCGTAGAGAAATACCCCGAAATTAAAAATAAAGAGAAAGAGAAATAATTTTTTCAACGGTTTTACGAATCTGAAAGCCAAGCTTCTTTCCCATTTTACTGCATGATAAATCTTAGCTGTTTTTGAATTGAAATTAAAATCCATACCCCGTACCACAGCTCAGTACTACAACATCATTTATAGTATTGAGCGTAATATCCTTTTAATCTTTTGGTGATGAATCTTCGGCCTTTAGTTTGTTTGAAAAAAGATTCCCGCCTCCTGGCATCTTCTTCATTCAAACAAACTTCGCAATAGATTAGTTTAAATGGTAATCTTGGTTTTGTTGAAAATGACTTTCCTGCGTTGTGTTCTTTTAATCTTTCCCTTAAATTCGCGGTATAGCCCACATACCTCTTATGATCCTTAAAGCTTTCCAAGACATAAGTATAATGAAATTTATTTAAAACTGTGGTACGGGGCATATTTATTATTTTACTGCTAAATTATCATGCTTCCCCAATCCTTCTGCATAATGCTTCTGGATTTCAAAAGCCGAAAGGGCTTGATTGTAAATGCGGACTTCGTCGATGAGACCGTTAGCATATCCCCAACTACCAGACCCAATTTTGAGTGAGTCGCTCGGTGCCGAAACAGGATTATTCATAGGGTCGCTTAAAGAAGTATAAGGTAAATCTTCAACGCCATTAAGATATAGTTTAGCCGTTGTGCCAACTTTCACGGCAACCCAATGTTGCCACTCACCGGTATTTGCAGTATGCCGAGAACGAACATAAGTATAAGTTCCGGCTTGATGAGTGAGAAGGTGAACATATGGGTCAGCCATCAACGTATACCCTCTTACTTGCTTTGCTCCTCGCTGAACCAATGTTTGGTTAGCACTATACGTTGTTTTTATCCAAAGTTCAATAGTGAAATCATCAGTTACAAAATTTGTGCTTGCCCCGCTCCCCGCATCCACATAATCATCCACGCCGTCAAAACTCAAGGCATTTCCTATAATTCCAGTTGTCCAACCGGAGCTTGGAGTAAAATTAAAATTTTGTAATGTTCCATTGTTCCCATAACCTGAATAATCATAAACAGTAGAACCCACGCCTTCTTCAAATCTCCAGATTCCTACGGCATCGGCGCCAAGAGCATTATTAACACTTTGGCTAAACTCTAAACCCTTGGCAATTCTGGCTTTTCCCCTGGTTCCCTTCATACTTACCAAGACAATACTGGAAAGGAGTCCTATGATGGAAATAACTACCAAGAGTTCAATAAGGGTGAAACTTCTACTTTGTTTCATTTTAAAATAAAACTTTAAATCCAAATATTAACCCCCAAATTAAAAGAGCTGGTAAAATTAGCCAGCCAAAAAATACAATTATTCCGCCGAAAATTATCAGAATTTCAACAAAAAGTCCAATAATTATTAAAAAAATCCTCACTATCGCTCCTAAAATTCGGAAGATTAAATTGGAAAGAAACGCCTCAGCATATCTCCCGGCGTCAAATCCCCTGCCGTAAGACATTTTATATTTTCTCCAGGGGGCAAAAAGAGTTTTAACCAATAAAGGAATGGAAAAATAATTCAAATTAAACAAAAGAAAGTTTTTCCAGGCCTTGATCAGTTTTTTCGGTACGTCGAAAAACTGCCAGCTGAAATATTGAAAGAATATGTTTTGGGAAACTTCCGACATAGTTAGTCAAAGAGGACTTCATCCTCTTTTCCACCTTCGTCCCGTTATTACGGGACTCGGTTTTTAATTAATTTTATGCCGAGGCCGGATATCTGGGTGCCTCCGAAAATCAAAATAAAAGCCAATATTGACCAAACCGTCAGATTAAGAATTTTCGTTATGGAATTTGCCGGGAGAAATCCTTTTAACTGATCCCCTATCATTTTTTGCAGCTGGGCCTGGGCATCCTGCGTATTTCCTGTCTGAGCAGAGACCTCTTCTTCACCTGCGCTTCCATAAGAAGCTTGGTTTGTAAAGAACTCGGGCAAGACGGCTTTGGCGGTAAAAATATTGTAAGACGAATATAAAGTCCAGCTTATTAATAAGATGCCTGCAAAAAATACCAGCCAACCGATGATTTGCGAAGAAGTTTCAGTTTTTGGATAATCCATGGAATTGGCGCTTGACCTTTCTCTTTTATTAAAATACCATAAAAAAAGACACAATCACAGTACCCTAACAACTATTTTGGAAAGGGAGGTGACAAAATGACTATTCTCTACACAGTATTGCTGTTTGTAGTTGCCTACCTGATGGGTATCATTGTTATTTGCGCCCATTATGAAAACTGGATAAAACTCAAGAACCATCTCACGCAAGAAAAGTCGCCGGGCATTTAATGATCCGGCGACTACTGTTTTTTATTTCATTAACTTGTATAATTCCTCCAGCGTATCCTGAGGTATAATCGGTCTTTCCCCCATCGGAGTTCTTCCGGGATAGCGCCAGGCGGAAATTATTTTAATTCCTTTGGGTCTCTTCAGCAAGAAATACATCACCCAGGCCTCGGTCGGATGTTTTTTGGTTCCCGTAATCTGCATGTCGGCGATAGTGCCCTCGGCTATCCCCTCTTCTTTCCTGTCGGGTTTGCGCAAGATCCGCAATACCCTTTTTTCCGAGAATTTATATTGGCGCATTTTTGCCTGAGAATGCCTTGTCCAAAAAACCCCGCACCAGTCCCGCTTTCGGCGGGACGGTACGGGACTAGTCCAGCACCGAGCTTTGCTCTGGTGCTGGGTCTTTCCTTTATCCTCGCTTATCTTCAGGAACATACCCAGTATATCAACTTCCAGCGCCAAACGTCTTTTTTTGACGCTGGTACCGGATTAATCTTAAGCCCAGAAATCTTCTTCCTTGGGTACCCTTTAAATAATCTTCTCGACGTTTGGCGTCGTCTTGATTAAGACAACCTTCAAAATAGATTAGTTTGAAGGGTAAACGAAACTTTGTCGCTAAGGATAGCCCCTTTTTATGTTCTTCTATCCTCTTTTTTAGGTTATTAGTATATCCTATGTATCTTTTGCCATCTTTCAAACTCTCTAACACGTAGACGTAGAAGAATATACTGGAAGTTGTATTACTGGGCATATTTTTGTATTTATCTGATTTCGTAAGTGATATTTACCGTCACTTCAATTTTATTTTCGCCAGTTTGTATCTGTGGCGTTTCCGTGCCTCCTCCCTTTCCTAAGGGCGCGGCTTCTTTCATACTATAGAAATAAGGCACTACCCCGCTCTCGCTGAAATTGCTGATTTTTACCAATCTGATTCCTAACTGTTTAGCCAACTCTTCCGCCTTGGCCTTGGCTTTGCTGATGGCTTCGGCTCTGGCTTGCGCCTTTAGCGCATCTTCCTCATCAACGGTAAACTGCAAATCGCTCACTTCATTCGCTCCGGCGCCGGTCGCTTCTTCAATAATCGTACCGATTTTTTCCATATCCCTGATTTTTATTTGCAGAGACTGGGTTACTTCATAACCGACCAAAACTCTTCGGCCCTGAGGATAAATTTCGGTTGCTTCATACCATTCGTATCTGGGAGAAATGTTAAAATTGGTGGTTTTTAAATCCTTATCTTCAACTCCCGACCCCTTTATGACTTCAACTACGGCGTTCATCTTTTTCGAATTTTCCTGTATTGATTCGGCCACGGTTTTTTCCTCGGTTACCACCGAGGCCGTAACTAAAGCCAGATCGGGCTTCGCATAAATCGTTCCTGTGTCGGAAACCGTAATCGTATTTTCCGATTTTTGTATTTTATCTTTGATGTCTATCACCGTAGAGCAAACTAAGGCAACCAGAAAAACGGAAACGATGACGACCAAGCCGGCGACTAAACATTTATTTTCTATTTTGCAGCATTCCATAATAATTTTATTTTATTATTTATTATTTTTTAACCTTTGCGAAAGATAAAGTATGAGTAAATTACGGAGATTAAACCGGCCGCCAGAGCGGCGGCGACAACGACAATGAAAGATTGTCTAGGAAGAAAAAGACCGAATAAAGAAATTATTCCGGCTGCAATAAAGAATTTTCCCGCAGATTGGTGGGTTTTGTTCCAAACTTCTTCCGAATAGAGAGTCCAGGGCGTTCTGATGCCGACAAAGTAATTCTTTTTTACTTTCGGCAGGAAAATCCCGATAACAATGAATAAAAGGGAAATGGCAGGAATAATGAAATAAATTATGTCTGATTTTGTTCCCAAAGACGCCCAAAGAGTATAAAGATAAAGCGAAACGAAAAAAGTAACAAAAGCCGTCCTGAACCAGAAATAAGGCATGATAAAACCGAGGTAATTTTTTTTAAGAGGATCAATCAACGGCAGAAAAGTCATTAAAAGATAAAAAAACAAAGTAATGCCGGGAAAGAGTAAAACGGTGACATTTTTGCACGTCCAGGCGTCAATTTCGCCCTTTATATTCCAACGGGAAGGAATTTTCCCCGGCAATTCGGGATACAAAAAAGCGCTTACCAAGACGGCTAAAACAATAAAAGAGATCGGTAAAATTTCTTTCCTGGTAAAAATTTTCATCTGCTGAAACGTTTCGCCTTATTATTCTACAATATTTTACGGAAAACAAAAAGCATGACCGGAGTTAAGGATGTGGTCATGCTTTGAGGACGAGTTTGCTTTGGACGACCGAAGGGTTGGTTTTTTTCCCAATATTGATGGTTGTGGCTTTTGCCTGACTTCCTTTAGGATCCGGACAATTTTAAAGCGGCTCCCAAAAGAATGAGGCCTTCTAAAAAATAGAAGAGTCCGACGGAAGAGATCATCATATTTTTATTATACCTGTATTTATAATAATTTTAACTATTATTATCACTCAATCTTGACGATCTTGTATTCTTTTTTGCCGTCCGGAACGCTGATTTCAACGACAGCCCCCTTTCCTTTGTTTAAAAGCGCCTCTCCCAGGGGAGACTTGAAAGAAATTTTACCGTCTGAAATATCCGCCTCTTCGGGGCCGACAATCTGGAATTTTTCTTTTCCTTCTTTCGAGCTCAAACAAACGACCGAGCCTATCTGAATCTTTCCGCCGGATTTCTTATTGATTATTTCGGTCTGAGCGATAATTTCTTTCAATTCTCTGATTCTTGCCTCCAAGAAACCCTGCTCTTCCTTGGCGGCGTCGTAACCCGCATTTTCCTTCAAGTCGCCCTGGGAAGCGGTGTGCCTGATTCTTTCCGAAACTTCTCTCCTTCTCACTTTTTCCAAGTGTTCCAGTTCTTTCTTGAATTTTTCCAAACAATCTTCGGTTAA
>CAYYRI010000013.1:0-12264 GCA_964474185.1 uncultured Candidatus Saccharibacteria bacterium | reverse complement strand
CGGTTCTTTTTCGGGATTCACATATCCCCAAACATCAAATAAATCGCATTTTCTGTTTTTTGCTTCTTTTATTGCTTCCCATAAAAGCAAATAAGGAATGGAAAGTTTTGCGTATTTCGAACTTGAAGCCGCCTGATGGTAAAAGCCCAGGCCTTGCCAAAAAACAACCATGGCTGCGGAAGCTACCTCATTTTTGTATTTTCCTGAAAACAACAAAATTTCTCCGTCCTTGGCAAAAACTTCAAACTCATTCTTTATATATTCTGAAGAAAAGGGCACAAATCTTTGCCTTTCGGCCACTTCCCTGTTGAGTTTTTGATACGCTTCAATACCGTCCGGTTCCCCGCTCTTTTCAACCGTGATGTCCCGGTTTTTCATCGCCTGGCGGATTAAATAACGGGTCGTTTTCCTCATTTTTTCCAAGAGTTCTTCTTCGGAAAGCGTGATATCCAGCTTCCAGGTTGCTTCGTAGGCATTGGCATGCATTGGAGCTTCTCTGAACCCCGAATCCCGCAGGATGTTTTTATTTCCCTGGCTGCGTTCCCATAGAGGGTTCATTCTGATAAAACTCGCCCTTTCTTCTTTTGCGATCTTTTTTAATTCTTCCAATAATATTTTTAAAATTTGCTCTCTGTTATTTGTTTTTTGTTCTTTGATATTTGGCCCGTGCTGTATCAACAAAAAAGTCCCCCTTTTGGCAGTAATTTTTGTCGCTAGGGCCACCGCCACCAGTTCTGACATTTCATATATTCCCAATCTCCAGATTTTGTTTCCCATCCCGATCTGGAACTCTCCCCAATTCCAAGAGCTCAAAAAGGTTTTTTCCTGACACCCTGAAAGAAAATTCTCCCAAATATCTTTTTTTTGTATTTCTTTAATTTCCATTTTTTTGAACTTTTTTCCAACGAGGAAACTGCCTCGGTCCTCCTTCCCTGTCGAACAAAAGACGGCTGAGAATGGCGCCTCCGCCGGTTAATCTTTTAAGAAGAATCATGGGGAAAGCCAGAATAGCAAAAACATAATGCTCCGGTTGCCCGGCACGATAATTCAAGAAAAAATAAATCAGCAGAAAAATAAGCGTTGCCGGGGCGCCGTCCCACAAAAACATAATCAGAAACAGCACAACCGCGGCATAAGGAAAAACGGCCGTATTCAGGGCAAATGCCGCTCCCAAAAGAGTAGCTACTCCCCTTCCGCCGAAAAATTTAAGAAAGATCGGCCAATTATGCCCGGCTACCGCGGCCAATCCTGCGAAAATCTGAATCCAAAGAGAAAAGCCGAATTGTTGGGCAAAAAAAACAACGGCCCATCCCTTTGCCACGTCCAAAATTCCCGTTAAAACTCCTTCCCATCTCCCGACATAATGAAAAACGTTGGTTGCACCGATTTGTTTTCTGCCGACCGAACGGATATCTATGCCCTTGGAGTATTTGGAAATCAAGAACCCAAAAGGAAGAGAACCTATCAGATAGCTCAAAATTATCCATAAAAAGCCGAAATAATAATTTTGCATAAATTAAAAATTGTTGATGAAATCTACGATTTCCCCGGCATTTTCTTTTGAAATGTTTATATGGGTCGGCAGATTTAAAGTTTCTTTGGCTAATTTCTCCGCCTTGGGGCAGGTCCCGGGAAGATATTTTAGCTTATCCAGTTGGGTGTCGTGGGGGGCGATAACCTTATCATACCAATCCCCTATTAATAAATTATTCCGCCAGGCCCTTTTTATGATTTCTTTGGCTTTTTGATGCTTTACCGTAAATCTGAGATAAATTTGCTCCGAATCCGCAGGCAACTCGAAATTTTTATTTTTCAGTTCTTTGCGGTAAAAATCAGCTATTTCCCGACGATGATTATTAAATCTTTCCAATTTTTTAAATTGATTTAGGGCCAATTCAGCCAAAGCACCGGGAAGCCGTTTCGGAAAATAACAAGGTTTCATTCCTCTTTTTTCTTTCCAATGAACGGCCTTTGACAGGATTTGAAACCACTGAAACAAAATTAAAAGATATTTCCCCAATAATCTGTAAGTCGGCAGAATCAGCCAGTTCATCAGGATAGGATGCAACAATTGCTGAAAAATCCAGAAATTAGACGGATAGCCGATTTCTAACTGGTATTTTTTTATTTTGCCGGCTAAATTATCGTCGTCCGTCACCGCCATGCCGCCATAAACAGAGGAAATCACCTTGTCCCGGGAAAAACTGAAGAATGAAGCTCGCCCGAAAGTCCCGAGTTTTTTTCCTTTATATTCGGCACCCAAGGAGTGGGCGCAGTCCTCTATAAGAATCAGATCTTGCTGCCGGCAAATTTCCAAAATTTCATCCATATCCGAGGGCATCCCGAAAGTATGCTGAACCATCACCGCCCTGCTCCGTGACATAATCTTTTTTTTCAAATCCTCCGCATCAATATTAAAAGTCTTCTCGTCGCAATCCACATAAACCGGTTTTAACCCCGCCCAGATTACGGGATTTGCCGCCGCATTGCAGGTGAAGGCCTGCAGTAAAATCTCATCCTGCTCCGCCAAAGGTTCGGAAGACAAGTCATTCTCTTTCAGCGCACTTAAAATGGCCAATAAAGCGGAACGTCCGCTGTTAAAAGTAATGGCGTGTTTTACTCCCAAATATTTCTTAAACTCTTCTTCCACCCGAGCCACGGCGAAGGGTAAAGAAGAGGATTTATCCTCTTCGCCTATCTTCCAACGCCAAGGTTGGAGAATTAATTTAAAAGCAAGTTTAACGTCGTCTTTTTCCGTGTTCGGCGATAAAGATATCGAAATCGGCTTAAAGAAACTCATATATCGAGTCCCGCCTTGCGGGACGAAGATGAAGATGAGGATAAGGTCCTCATCGCCCTATTAATTCTTTGATTAAATAACCCGGCACCCTGCTTTCCAAAAGTACCGCGTCGCCTTCCCGAGCGACAGCGAAGGGAGAAGAAGAGGATTTATCCTCTTTGCCTTCTCTATAAAAGGATTTTATTTTTTCTAAAATTTCCTTCGGATTTTCCATAAATACGGCTTTTTCGCCCGCTCCTTCTTTGATCTCTTTAAAACTGTCTTTGGTCGTGATGATCGCCAAATCGCAAACCTCACCGATTTTATTTCCAATTCTCCTGTGAACCTCTTTTGACGCCTTGCCCAATTCAATCAAACAAGGCATAACAATTATTTTTCTGCCGGAAAAATTATTTTTCATGTATTCCAAATTGGCTATTACGCCGTCCGGATTTGCGGAATAAGTCGCATCGATGACGTTTATGCCGTTGATTCCTTTTTTTACCCGGATTCCGCCAATTTTATTCTCAATTTTAGATGCCGCCCGGGAAATCTCTTCTTCTCCCATCCCCAATTCTTTTGCCACGGCCATGGCTCCGAAGATATTTTCTCCGCCGGGAAATTCCGCATTTTCACCGTAGAGAAATTTTTTGAATTGGGCTTGCCCTGAGCGAAGTCGAAGGGTCTTGTTATACAATTCTAAACAATATTTATTTTTGGCGTTAAAAAAAGCCATTCCATCTTCCGGCAAACTTTCAATCAGTTCGTATTTTGTTTTTATAATATTTTTCTGAGAGCCGAAAGTTGCCATGTGCTGTTCGTTAATGCCGGTGATGATGCCGATTTTGGGCTTGGCGATGCCGCAAAGCAATTTTATTCCTCCCCTGCTATAAGCTCCCATTTCGCAGATGAATATCTCGTACTCGGGCCTCAAATCATTCAAAATACAGAGAGATACTCCGACTTCCGAATTTTGATGTTCTTTGGTTTTCAAGATTTTAAATTTTTCGGATAAAATCGCGGCCAGGAATTCTTTGGTCGAGGTTTTGCCGTAGCTTCCGGTAATGCCGACTACCAGAAGATTTTTGAATTGCCCCCGCTTTATTTTGGCTTTTTTTATAATCCGGTTCCTCTGCAGAACCGCCAAGGGCTGGAAAATAAGAACGATAAGGGAAGAAATCATCGGGGTTAAAATGTCGAAAATCAAAAGCCAGAAGATAAACCAGACGATGTTTTCTATGTCTTTTATGTTTTGGAGGAGAACAAAAAGGAAGGCGCTTTCAAAAACTAAAGCGGCGGAAATCAAAAAGGCGGCCTTGAGGGTGAAAACCGGCCTTTTCAATTGTTTTCTGAGAAAATCGAATATTGTTTTGAGAAATTCCAATATATACAAAACAAAAACGGAAAACAGGAGCAATAAGGGATAAGCGGGAAAAGACAAAAGCAGAATAATTTTAATGACATTCAAAGGATTTAAAAGAAGCTTCCTCCCCTTTTCCGTTCTGAAATGATCCAAAAAACGGCCGACGTGATACTCTTTCAGCTGCCAAAGATAAAGATAAAACAGAATGGCTTTTGTCGTCCGAATAAACCAAAGAAAACTGAATAAAAAAAACATAGTGGTAGCAATTATTAAGGTCGCGGCACGCGCGTATTTTGATGTCGCCTTACAGGCGACCGCGCTAACACCGCTCCTTAACAACCCTCGGTTTTTAATCTTTTCCTACACGGAAGAACCGGATGGTTCTCCCGACCCCTCTCCGATAAGAGGTGTTTTCAAAATATGAATGTATTATTTAATAAATTCCAAAATAATTTCCGACAATTTTTTGGGATTTTCCAAATGGGGGCTGTGGCCGGCCTTGGGTATAATTTCCAGTTTTGAATTTTCAATGTTTTTCTTAAAAACATTCGCGTATTTCAAGGGAACCATCCGGTCCTGCGCTCCCCAGATAATCAAGGTTTTCGTTTTTATTTTGGCCAAATCGGAAAAAAGATCCTCGTCTAAAACCTTTTTAATCGTCTTTTTCATCGTCCCGTTGGCCTTCACGTAATCTTTGTTCCTTAAAAAGATGTAAAAAATATTCCTGGCGCTGTCTTTAAATCTTTGCAGGTGTTTGGGCGTAAAAATGGCGTTTCCGACCTTGGCCAGCCAGAAAATTATCATTGTTTTCCGACCGGGTTTAGGTTTAATCCCCGCCGAATCGCACAGAATCAAAGATTTTATTTTTTCGGGGTACAAAGAAGCAAATCTGACGGAAACTCTTCCGCCGAAAGAATGTCCCAAAAGAAAAAAATCCTTTAATTTTGTTTCTTTGACAAAATTAAAAATAAATCCGGTGTAATCATCAATCCCCCAGGGTTCTCTGGGAGTGATGCTTTTCCCGAAACCGGGAAAATCGGGAACTATCACTTTGTATCCTTTTTCCGCCAAAGTTTCTTGGACTTTAATCCAGGAGTCGGAAGAACTTCCCCAACCGTGCAATATCAAAAGAGCAGGACCTTCTCCTGCGATTTTGTAATTAATTCTTAAACTGTTGATTAAAATGTTTTTCTCCCGCATTTTCTTTATTTGATGATTTTGAAATACAAATATTTTTTGAGCGCTTCCGGCACGATTATGCTACCGTCTTTTTGCTGATAGTTTTCGATAATCGCAAGTAAAGGTCGCTGAGAAAAAACTGTTCCATTAACAGTATGGACAAATTCTAATTTCTTGCTTTTAGAATTTTGATATCTAATATTCAGCCTTCTTGCCTGAAAATCGGTACAGTTTGAAGTAGAATGGGTTTCCCGATAACGACCCTGATTAGGAAACCAGGCCTCAATATCATATTTAGCAGCAGCTGGAAATCCCAGATCACCAGTACAAATTTGGACAATTTGATATGGAATTTTTAAATCATTCATTAAGCCTTTTTCTATTTCTAAAAAGAATTGATGTTCTTTTTGAGACTCTCCCGGCCTACAAAAACTAAACATCTCAACTTTATCAAACTGGTGAACTCGAAGAATCCCCTTGGTATCTTTACCATAGGCGCCGGCTTCTCTCCGGAAACAAGTGGAAAAGCCAACATATCTTCTAGGTAAATCTTTTTCATCTAAAACTTCGTTGGCGTGCATTGTTCCCAAGGGTTGCTCGGCTGTTCCGGCTAGATATAAATCATCTTGAGGAAGATAATAAGCCTCATTTGCATCAGCTTGTTCTAAATATCCCATTCCACGAGCCATTTCCGACTTCAGCATCACTGGTGGCAGGACTGGGATAAATCTCTTTTTAGTCAAATTATCAAGGGCAAGGTTAATTAGGGCAAATTCAAGTAAAACAGCTTCTCTTTTAATAAAACCAAACCTGGTTCCGGAAGTTTTGGCCGCTCTTTTTACGTCGATCAAATCAAGATTTTCAGCAATAGTTAAATAATCTTTCGGCTTGAAGTCGAATTTCGGCTTCTCCCCTATTTCCTCCATAACCACGTTGTCTCTTTCGTCCCGTCCGACCGGCACGTCGTCCTGGGGCAGATTGGGAATCTGAAGCATCAGGTCATTGAATTCTTTTTCTATATTTTTCAGATTTTCATTTAATTTGTCGCTGTTGCTGTCCAGTTCGCGCATTTTCAGAATGACGGCGTCTTTTTCCTCTTTGGATTTAGCGTTTTGGATGCTAACCGTCCCAACGCTTTTTTGCGCGTTCATATCTTCAAACGCCCGAATCAGTTCCCGTCTTTTTTTATCGACTTCCAGAAGCTTATCAATGTCAATTACGGCTCCTTTCTTTCCGGCGCCTTCTTTTACTAAGTTTGGATTGTTTCTTATAAATTTTATATCTAACATATTATTTTGGTTTCACCCCGTTAGAAGTTGTTTTTTTACTGTAGATGATTATTATTAAACATAACTAATTTTATTGAACTAACGTATTTCTGTTTATCAAATAAAAATTTTTCATGAAAAATTTTTATTTGCAAGACTTCTAACGGGGTTTCATTGTCGGGAATAATATTACTTCTCTCAGGCTGTGAGAGTCGGTCAACAACGTCACTAACCTGTCTATCCCCATTCCAAAGCCCGCAGCGGGCGGCATGCCGTATTCCAGGGCTTCCAGAAAATCCTCATCCATTCTTTGGGCTTCCTCCGATCCCTGTTTAAAGAATTTTTCCTGCTCCTCGAATCGTTTTCTCTGCTCCAAAGGATCGTTCAATTCGGAAAAAGCATTGACCAGTTCCCATCCTCCGACTATCAGTTGGAAATTTGCCAGTTTCGATATGTCTTCAGAATTGGTTTTGGCAAGAGGAAAAGCGCCCACAGGATGATTTATTACGAAAGTGGGCTTCAGAATTTTCGGCAGACAGTATTTTTTATAAATTTCATCCGCAACCTCCGCTTTCTGCATGTTTTTTTCAACTTTTACCCCAAGCTTTTGAGCTTCTTTTTTCAAAGCCGCAAGATTAATTTCTTTCAGATTTATTTTAGTATATTTTTTCAAAAGCAGGTTGAATCCGATTCTTTCAAAAGGAGCCTTAAAGCTGATTTTTTTGTCTTCGTACTGGATTTTGAGATCGCCCCGCACCCTTTTTACCACGCTCTCGAATAATTTTTCGGTCAGCTTCATCAGCTCTTTGTAATCAGAGTAAGCCCAGTAAAATTCCAGCATCGTAAAATCGGGATTATGGCTTCTATCCACTCCTTCGTTCCTGAAGCATTTTCCGATTTCGTAAACTTTTTCAAATCCGCCGACCAGAAGCCTTTTTAAATAAAGCTCCAAGGCAATTCTCAGATAAATATCGATATCCAGGGCATTAAGATGGGTCTTAAAGGGTTTTGCCTTGGCTCCTCCGTAAATTAACTGCAGAACAGGCGTTTCCACTTCCAAAAATCCTTCCCCGTCCAAAAAACTTCTGATTTCTTTTATGATTTTCGAACGAATTTCAAACTTTTCTTTGACTGCGGGGTTAAAGAGCAAATCCAAATATCTTTTTCTGAATCTTTCTTCGACGTCCTGAAGTCCATGCCACTTCTCGGGCAAAGGCAGCAATGATTTTGCCAACATTTTGAAATCGGACACTTCTATGGTTTTTTCCCCTTTTTTGGTTTTAAATAAAATCCCTCTCGCTTCAATAAAATCTCCGACGTCAAAATTATTAAGAAAAAACTGATAGCTCCTCTCGCCCACTCTGTCTTTTCTCAAAAAGGCCTGAATCTGCCCCGAACCGTCTTCAACGTCCAAAAAGGTGGAGCCGCCGTGTCCTCTCACGGATTTGATTCTCCCTGCCAAAATCACCTCCTTTTTTGAACGATTCATGGCGTTGAAATCTTTCAACGCCTCAGCGATTTTGTGAGTTCTTTTGGTTTTTTCGGGGTAAGGATTAAAGAGGGCCTTCCTGATCGCTTCCAGTTTTTTAATCCGAGTTTGTCTCAGATCGTCAATAGTGGCCATATGTTCTATCTTACTTCATTTTCTGAGGCCGGTAAAGTTGTCGTTCCCGAGCCGAAATACCACTCTAAAACCGATCTGGCTACGGGCAATACGGCGGCCTGCACCCCCTTTACGTTCTCAATCATTAAAGTCAAAACAATCTGGGGATCGTCGTAAGGGGCGAAAACCGTTATCCAGTTGTTATAAGAACTTCCGCCCAATTCGGCGGTTCCTGTCTTGGCGGCTACGGAAACCGGCAAGGAATTCAAGATTACGGCTGAGGCCTGAGGAGAACTTTGCCCCGTCACGGCCTGCCTCATTCCCTCTCTGACAATTTGGAGATTGTTAGGATCAATGAAGTTTTGACTGATAATTTCGGGTTTGAATTCTTCAACTATTTTTTTGTCGCCGTCGATAATGTCTTTAACAACCTTGGGCTTATACAATGTTCCTCCGTTGGCTATGGCGGCGAAACTGTTGATTACTTCCATTGGCGTAATCTGGAGAAATCCCTGTCCGATGGAAAGATTATAAGTGTCTCCGTCCCACCAATCATTTCCCCAAACCTTTTTCTTCCATTCTTTATCCGGTATAAATCCCTCCTCCTCTCCCGGCAAGTCGATTCCCGTTTTTTGGTTCCAGCCGAAAAGCTCCAGATATTCTTTAATTTTTGTCGGGCCCAAACCTTTCTGATTCTCAAATCCTCCTCCCACCGTATAGAAATAAACGTTGCAGGATTCGGCAAGGGCTTTCCTCAGGTCCGTCCAGCCGTGAGTCGTCCAGTCTTTTTTGATGGTGGGCGAAGCCGGGTCCCAGATATTGGGAATCACAATTTTACCTTCGCAATCAAGTTTTTTCTCTGGGCTAATTATGTTTTCTTCCAAAGCGGCGGAGGCGATCAAGGGTTTGATGGTGGAACCCGTCAAGTATCCTCCGGAAATTGCCCGGTTGAAAAGAGGATTAAGGCCGGAAGTATCTTTCAAAAGCTCAGAAAGAGCTTCGGGATCCGCTCCCTTTTGAAACAAATTATTGTCGAAATCGGGCAAAGAAACCAAAGACAAAACTCCTCCGGTTTTGGGATCCAGGGCTATTCCAACGGCTCTTTTGGCTCCCACAATTTGAAGTTCTTTTTCCAATTCTTCTTTTATTTTCTTTTGTAGATCGGAATCCAGCCAAAGAACCAGGCTTTTCCCCGATTCGGGGAGCGAAACGGTTTCCTGCGAGATTATATTGCCCTGGGCGTCCCTCTCAATCCTCAATTTCCCGGGATTCTTTCTCAAGGCTTCTTCGTAGAAGTTTTCAATGCCGGTCCTGCCGACATAATCAAAAACAGAATAAAAATCGGGGGCTTTCTCCATTTCTTCGGATTTTATTTTATTGGTATAACCGATGAGATGGGAAAACGTCGCGCCGTCTTTGTATTCCCTGATAACGTTGTCTTTGACGGAAAACCCCGGGAGTTCTTTTATTTTCGTCTGGAGCAGAATCAAGTTTTGGTGGTCGAGATTTTCGAAAATCAGAATCTGGGTCGAGGTTGATTCTTCTATTACCCGAGCGAGGCGAAGCCGAACGAAGGGTGAAGATGAAGATTTATCTTCATCGCCTTCCTCGATAATTTCGGCAACTTCGCCAATAACCCTTTCTCTTTCAGTTTTATCCTGGGGAAGATTGTCTTTCTGGCAAATCAAATCGAAACTGAGCTGGTTAAAAACAAGCTGGTTGAGATTTTTATCATAAATCACCCCCCTTTCCGCCTGGATTTGGGAGATTATAAATTTGTTTCCTTCCGCCAGAATGGAGAAATTTTTGCCTTCGACAATCTGGAGTTGAAAGGTTTTGGCCAAAAGAATCAAAATCAGAAGAATTGAAACAATGTAAAAACCATGGAGAATTTTTCTCAAAAGAAGCACCTCCAATTTTTTTTCCGAAATGCCCAATTCCTGTTCTCTTTTTTTTGCGAGAGAATCCAGGAGAATCTCGTGAGGTTCAATGAATTCTGAATTCATTTCACCTTTGAGTTCGATATCGTCAAAGTTTTTTGACCCCGTTAGAAATTTCTTAAACATAATATTTGATGCTTTATTAAACCACCATCAGATTTTAATGACCGAGAGTCAAAGAGGATAAATCCTCTTTTCCACCCTTCGCCGCGGCTCGGGTATTTTAATATGTCTTTTAAAAATAAATCTGATGAAAAGCGCCGAACTTACCAAGATTAAAGTATATAATCCGAAAAATCCCGTAATACTGAAAGAAAAAACATCCAGATAAAATCCGCCTATAAATGCGGAAATTTCCCCCCACCAAAGCCCGGGAGACGTAAAAAGACTCAAGAATATTACGGCGACAAAAACAAGATTGGGAACTATGCCGCGAACGTCAAAAAAAACTGAAAAACTGGTTTGCAAAAGAGTCAGAAAATACAAACCCAAAACCAAAAGTAAAAATTTTTTTAACATTGAAGTAAATCTTTAGATTTACGAGAGGTGAGATGAATCAAAGATTCAGCGAACATCGAAATAAATTGAAAATTTATTGAAGATCGAAATAAATCGGAGATTCATTGAGTATTTAAAAATGCGTAATGATGAATACGCCGTCTAATCCATCGATTTTAAAGCTCGGCTTTATTCCCGCCGTTTGAAAGGGCTGGATGTCTGTTTTTTTCACTTCCGTAATCTCTCCCACCAAAATCCCTTTCGGGAAGATTCCCCCCAGGGCCGTAGTAATCACAAATTCTCCTTCGGAAATCTCCTTATTTTTAGGGATAAGATCAAGAAAAAGCATTAAACTGCCTTCTCCCTTGACGATGCCCGAAGCATCTTTATCCTGGATTTTAACGCTAAAAGAGCTGTCTTTATTCGATATTAAAATGACTTCGGAAAAGTTTTCATAAACTTCGCCGATTCTTCCCAGAAGAATTTTCTGGGAAGTTATAACCGGAAAGCCCTTCAAAATTCCGTCTTTGGAGCCCTTGTCAACCAAAATGGAATCCTGAGATACGTCTTTGCCGGTAATCTGGGCCAGCTCCAGCTCAAAATCTTTTTCCAAACCGATATTCAAAGCGGTTCTCAAATCTTCGTTTTCTTTTTTTAATTCTGCCAAGACGGCTATCCGGCCGCGCAGCGCCTGATTTTCAAGATAGACCGCTTCCAATTCTTTTTTCAGAATTTTAATCTCCAAAATCCCTCCGAAAAAATCTGAGACGCTATTTCCCGTTTTCCAAAGAGTTCTTTGGATCGGCTGGGAAAAAGAATAGAAAAAATTTTTGACCGGTTTGAAAAATCCCGTCAGGTTTGAAACAACAAAAAAAACGACGACCAAGACGGGGATAACGATGATTTTATAATTAAATGCGGGCTTCATCGGTCAAATGAATTTTCAATTCATTGATCAATTTTATCACAAAGCTTGGGGGCTTGACAGACCTTTTTGAATAAATATACTTATATTAGCATCTGAAAATAACATTAAAAAAGGTCGTTATAATTTAAAAAACAAGTTATAGCGAAGAATTAAGAACCTGACTTCGTCAGAACCTTATTCTTCTTTATAATTTTTCACTCTGTTCAAAATTATGCCAGAAGAAAAACTTCACCTTTTTCTCTTCTCTGGGAATTATGAAGACGACGAAGAGAAAGTCTCGGAATTAGATGAAGACATAATTACCGAAGAAAAAGACGACGAAGAGGAAGAGGAAGATGACGATGATGAAGCGGATGAGAAAATTGAGTAAATAAACAATCAAAAACCGAACCCCGCAACGGCGGGGCGAAGGTGAAGAAGAGGACTACGTTCTCTTCGCCTACTAAAACAAAAATCCCCTGTTTTTAACGGGGGATTTTTGTTTTGCAAAAAGGCGCTGGGGTGGCAGTTACCTACTTTCGCGCCTCAACCTGAGACACTATCATCGGCCTTGGAGTATTTCACTTCCGGGTTCGAAATGGGAACAGGTGGGACAACTCCAGTATAACCGCCATCTCAGCGCCTTTTGCTTACGGACATCAATTGCTAGCCAAGAAAAATGATTTATTAGTGCTACTCGGCTCAATCCGTTGCCGGACTTACACCT
>CAYYRI010000012.1:0-12786 GCA_964474185.1 uncultured Candidatus Saccharibacteria bacterium | reverse complement strand
TAGGACGGCATTGTATACGGGACTTCGCTTCGCTCGCAAAACCGCTGCTCCCCGCCCCGTAGTGAGCTTTGCTCTGCCGCTGAGCTACCCAGGCGGATTTCCTTGTGTGGGATCGGTGGGCTTTTTAATCTCGTCCCAATATTTGTCGTTTTCGTCGGATTTCTTTTCCTGCGAACGCTTTCTTAGTCTTTGAAGCCAGTTGGAGGTTTTATTGTCGGTTTTTAAGGTTAAGATTCTGATTTTGGAAAGTATTTTTTGCAGGATTATTTCGGTGGGAAGCCCCCTGAAAGGCCTGGAAGTTTTTATTTTTGAAAATAATTCTTTCCAGTTAAAATTAACGGGCTGGGGTTTTTGCAGCTCTAAAAGCAAGGGGATTTTTTGAAAAATCATTATCCCGATGCCCGCCAGACTGCAGAGTAAAATAATTAAAGCAATCAACTCCAACATATGCTAAAGCGTTAGATTTCGTATCTAATAAATCTTTTTACGGTGATATTCTCGCCAAGTTTGGCCACATACCCGTTAATCAAATCCTTTACTGTTTCGGCCGCGTCTTTGATCCACGGCTGTTCCAAAAGAGGAACGCTGTCCCCCATTGCGGCAATCTGCAAACACAATTCGTGAGCCAAATTGCGGAAGTCCTGGGATTTCCCGACAAAGTCCGTCTCGCAATCTAATTCCAGAAGAACGCCGATTTTTTTATTCGGGTGGATATAACTGTCAACTATTCCCTGGCAGGTTTCTTTGCCGGTTCTCTTTTGAGCCAAATCCTTGCCCCATTTCTTCAAAATTTCCTTGGCTTTCTTCATATCGCCTTTTGCCTCCTCGAGGGCCTTTTTGCACTCCACAACGGAAACAAGCGTTTCTTCCCTGAGTTGTTTAATTTGGTCGATAGTTACCATCGTAATATTTTTATTTGGCGAAGAGGATTTCGTCCTCTTCTTCACTTTCGTTCCGCCGTTGCGGGACTCGGTGTTTGAGTTTTCGGTTTCGCTTTCAGTATGGCATCCTTTATTTTTTCGAGTATGTATTTTACCGAAACGACGGCGTCGTCGTTGGCCGGTATAGGATAATCGGCCAGGGTCGGGTCGACATTGGTGTGGGCAATCGCAATTATCTTAATCCCCCGCATTTTTGCCTCTTTTATCGCCGATATTTCTTTTTTCATGTCTGCGACAAAAATTGCGTCGGGAAGCTGGGCCAAATTTTTAATGCCGCCGAATTTCGATTCCAATTTCAGAAGTTCTTTGTCAAAAATAGCTCTTTCTTTTTTTGTATATTTTTCCAACTCTCCTTCGGCTTTTTTTCTTTCCAAATCCTTGAAATAATCGACTCTTTTTTTGATGTTTTCGAAATTCGTAAAAGTTCCGCCTATCCATCTCTCAGAAACGTAAGGCAAGCCGCACTCTTCGGCGGTGGCTTTTAACATATTCTTCATCTGAATTTTAGTCCCGATCAAAACCAAATTTTTATTTTCCGAAATAAGCTCTTGGATAAACTTTAAGGCCTCTTTGAATTTTTCCGCCGTCTTTTCCAGATCGATAATGTGCACGCCGTTCCTCACTCCGAAAAGATAGGGCTTTATTTTGGGATGAATTTTTGAAGTGCGGTGGCCCAAATGCAAACCGGCCTGAGCCATTTCCTCGGAGCTTAATTTGAAATCGGTTTCTTTTATTTTTTTCTTGGTTTCTGGCATATCCAGTATATCAACTTCCAGAACCAAACGCTTATTCGCAACGCTGATTCTGAATTATTATTTTATGCCTGTAATACCAACTCTCAGTTAAACTATTCTACTGCGTTTGGTTTGTTTTGCGAATAACTGGAAGTTGTATTACTGGGCATATTTTTCTATATACCACAGAAGATGAAAGAAAACAATAGAATCTTGATTTATAATAAAATATTTGTTATATTGTATGAGTCAATGCTCAAAGAGCTAAAGCTCTTTTCGACAGAGCTTCTATATATAATAAAATAATAAATGTAAAACTCTGTGAAACAAGACATCCATCCAAAATATTATCCTCAGGCCAGGGTTCAATGCGCCTGCGGCAATACCTTCACAGTAGGCTCCACAAAAGAGTTCCTTGAAGTTGAGATTTGCTCAAAATGTCATCCTTTTTATACCGGTAAAGAAAAAATGATGGATACTATGGGACAGGTTCAAAAATTCAGAAAAAGATTGGCAAGAAAGGAAGATTTGAAAAAGAGAAAAAGAAGATAATATGCCGGGAATCGAAAACGTTAAAAAGGAATACGAAGAAATACTTCAACAACTCAGCGACCCTGAGTTGATTTCAAATACGCAAACGCCAGCGAAGCGTGGAGAAGAACGAAGTTCTTCGACTTGGGATAAAGGCGATGAATCTAAAGATTCATCTTCGTCCTCAGCTTCCGCTCGAACATTTGAAGAACTATTGAAAAGGAAAAATTATCTGGAAAAGGTGATTGAAAAAACAAAAGAGTTAGATGATATTAAAAATAGAATTGAAGAAAATAAAGAAATTTTGAAATCAAAAGACGACCTGGAGCTGGTTTCCTTGGCTGAAACCGAAACAGGCCAGCTTCAGGAAAGAGAAAAGATTTTGGAAAAAGAACTGGATAAATTGATTGAGGCGAAATCTCAACCGTTATCGGGAGAAAAAAACACAAGAGGAGGATCGGTAATCGTGGAAATCAGAGCCGGCGCGGGCGGAGAAGAAGCGGCTTTGTTTGTCGGCGATCTGTTTAAAATGTATTCCAAGTACGCCCAACTGCAGGGATGGGGGCAGAAAACTCTGGATTCCCGGCCTTCGGAACTCGGCGGGTTCAAAGAAATAGTTTTTGAATTGAAAGACGGGGATGTTTTTTCCAAAATGCAATTTGAGGGCGGGGTCCACCGGGTTCAGAGGACTCCCGAGACCGAAAAGCAGGGCCGGATCCACACTTCGACCGCTTCCGTCGCCGTATTATTGAAACCCAAAGAAACGGAACTGAAACTCAGCCCCGCTGATTTGAAAATCGACGTATACAAATCTTCCGGCCCGGGCGGGCAATACGTAAATAAAAGAATGACGGCCGTCAGAATCACCCACCTGCCTTCAGGCCTTATTGTCACTTCCCAAACGGAAAGAAACCTCCAACAGAATAAAATAAACGCAATTAGCATTCTGGGGGCGAAGCTTTTAGAGAAAAAAATAATGGACGAAGAGGAAAAAATGGGAGATAAAAGAAAAACCCAGATAGGCCGGGCAAAAAGGGCGGAAAAAATCAGAACGTATAATTTCCCCCAGGACAGGATAACCGACCACCGGATTAAAAAGAGTTTCCACAATATCGAAAAAATAATGGAAGGAGAATTGGACTCTATTATTGATTCCCTTCAATCTGCTTGATGTCTTCTTCGTACTGGCGGGCAATCGACATCACCGAATTTCCATAGAATTCTTCCCATTTTGACCACGAATTCCCGGAAAAATAACGCATTACGGCTCTAAATTCGTTTTCCATCGCTCCTAAATCTTTCAAATATAAACCGGCGGCAAGGAAAGCATCTTTTATGTTCCAGGGATCGGCCGTCTTCCCGGTAACAGCTTTAACTTTTTCATCGTATCCGCTTTTTGAATTGGCCCAGGTGCTGGGAATAAACTGGGCGGGCCCCATCGCTCCTCCCCAGCCGACGCTCATCGGACAGGAAACCGGAGTATAATAAGGATCTCTGCCCAATGATTTGGTGATTTCCAAAAAATAAGAAACATCTCTTAAAGGATTCATCACCCGAGAAGATGATTTTCCGCTCAATACTATCGCTCCCTCTCCGGTCGAGAGATTTTTCAAATAGCACTGGCCGACGTTTTTCCCTATATTCGATTCCTGGGTCAAAACTGCGAGCAAAAGAGCGGGACGAATGCCGGTTACGGTGCTGACATATTTGGCGATATCGTAGGCCTCGCCGAACGTGGGAGCTTCGGGCACGCCGATCAATTCAAAGATTCTCGCTTTGATTTCCGCCGCCTTTTTTTCAGCTTCCGTTTTTTTCTTGATAGACGCCTGATATTCAGCTTCCGTCAGTTTCAGGTAGGAGTCCTTTTGTTTTTTCGTGGCTTCGCTTTCTTGTTTCTGAAGGCTCCTAATGGATACCAAATTCTCCAAGTCTTGTTTTTCGTCGTCTAAAGATTGTTTCTGGGTTTCTAAACTGGTTTTCAGGTTTTTTATCTCGCCCAAAAGTTTCTGGGTTTCGGAGTTTAAAATCTCCAGATTCATCAGATTATCGAAGAAACCGGAAAGTTTCTCTTCCGAAACGAGAATTTCAATAAGGGATTTTTGGTCTTCTTCGCTAATCGACTGCAGAATATCGGCTAAATTGCTTCTCGAATCTATGATTTTTAAGGAGATCTGGTCTATCGAGCTCTCCGTGTCTTTCACCTGCAAAGTGAGGTCTTTTACCATTAAATTGCTCTGAGAGATCTGAAGGTTAAGCTTGTCGATCTGTTTTTTTAAAATGGAAATCTGATTATTAAGAGTGTTCTTTTCTCCCTGTGTTTTCGTAATGTCTTCTTCGTATTGGCTTATTTCCGCTTCCAGTTTTTTTAATTCTTCCTCAAGGGCCTGACGTTCTTCTGAAGGAAGAGTTTCAGCTGAGGTAAAAAAAATCGGCACGAAATACGCCGAAATCAAAAAGAAAACAATGGAAAAAATTATTTTTTTGTTTTTAAAACTCAAAAACCTCATTTGGTTTTTTCCTGCGCCTTTTGGGCGGGCTGCACTTTGGCGGCAGGCTCCGCTTTCTCTGCTTCTTCCTCTTCTCCCTTCTTTTCTCCTCCCACCTTCTCCACTTCTTCCACTTTTTCTTCAACAGGTTTCGCCAATTCTTCTTCCACTTTTTCAGGCAGTACGACAGAGGCGACGATCTCCTGCTGGTCTCTGATAATTTTCACGCCTTGGGGCAGAATCAAATCCTTGATCAAAACAACGTCTTGGAGAGTCTTCAATTTTTCAATATCAACCTTAATCTCATGGGGAAGATTTTGGGGCAAAGCTTTGACTTGCACCTCGTGAATATTCTTAACCAGAGTTCCTCCCAGGTCTTTCACCGCCAGAGATTCTCCTTCAAATACCAAAGGAATGTTGGCCGCAATTTCTTCGTCTAATCTTGGCTGATAGAAATCAATGTGAATTGGCTTTTGCGAGATGGCGTCTGTTTCTACCGCATGGATTAAAACCAGAAAATTCTTTGAGTTAACTGTCAGAGAGATCAAAGAACTTCCTCTAGCTTTCGCGTAAATTTTTTCGAATTCCTTTAAGTTTATTTCCAAAGAAAGAGATTCTGTTTTTGGCCCGTATAAAACCGCGGGCGCAATGCCCATTTTTCTCAGATTTTTTACTTTTTTTCCCAAATCTTTTCTGATTGTGGCAGATAAAACTAGCATTTATTTTTACTTCCAGTCAATGAAGCTATCGCTTCATTTCCACGCTTCGCTTCGCTTGCGTGAATAATTTAATCTTTTCTTCCACTATTTTTTGAACCGCATCTATCGATTCTTGCATGTACTTATATGGAGTGGTCTCTTCCGGATTTTCCTCCAGCACCCTCTTTAGAGTATTGGTAAAAGATAATCTTAGCTCGGTGTTGATGTTAATTTTTCTGATGCCCGTTTCTATTGCTGTTTTTATGTCTTCTTCCGGGACTCCGGAACCTCCGTGCAGAACAAGAAATACCCTGTCCCCCACTTTTTCTTTGATTTCTTTCAGTCTCCGGAGATTAATGTGGGGTTTTTTGCCGAAAGAGTCAACGCCGTGAAAAGTTCCGATGTTTATCGCCAAACTGTCAACTTTGGTTTCGTTTATGAATTTCAAGGCTTCGTCGGGGCTGGTCAGATCCTCCTCGCTTATTTCTATCTTTTCTTTATGAAGTTCAGAGCTCCCTTTTATGATTCCAACCTCTCCCTCAACCCACACTCCTTTTCCACGGCAGTATTTCACAACTTTCTTCGTGACTTCTATATTTTCTTCCAGAGGAAGTTTCGAACCGTCAAAATGAACCGCATCATAACCTGAATCCGTCGCCTCTTTAATATACTCGAAAGTCCTTCCGTGGTCAAGATTCAAGAAAATAGACAGGCCAATTTCTTCTTTAAACGACCCAATCAGAGCCGCCGCCTGCCTTAATCCGATAAATTTGCTTTCGCCTTCGGACGTCCCGATGATTACCGGGCTTTTTAAATTCCGGCAAGCCCCCACAATCGCCCGAAGCGTTTCCAAATTGGAAATATTAAATTGGCCGATCGCGAATCTTTCTTTCCGGGCTTTCTCAAAATATTTTTTTATTTTTGCAGACATAATCCTTTATATGAACACTTTTCTTTTATTACCTTAACTTTCGGCCATTTCTGGTTTTTTGTTAACAACCCTTCTTTTGCGCCCCATTTTGTAATAGCATAGCTTGAATTTGCCATGGCCAGCTGAATGGCGTAAACAATGTCGTTTTTTTTAATCATGCCCGAAACAAAGCCCGATCCGAAAGCATCTCCTGCTCCGGTTCCGTCAACGCCCTTCGACTTCAAGGATGCCGCCCGGTAAAGATATTCCCCGTCCGAGACCACCGCGCCTTCCCCTCCCTTTGTCATTATCGCAATTCCTTTCGTCATCTCGTCAATTTTTTTAAAAACCTCTTTTTCTTTCCGGTAAGGGATTTTGGTGAGCAAAGACGCCTCTTCCCTGTTTAATATCAAAATATCGATTTTATTCAAAATTCTTTCCAGGATTTTTTGGGGCAGAGTCAATTGATTGTAGCCGGGATTAAAAGCCACTTTAATCTTATTTTTCTTTGCAAAATCAACCAGCTCCTGCGTAAGCAAGGCGAGCTTTCCGGAAAAAGGAGCCAGATAAAACCAGCGGCTTTTTTTGATTTCCGCCCAGGGAATGTCTTTCTTGGAAAGAAGATCCGACGCCCCCCGATAAACCAAAATCGTCCTGTCCTTTCCGGGATAAGCCAGAAAAACCGAAAGATTGGTGGGCTTGATTTTCGTTTTCCGGACGAAACCGGCTTCGATTTTGAGCTTTTTCAATTCTTCGATTATCAAGTTGCCGAAAAAATCGCTGCCAACCATGCCGCAATAAGCGACTTTAAACCCCTGGTTTTTAAAAGTAACGGCCGTATTCGTTCCGCCGCCGCCCGAGAAAAATAAAATATCTTCCACCTCGGTCTTCGATCCCAAAGCCAGGCAGATTCCTTCGCCCGTAACGAATTTTTCTCCGGGCAAAGACAGGAATTTTTTTGACTTCAGATAAATGTCCCGGGTCGCCGACCCGAAAGTTATGATATCGTACATAGTTTTTATGAAAGTTTTATTTGTAAAGTTAAATCGTAATCTTTAAATTCGGATTTGTGATAAAAATCTATACCTAATTTATTTTCAGCAGAAGCCGTAACAGACAAGTAATTAATCCTATTTTTCTTACACCAATTTATAAAATTTTTTATTAATTTAGCACCTAAACCCTTATTTCTAAATCTCCTGTCAATAAAAATACTTCCCAAATAGGCATACCGGGCTCGTTTGCGCCATGGTATTTTTTTTTGCCATACCGCCGTTTAAGTATCCGACTATTTTATTTTTATTTTCTACAACTTCACAGAAATTTTCTTTTTTAACAATAGCATTCTTAAAAAACTTCCTGCCTTCCTTGCCGTATGTCCAATTTACGTCTAGGGTTTTATCGAATTCCCTGTACTCTTTTAGAAATAATTTACGATTTAGCCTTAAAATATCTTTCAAATCATTAACAGTGGCCTTCCTAATTAAAATTTTAACCTTCGCCATATAAAATTTATATTTCTTTAATTTTTAATCTAAACAGTACCACGGACTAGTTCGTGGTACTGTTTGTTGTTTTATTGGAGGGCGTAAAAATCAATGCCTCTTTTTCGTTTTTAAGCTTATCTCCTCCCAGGGATTCTGAAATTTCATCAATCAAATTAAATAAAAGAAAATGAAGCGGGTATTTTTGTTTTAAACTCTCAAAAGAAGAATTGGCAGTTCTGGCCCATTTCTTCTGAGTTTTTAATTTTTTCTTCCGGCTTTCCAATAATCTTTTAATAATTATTTTATAACCGTCCCCACTTCTTGTTAATGATTTTTGAACGTTAGTAACTTTTCCTCTCCCCACCCCTAATAATTGAGCTATTTTCTCATAAGTAAATCCGGCCATTAAGAGAGCTGCTACCTCTATTCTTCGCATCAAAGTGGTAATTTCATCTGGCGTCAATAAGTCCTTAAAAAACAAACGTACCTCTTCTCTGGTTTTTAAAGAAGCTATCACGTCATAAAATTCTCCTATCATTTGGATCCTCTTTTCTTTTGGTAAACTGTTTAAGTGAAACCTTCCCATTTTTTATCTTTATTTATATTCTATATTAAATAGTACCATAGACTAGTCCGTAGTACTATTTTAATTTTTAACTATTTTTTCTTACTAAGAGATAAGATTGTTTTAATGACGGTGTCGGGATTCAGAGACATTGATTCGATTCCTTCTCTTATTAAATATATTGATTTACTCTTAATATTTTATTAACCGCTGCCTCTAAAATTTTCTGTCTTTCCTGGTGAACTCCAAAGCCAATCTCATCATAAAATTTCTTTAATTGTTTAGCCCCGATATAAATACTCCACATATTTTCTCTATTACTTCTTAAGGAAAGCTCACAAGTATATCCTAATAATTTAAATAATTTATAAATATACTCTATTTCTCTTTCGTTTCTCATTTCGATTCTAACATATCTACTTTTATTTAAATAAGCCGTCCCTTCGCCTATCATCATTCCTCTAATATAAGCAGCCGCTAATTTTTTGTCACATAAACATAAATTTTTAATTGTATTTTCTAAAGACAGAATTAAATCAATGAGAATTGCTTGATCGCAGCAAATTTTATACACAAATCCTTTCTTTCTTTTCCATCTGCATATCTGAGTTTTAATTTGGAAGTTATCTAAATTAAAGTATTTTTTAAGATAATCGTAGTATTCCTCAGTAAAAACTTTATCGTCAGGAATACGAATTAAAAGATAATAATTATTATTAGGAAAATATTTAATTAACCAATCTTGAAAGTTCTTTACAACCGGAAGTTTTGAATTTGTAAATCTAACTTTCCGAGGTATAGTTTTTCCATTAGAACCATTATCTCCTTCTGCTAAATATAAAGCATAACCCTCAACAAATTGTTTATCAATTATAAATTCTTTCGGCAAAACCAATTCTCTGTGCGTATTCGAACCTCTAGCAAAAAATGCTTTTATGTGAGAGAAAGTCTCTTCTTTAGATATACCCACTTCGCTGGCTATTTTTAACAATCGGGGGAATTTAAAATACTCATTAATCCTAAATTCGGCCTTCAGGGTACCGTAATAAATTTTCAATTTCTGAAAATTATATTTTCTTAAAGAACCAAATCTTTTTATTATTTTTTCTTTTATCTCCTTAATAAATAGCTTATCTACTTTAACATGAACTATGTCATTGTCTATCAAAAAATCATAGATATTAATTCTCATGTGAATTTATTCTTTTTTTAATTTCTTTTCTTCGTCTGCTACTATTAGGATTGTTTTTATTACCGAATCTGAATTTACAGATAAAGATTCTATCTCACAGTTAATTAAAAATTTAGCAAATTCTGGTATAGAAGCTGCTTCGCCGCAAATGCCCACGTATTTTTTCCTTCTTTTGCAGACCTCGATTACTTTTTTTACCATTTCTTTCACGGCTTCGTTTCTCTCGTCGCCGACTTTGGCAACCAAGGCGGAATCCCTGTCCAGCCCCAAAACCAACTGAGTGAGGTCGTTGCTTCCTATCGACATTCCGTCGAAAATATCCAGGAACTTATCGGCCAAAACGACGTTTGAGGGAATTTCGCACATGACAATCACCTTTAAGCCGTTTCCCGTCTTTCCCAGGCCGTTTTTTCTCATTTCTTCCAAAACCGTTTTCCCCTCTTCCACCGTCCGGCAAAAAGGAACCATTACCCAGATATTCTTAAGGCCGAAAACTTCCCTGGCTTTTTTAATCGCCTGGCATTCCATTTTGAAAGCCGGCTTGAATTTTTCGTCGTAGTACCTCGAAGCGCCCCGCCAGCCCAGCATCGGGTTTGATTCTTTCGGTTCAAAAATACTGCCGCCCAGAAGCTCGGCGTATTCGTTTGACTTGAAATCGGACAATCTGACGATAACCGGCTTCGGATAAAAAGCTGAAGCGATTTGGGAAATTCCTTCGGCTAATTTATCGATGAAGTATTGCTTTTTATCTTTAAAACCCGAAGTGATTCGGCCAATTTCCGATTTTGTTTTTCTGTCCTTGAAACCCTTGCCGTAATGATAAAGCGCCAAAGGATGAATCCTGATTTTATCCGCTAAAATAAACTCAATCCTCGCCAGCCCCACTCCGGCATTCGGCAGAAATGAGGTTTTGAAAGCGATATCGGGAGCGCCGATATTTATCATTATTTTTGTTTTTAATTTTGGTATCTTCTTCAGGTCGTATTTCTTGAGAATAAACGGGATTTCCCCCTGATAAATTCTCCCGACTGACCCTTGAGTGCAATCAACCGTCACGGTTTCGCCGTTTTTAAAAATTTTCGTCGCTCTTCCGGCCCCGACGATGCAGGGCACGCCCAATTCGCGGCTGACAATGGCGGCATGGCAATTTTCAACTATTATTGGAGTATATCTTCTGGTAAAAACTACGTAGTTATGATTGTTCTCTACTTCTATGTTGTAGACATCCTTGCTTTTGGCAGTTTTCCCTTCAACATCAACTCTCAACATCTTTAAATTAGATTCGATAATCTTGGTCAAGGCATGATTTTCAGATTGCCCCTTAATCATTGGAATCACATAATTTCTGATTTTTTCTGCATCGATAAGTAAATTATTCTTTACATAGATTAAAATTCTTCCTCGATAATTGATCCTTCTGATAATGTCTTCTAGCAGTTGTTTTGCTTTAAAAAATCTTGTCCCCATTACTCTTATTCTATAACACCCTTTAACCCTAGAAGTATATTCTAAAATCTCCTCAATCCCATCGACAATTTGAATATTATGAATATTTCTATTCTTTACTACTTGGAAACTTACTCCCAGTCGAAGACAAGTGATAGTTATTGCTTCTAGAAGAAACTGCTTTGAACAAAAAATATTTATTCTATTTGCTTTTTCATTATATGTGCCGTCTCCGTCGATTGCTCCGGCTATAAAATTAAGCAAAAATTCTTTGTTTGCTTTGATTAAAATATCTGAGATTTTTCTTTGTTTCTGCACAATGTCTGTTGCAATTTTTTTATTGTAGCATCTTAAATCGAGGGCAGCCGATCCGTTTATTATTTTTCCTCTTATTATCCCCTGGCTGGGATGTTTTTTATATAAATGCAGATCGTATCTATACTCATCAGCAAAATATTTTTTTACTTTTTCGATGAAATCTTTTTTAGCTACTGTTGGTTTTTGAACAAAGTGAATTTGTGCTTTTGTTCTGTCTATTCTTACATGTCCATCCGTGCTAATAGCCCCCAATAAATAGCCGATCTTAGGAGAAAAAGACAAATAATCCTTTGAGGGGATTTTTTGAAGACTAAGGATTCCTCTTTGGCTTCGGATAATATTCTGAATTTCCTCTGAGATCAAACATCTATTATTAAAAGTTATAAACTTGTGATCCGGTGTCGTTCTTAAAGTATTATCTTTCATTCTGCCTGTTTGAGAGACGTTTATTTCAATCGTGGAAGATTTTCGCTTAAAAGCATTAACTACTCTTTTCCACTCTATCTTTAAAGATTCTCGGTTTAGCGAAAGAACCTCTATTGACACGCTGTTAAATATTTCTGCTATTTCTTTAATCGAAAGGAAGCCTTTGTTGGTAAGAATTTTTGTATCCCCAGCAAAGCAGGTTTTTCCGCCTTCGTCGGTAATAATGGCCGAAGCCAGCCTCATAATCGGCACCCAGTCGGGATCGGTCATTTTCGTTAACAGGACTTCGCCTTTTTGGAATCCGGAAATTTTTGAAACATCCGAAATCAATCTTATTTTTCCAATCCCGATTTTATTGCCGATGGCAATGCCGGTTAAAATCGGGGATTTTTTGGTTTTAATTTGATATTCTTCGTATGTTGTTTTTTCGTTTTGAACCGCATAAACCGTTTCCGGCCTTGACTGGACGATGAATAATTTTCCCGTTTTTCCGTCTTTCGCCCATTCGATATCCTGGGGCTTTCCGTAATGCTCTTCGATTAAAACCGCCCATTTGGCCAAGGTTAAAACATCTTCGTCGCTGAGAGAAAATTTTAATTGATTTTGAGGGAAAACATCCGCTTCCTCCAATCCTCCGTTTTTTGCAAAAATATATTTTTTATTTTTTCTTCCTAAATTTTTAACGATAATCGGCCTGTATCCTTGTTTCAGGGTTGGCTTAAAGACATAAAACTGGTCGGGAGTTATCTTGCCCTTGACGATCATTTCCCCCACTCCCCAAATCGAATTGATTAAAACGACGTTTGAAAATCCCGTTTCGGTATCCAGGGTGAAAATTATTCCCGAGGAAGCCAGGTCCGACCTGACCATTTTTTGAACGCCGACGGAAAGGCCGAATTCCATTTGCCCTATTTTTTTTTCTTCCCTGTAAGCAATGGCTCTGTCGGTAAAGGTTGAAATAATGCTTTTTTTGACCGCTTTTAACAATTCTTTTTTCCCTCTTACGTTAAGATAAGTTTCGAATTGGCCGGCAAAAGAAGCGCTCGGCCTGT
>CAYYRI010000011.1:0-15100 GCA_964474185.1 uncultured Candidatus Saccharibacteria bacterium | reverse complement strand
AATGGAGTTTTCCGCCGGGCATAGTCCAAGTCCCCTCTCCGTGAAGCTCGCTGTCGGCTTTATCGGGATTCAAGTGTCGTTTCCCCAATAAAATTTTATTGTCTTGTATAATCATCACTCCAACACCAACAGCCGGCTTTGGTTTTGCTTGGTTATCCATGAAGAATTTACTGTTTAATTTCGCAGAATTGGCTTAAAACTTCTGTTGCTTTATCGAGATTTTTTTCTTCGGTTAAAACATAATCCGATTCGAAGGTGGAAATATATAAAATACTGATTTGGGCCGTCGCCAATGGGGTGGAAAGAGAAGAAACAATGCCGGTGGATTCGAATCCCAAAGGCCCTTCGACTTTAAAAGCCCTCCAGCCCCGCTCAGCCAAAACGCCGCCCGGAATTCTCCCCTCGGCGCAGATAACGGACAATTCGCTGTTTGTTTTGGCAATTGAAGAGAATCCTTCTCCTGCCAGCGCCCAATTGGGAATGGGCGTATTTTTGTCAAAATGACAAATGCCCAGTCTCTCGGGCAGTACGGATAACGTGAGTCTTTGCGTATACATATATTTTAAAAATTAATTACTATCGACTTTTGAAATTTCCGTGCGGAGAGGGTGGGATTCGAACCCACGAAAGTCTTTCGACTTTACATGCGCTCCAGGCATGCCGATTCAGCCGCTCTCGCACCTCTCCATTTAATTATTTTGTCCTATCCTTACTGTCAGCTTATCAACATTCTTAGGATTATGGGAATTTACTATCTTCATGTAACGTGATATGTGCTCTAAGCTATACATATAGATTTTATTCTCTCCTGCTTTTTTAACATTGAATCCTAAGCTTAGCAATATGTCCATCACACTTTGGAGAAGTGGCTTTGAAGAACTTGCAAAACACCATCCTAGATAATTCTTCTGCGCTTTATGGTGAGAATACAGTCCTCCATCGGTATCAAACAAGCCTCTCACGCATGCGATTTTGTAGCTACGTCTGCTGCGAACCCATTTCGGAAAATCTACTTGGTGCACAACCTTATTCCCTCTCCTTAGACCCATCTGTTCTAAGACCTCAACTAGTCCAGCGCCCGAAATAGTCAATGCAATAGTATTGTCCTCGCTCCGTTCCATGAAAGAGGGACGCTCGCCAAGCACATCATGCATTAAATTTCTCACAAATGTCGCATATTGCCTATCAACATTCCGATCCAAACTTACCCGTACTTGATAGTTACTAATTGCGCCATCTCCTAAGAGAATGCCTACGAGCTCTGCGAGTTTTTCCGAATACGGTGGCTTAGGGAAGACTTTCTTAATATTGCATCCCGCTTGTCGGTACTTCTCGGGATTTCTCCTTCTATGCTCCTGCGAAATTCTACCGCCCTTTACCCTCCCCTCTGGTGTGCCAGGCCCTCCGTATTTCTCCGCCACAACCCGTCCGCCCTTACGAGCCGCTTTCTCAATACTCCAAAAATCTGGTAAAATTTTATGGGCTGGCACCCGGATTTCTTCCCCTGTCAGTTTTGTTATACGTTTAAATACAGACTCGGGAATCGTATATTTTTCTCGGCGCCAATCCGATAAACACCGAGGGTGAACTTTAATTTTCCTGGAGAGCTGCGGCCAGTCAAAACCGAGATATCTCACAACATCGGAAAGAAATTTGGCTTGCGACCCCTTTTTAAATTTTATGCGTGGCATATGTCCATTTTAACATGCCACGACAAATTTTACCACTCGGCCACTATGCGACCCCTCCCCGATTGTCAAATCAAATTTTCATTTCTCTTAATGCTTTTATTCTCTCTTCCACCGGAGGATGCGTCACCCCGAAGGAGTCGCTTCGCGACCCTACGGGGCAGGTAAATAATTTATTAATTTTATATTTCCATACTGCGAAGAGCTCTCACTCTGTCTTCAATAGGGGGATGTGTTAGAAACAGACGGTGAAACCAGGAAGTTTTTTCTTCTCCTCTAAGGGGGCTGGCAATAAAAAGATGATTAGTTGAATCGCTAGCCACTTTAAGAGGACTTTGGTCAGCTGAAATTTTTTCCAAGGCCATGGCCAGACCTTCGGGATACCTTGTTAAAAGAGCCCCCGAAGCATCGGCTAAAAATTCTCTTTTTCTGGAAATGGCTAACCTGATCAAGGTGGCGGCAATCGGAGCTAAAATTGCGGCCAAAATCCCTACAATTGCCAAAATCGATCCGCTTGAATCTTTAGAATCCCTCCTTCTCCCGCCTCCCCAAAAGCTTATTCTTATGAAAAAATTGGAAAGCATCGCTATAATCCCCGCTAAGATTACAACCATCGTTTGCAGCAGCATGTCTTTGTTTCCGATGTGGGAAAGTTCGTGGCTGAGAACTCCCTCCAATTCGGGTTTATCTAATTTTTCCAGGAGTCCCCGAGTAATAGCTATAATGGCATGGTTTGCATTGCGGCCCGTGGTAAAAGCATTGGGCTGCCGTTCTTCCAATATGTAAATTTTTGGAGCAGGAAGACCCGCGGTAATGCAGAGATTTTCAACAATCCTGTAAAGTTCGGGATTATCCCTTTTTTCAACGGGCTTAGCCTTGGTTATGGCTAAAACAAATTTATCCGAGTACCAATAACTTCCGAAACTTGTAAAAATGCTGAAAATCACGGCGAAAACCAGGATATCCCGATTTTGAAAATAATAACCGAACAGCCAGCCCAGAAGAATAATGAGAACCAAAAAAAACGTTAAAAGCAGCCAAGTTTTCCGAATATTCGATTCGGCTTGAGTATAAATAGTCATTTATCAAGTTTTTAATTTATTAAAAACGCAGATGGAGAAGAAATTTATTTCTTCGACTATTAGAATTTCACTTTTACCGGTTCCCGTTCTCCTCCTTCAACTCCGAAGAATTCCATCGGTTTGAAATTAAACAGAGAGGCAATAATGTTTGCCGGAAAGCTTTCGATGGCGATGTTCAAATCCCTGACGTTGGTATTGTAAAAACGCCTCGCGGCCTGGATTTTATCTTCGGTATCGGTCAGTTCGTCCTGGAATTTCTGGAAATTTTCCGAAGCCCTCAATTGGGGATAATTTTCGGCAACCGCAAAAAGAGTTTTTAACGTGCCTGACAACGCGTTTTCCGCCTGCTCTTTTTCTTTCACGCCTTGGGCCCCCATCGCCCGAGTTCTGGCTTCGGTTACTTTTTCAAAAACCTCTCTTTCGTGAGTGGCGTATCCCTTGACCGTTTCCACCAGATTCGGAATCAAGTTATAGCGCCTCTTCAGCTGGACATCGATATCCGCCCAGGCTTCTTTCGCCCTGTTTTTAAAGGTAATCAAACGGTTGTAATTCAAAATCACCCAGAAAATTACAACGGCAACGATTACTAAGATAGTTTGAGTCAGAGTCATGGTTAAAATTAAAAATTTAATTGATATTAATCTCGCGACCTACCCATAGTATAACTAAAAACTCCCCCAAAATCAATTGAGAGAGTTTCAGTTCAATTTAGAAATTTTAGTTAATATTCTTCGCCCATCGGAGGTATTCCCTTTCTTCCGCCAGCTGGCGGATTCTCTTCGGGCAATTCTGCTACTACTGCTTCGGTAGTTAAAAGCATTGAAGCAGCGGAAGCAGCATTTTCTAAAACGGTTCTAACAACTTTAGTAGGATCAATAACCCCTATTTTTATTAAATCTCCATATTCCATTTTTTGAGCATCGAAGCCAAAGTTACCGTTCATCTCTTTTACTTTGGCAACCACCACCGCTCCATCTAAACCAGCATTTTCAGCAATTTGCCTAATTGGTCTTTCTAAAGCTCTCTTTAAGATGTCTAATCCCGTCTTCTCGTCGCCTTCTAATTGGATTTTTTCTAAAACCAGAATAGATCTCAAGAGTGACACTCCGCCGCCTGGCAAAATTCCCTCTTCTATTGCTGCTTTTGTCGCATGCAAAGCATTCTCTGTTTTTTTCTGTCTTGCTTTTTGTTCAACTTCAGTGGCTGCTCCGACTTTGATAACGGCCACTCCTCCGGATAATTTTGCCAATCTTTCCTGCAGTTTTTCTTTATCAAACTCTGAATCAGAATTCTTTAATTCCGCTTTAATTTGTACGATTCTGTCTTCAATTCTCTTCTGTTCGGCCGCATTTCCGCTTTCTTGACCAAATCCCCCGATAATAATAGTTTTATCTTTCGTTGAAATCACTTTTTTAGCCTCGCCCAGTTCGTCCCATTTTACAGTTTCCAGTTTTTTACCGATTTCCTCAGAAACCACATGTGTTGCGGTAACCGCTGCGATATCTTCCAGTATCTCCTTTCTCCTGTCGCCAAAACCTGGAGATTTTATAGCTAAAGCATTAAATGTCCCGCGAAGCTTATTGATTACCAAGGTAGCTAAAGCGTCTCCTTCTACCTCGTCAGCGATAATCACTAAATCTTTCCTCCCGGATTGGGCTATGCTTTCCAAGAGCGGCAGAATTTCCTGAATAGAGGAAATTTTTTTATCTGTAATTAAAATGCGGGGATTTTCATACACCGCTTCCATTCTCTCGGCATCAGTAATCATGTATGGAGAAATATATCCCCGGTCAAACTGAAGACCCTTAACAATTTCTTTCTCCAAACCGAATTTTTTTGATTCTTCAACGGTGACAATGCCGTCTTTCCCCACTTCAGAAAAAACTTCAGCAATTAAATTCCCGACTTCTGAATCCAAACTGGCAATGGTTGCCACTTGAGCAATCTCTTCTTTATTTGAAATCGGTTTTGAGTTTGTTTTTAAATTTTCAATAACTGCTTTTACCCCTTTTTGGATTCCTTTTTTTAAGGCCAGAGGGTCGGCTCCAGCGGCCACATTTTTAAGACCCTCGGAAACTATGGCCTGAGTCAAAACAACGGCGCTGGTCGTTCCATCTCCGGCAGCATCTGATGTTTTTTCAGCCACCTCTTTTATAATCTCTGCTCCAAGATTTTCAATTTTATTTTCCAACTCAATTTCTTTAGCAATGCTTACCCCGTCATCAGAAATTTCTGGAGCACCAAAACCCTTATCTAAAACAACGAGTCTTGCCTTGGGACCCAAAGTAATTTTAATTGCGTCGGTTATTTTATCGATGCCAGCTTTCAATTTTTTTCTGGCAGCTTCATTAAATAAAATTTGTTTCGCCATATACCGAGTTTTTATTTATAAAAACGAAGGGGAAGAAGAGGACGAATTCCTCTTCGCCTTACTCTATAATCGCGAGGATATCTTCTTCCTTCGCAATCAAATATTCCTTATCTTCGACTTTGATTTCATTCGGGCCGTATTTGGTAAACAAAACCTTGTCTCCAACTTTAACTTCCAAAGAAATAAACTTTCCCGTTTTGTCCTTTCTGCCCGGACCCACGGCAATTACTTTGCCCTGCTCCGGCTTTTCTTTTTCCGCGGTATCGGGAAGCAGAATCCCGGTTTTGGTTTTCTCTTCGTCTTTTATGGGTTCTATTAAAATATGGTCGGATAATGGTTTGATGTTCATATTTTAATTTATAGCAAAATCATCAATTTAGTCAAGATTTCAACGTTTGCTTTAAATATTGTCCAGTGTAGCTTTTTTGTTTTTGGTAATTTCTAAGGGGCGTTCTCTCAACTACGAAAGCTCATTAAAGTCGACCACCTAATCAGCATTTTATGTTGACTTAAAATGATTTCTATGATATTTCTAAATAATGCGACGGAATGATATAACTCCTAAACTTCTAAGAGAGCTTTATCTTAAAAAACTTCTTTCAAAACAAGAGATTGCTTCGCGTTTAAAATGCAATATCACTACTATTCATAAAAAGATGGTGAAGTTTGGTATTCCAGCAAGACCCGTGGCTAAAGCAATAAGAATAGCTATGGAAAAGCAAATAATAAAAATTCCAAAATCTAAATTAGAACATTTGTACTTAAAAAAGAAGTTTTCGATATCTGAAATTGCCAAGAAATTGAACCACGACAGATCGATAATAAAAAGAGAGATAGAAAAACACAAAATACCACTCCGCTCACATTCTGTCATAATGAAATTGATTAGAAGCAAAAATAAAATAAAAAAATCGGTTCTAGCAAAGCTTTATTATCAGAAATGTCTTACTCAAAAACAAATTGGGGGAAAGCTTAATGTACACAAAGAAACTGTCCACAGATTAATGAAAGAGTATGGACTGAAAACTCGGAAGAAAAGTGAGATTTCAACTCGTTATCCAAAATTTAATTTCTCTGGGAATTTAGAAGAAAAAGCATATCTAATTGGGTTTAGGATTGGAGATTTAAATGTCCGTCTATCTCATTCAAAAAATTTAATAATAGCCCGATGTACCTCTACAAAAATGGCACAGATTAAACTTTTTAAAAATTTATTTAAAAAGTATGGACATATTTATGTCGGCAAAATAAGAGGAGATAGAAACAGAGAGTTTTTAGTTCGCTTAAATCGTACTTTTAATTTTCTTTTGCCTAAAAAAGACAATATTCCAAAATGGATTTGGGAGAATAAAAATTACCTTCTTTATTTTCTTGCTGGATATACAGACGCCGAGGGCTGTATCGGCATTGGAAGTAATAAAGTGGCGTTTTTTAAAATATCTTCTTATGATAAGAAGATTCTAAAACAAATCTGCGAACAACTTTTTAAAATAGGTATTGAATGTAACCCGCCTCGGATTCATGTAAAAAAAGGACATAAAAAATCAGACGGTTGTGTATATAGAAACGACGAATGGCGGCTTAATGTCAACAAAAAGTCCTCTTTACTCCCGCTTTTACAATTTTTAAAACCGAGACTAAAACACCGAAAAAGATTAAAAGATTTAATAAGAACGGAACAAAATATTATTGAGCGAAATCAAAAGATCTTATTAAAGAAAAGGGCTTCTTTTAAATATTTACCGGTATAAGATTTACGGTTTTTAGCTATCTCGTAGGGTGAACCTTCGGCAATAATATACCCACCCTCCTCGCCTCCTTCCGGTCCTAAATCTATTACATAATCTGTATTTTTTATTACGTCTAATTCATGTTCTATACAAATCACTGTATTTCCTCGATTAACTAATTCTCTTAAAACAAAAATTAACTTTTTAATATCGTCCGGATGCAGTCCAGTTGTCGGCTCGTCCAGTATGTATAAAGTTTTACCGGTTGCTTTCTTGGACAATTCCGTGGCCAGTTTTACCCTTTGCGCCTCTCCGCCGGAAAGAGAAGGGGCAGGCTGCCCCAACTGGACGTATCCCAATCCCACTTCGTTCAGGGTTTTTAATTTTTCGTAAAGCCCGGGGATGTTCTTGAAAAATTCCATGGCCTCTTCGACCGTCATTTCCAGGGCTTGGGCGATGTTTTTGCCTTTATATTCGATGGCCAAGGTTTCCCGGTTGAACCTTTTTCCTTTGCATTCTTCGCATTCAACGTAAACATCCGGCAGAAAATACATCTCGATTTTTTTCACTCCCTGGCCTTCGCAGGCCTCGCATCTTCCCCCTTTGACGTTAAAAGAAAAT
Organism: uncultured Candidatus Saccharibacteria bacterium; assembly: GCA_964474185.1. GTDB lineage: Bacteria > Patescibacteriota > Minisyncoccia > Minisyncoccales > RBG-13-42-11 > CAYYRI01. The sequence goes on along the minus strand of CAYYRI010000011.1, from coordinate 7,608 downwards.
CTCCCCGGCTGATAGCCCCGGATTCTTGCTTCTTTGGTTTTCGTGAACAGGTCTCTAATATATGAAAATGCGCCGGTATAAGTAGCGGGATTTGACCTTGGAGTCCTGCCAATCGGCGACTGATCAACCAAGACGGCTTTGTTTAGAAATTCGATTCCTAAAATGGATTGGTACGCGCCAGGTTCCTCTTTAGCCCTGTAAAATCGCTTCAAGAGGGCCTTAGCCAAAATATCGTTCATTAAACTGCTCTTCCCCGAACCAGAAACGCCGGTAATGCAAACAAATTTCCCCAAAGGAATCTTGACGTTAATGTTTTTTAAATTGTGCTCCGATGCCTTTTTAATTATCAGATAATTTTGATTTTGGGATCGTATTTTTGTTTTCTTTTCTATTTCCACTTTCTTGCGGCCGGATAAATAATCTCCTGTCAGGGTATGGCTTCTAAGAAGTTGCGGTGGCGTTCCCTGAAAAATAATTTTTCCGCCGTGCTTTCCGGCCCTCGGCCCCACGTCGATTATCCAATCTGCTGCCTTAATTGCATATTTACTATGTTCGACGACTATTACTGTGTTTCCCAAATCTTTTAATTTCTTTAAGGTTTCAATCAGTCTTCCTTGGTCTCTGGCATGGAGGCCGATCGAAGGCTCGTCCAATATGTATAAAACTCCCGACAGTTTGGAGCCGATCTGGGTGGCCAATCTTATTCTTTCTTCTTCGCCCCCGGACAAAGTATCGGCTGATCTCTCCAAAGTCAGATAGTCCAGCCCGACATCGATAAGAAACTGCAAACGGTTTAAAATTTCTTTGGCAATCGGCTGAGAAACTTTCAATTCATCGGATTTTAAGTTACGGGTTTTGGGCTTCTGCAATTTTTCGAAAAATTCTTTTACCTTGTCGATGCTCATCTCGACAATTTCGTCTATCCCTGATTTTCCTTCCAGGGTTACGGATAATGCTTCCTGCTTTAATCTCTTTCCCTTGCAGACTTCGCATTTCTTTTCAATCATATATTGTTCGAGTTCGCTTCTCGTATATTCCGAATCGGTCTCGTGATATCTTCTTTCCAGGTTTGGAATTACCCCTTCGAAAGATCCCGAACCATACAAAATTGAATCGACTATATTCTTGGGCAAATCCTTTATAGGCGTATCCAGAGAAAAATTCTGGATTTTAGCCAATTCCTGAAGCTGCCACCAAAAATATCCCTGTCTGCCGATTTTATGGGAAGCATGGGCCCAGGGGAATATCGCCCCTTCCGCAATTGTTAAATTCGGGTTTGGTATCACTAATTTCGGATCGACTTCCAACTTCTTCCCCAGCCCCTGGCATCCCGGGCAAGCTCCAAAGGGAGAATTGAAAGAAAAAAGACGCGGTTCTATTTCCGGCAGAGACACTCCGCACTCTTCGCAGGCAAAATGCTCGCTGAATAACAAATCTTCTGTTTTTTGTCTTCTGTTTTTTATTTTCTGTTCTATTACCACCACTCCCTTTCCCAGCTTCAAAGCCGTTTCCAAGGAATCCACCAGCCTTGATTTATCCAAACCTTTTTCCAAAATCAATCTGTCCACCACCACTTCGATGTTGTGTTTTTTCTTCCGGTCGAGCGTCTTTTCAAGCGCTTCTTCAATTATGTAAATTATCCCGTCTATCCTGACTCTAACGAAACCCCCTCTTTGAATTTCTTCCAAAGTGCCCTGATGTTCTCCTTTTTTCCCCCGGATTACGGGACCTAAAATGGCAATTTCCTCCCCTTTTTGAAGTTCTAAAATTTGGTCCGTAATCTGATCTATCGTCTGGCGGGAAACCGGCTTTCCGCACTTCGGACAATGCGGCTTCCCGACTCTCGCAAATAAAAGACGGAGATAATCATATATCTCCGTGATGGTGCCGACGGTCGAACGGGGGTTGCGGGCCGCCTTTCTTTGATCGATGGAAATTGCAGGACTGATTCCTTCAATCGTATCAACATCGGGTTTATCCATTACGCCCAAAAATTGCCTGGCATAGGCGGACAGAGATTCTACGTATCTTCTTTGCCCTTCGGCGTATAAAGTATCAAAAGCCAAAGATGATTTTCCCGAGCCAGAAAGCCCGGTGATCACCACCAGTTTGTTTTTGGGGATATCGACGTCGATATTTTTCAAATTGTGGACTCTCGCCCCCCGAATTTTGATATATTCTTCTTTCATGCAAGTAGTGTATTTTACTCCAAATGTCAAGATATGACAAGAGTTCGTCTCAAACCCGGTTTAGGATAGAAGACGGCGAGGGGTTATAATAAAATCGAAGAGGACTTCATCTTCTTCTCTATCTTCGCCCCGCAGGGCGGGGCTCGATGTATGAAGTGGATTTTCTTAATCATTGCCGCGGGAATAGTCTTGTTTGCGGGAGCGTCCTTTTTGATTAAACCTGAATTTGTTGAAACCACTCCAGAACCGATCAGGATTATCCTTGCCGGCGATATTATGCTGGATAGAGGGGTGGAATATATGATAGAAAAATACGGTGAAGGAAATTTTGAATTTCCGTTCCTAAAGATTGCCGACAAATTTCAAAAAGCCGATGTTGTTTTTGGAAACCTGGAAGGGCCGATTTCCGACAAGGGCGAAAAAGTGGGCAGCATTTATTCCTTTCGGGCGGACCCGCGGGCGATTGAAGGATTAAAATTTGCCGGTTTTAATGTTTTGTCATTGGCTAATAACCATGCCTTTGATTATGGCAGACAGGCCCTAGAAGACAACTTAGCTAAGCTAAGCCGCTCCGGAATTGATTATGTCGGTGCCGGTTTTAATGAATCAGAAGCTTACTCCCCCGTTATCAAAGAAATAAACGGAACAAAAATCGGATTTTTGGCTTATACTGATTTGGGTTCTCCTTATTGGAAAGCAACGGCTGATGCCTCCGGCATTGCCTGGATAGATGAAGAACAACTTGGCTTAGCCAAGTCGCAGATTGAAAAAGCGAAAAGCGAAGTTGATATTCTAATCGTATCTTTGCATTCGGGCGAAGAATATGCGGAAGCGCCCGCTCAATTTCAGGTTGAGTTTTCAAAAGCGGCGATCGATGCCGGAGCCGATTTGACAGTCGGCCACCATCCCCATGTTGTTCAAAAACCCGAGATTTATAACGGAAAATATATATTTTACAGCCTGGGCAATTTTATTTTTGACCAGGCCTTCTCGGAAGAAACAATGGAAGGACAAATTGTTGAAATTTTAATCGAAAATGGCAAAATAAGAGAGATAATTCCAATAAACATTAAAATTAATGAATTTTTCCAACCTGAAATTAAATAAAATTGACCTGCTTCCCAAAACCGCCGGAGTTTATGTTTTCAGAAAAGATAAAGAAATTCTGTACATAGGCAAGGCGGCAAATATCAGAGAAAGGGTAAAACAACATAAAGATTTGCTTAGCTTAGCTAAGCAAATCGGCTTTATTAAAACCGATTCGGAAATCGAAGCCTTAATTCTGGAGGCGAATCTGATTAAAAAATACCGGCCGAAATACAACGTTGTCTGGAAGGATGATAAGAATTATTTCTATGTCGCAATTACTGAGGAAAATTTTCCGAGAGTTTTAATAACTCATCAACCGCCGAGCTTTCATACAATAAAAGCGAAGGTGAAGAAGAGGATAAAATCCTCTTCGCCTTCAAAAGCAGAATATATCGGGCCCTTCGTAGAAGGAACTTCCCTGAAAAGAACTCTGACTTATCTCAGAAAAGTTTTCCCTTATTATACCGTAAAATCACATCCCAAGGGCAGCTGCCTATGGTGTAGTTTAAAACTTTGTCCCGGACCCGCCCCAATTGAATCAGAATACAAAAACAATATTAGAAATTTGATTTCGGTTTTAAGGGGCAAAAGCGGAAAAGTATTAAAAAACTTAGAAAAAGAGATGGAAAAATCTTCCCTTTCGCAAGATTACGAAAAAGCGGCGAAAACCAGGGATCGAATCGTGATGTTGGAAAGAGTGATTTTAAATTCCAGGGTTTTTGAACCGACGGGATTGCCTGGGGCCAAACTCCCCCCGCAGTGGCGATTCAAAAGAATCGAGGCTTACGATATTTCAAATATTCAGGGCAAGGAGGCCGTAGGTTCAATGGTTGTTTTCACGCAGGGGAAACCCGATAAAAACCAATACCGGAAATTTAAGATTAAAATAGAAGGAAAACCGGACGATATTGCGATGATGGAAGAAGTCTTATCAAGGCGTTTTGCCCATCCCGAATGGCCGTATCCTGATTTAATCCTGATCGACGGAGGAATCGCACAGCTGAACGTTGCGAAAAGAACAAAAAACAAGAAACAAAAAACAAAAAACATTCCGGTAATGGCCTTGGCGAAAAAAGAAAATAAACTTTATGTTGAAAATAAAAAAGAACCGCTTCTGCTCAAAACCATGCCGAGAGAGATTTTTAATTTAATTTTGCAATTGCGCGATGAAGCCCACAGGTTTGCAATTTCTTATCACAGAAAATTACGAAAAAAAATCTTGCTTTCAAATTAAAATTTTGGTAAGATAGAAAAATGGCGAAGAAATATTCATTTCTTCTTTATCTTCGTTTTTAATAAAAAACCCGATGTTCAAGCTGATCTTCCAAATTATCGCCGGGATCCTGGGATTATGGCTGTCAATAAGGTTTGTTCCGGGAGTGGAATTTACGGGCTCTTGGCAAACCTTGGTTTTGGCGGGCGTTATTTTCGGCTTAATAAATTTCTTCATTAAACCGATTTTAAAAATAATTACTTTACCTTTAAGAATATTGACTTTCGGATTGATAGGTCTGGTAATCAACATATTAATCGTCTGGCTGGTAGCCGATGTTTTATTCCCGGGAGAATTGGAAATCCACGGCATCGTGCCTCTCTTCTGGACCACGGTAATAATCTTCGTGGTAAGCTACTTTCTGGGCCTTTACGCCCCGAGTTCCCATTCACAGGAACAAGGGTAAAGAAGAGAACTCCGTTCTCTTCGCCTGCCGAGAAAAAAAGTAATAGTCGAAGAAGATTAAAATTTATGCCCAGTAATACAACTTCCAGTTATTCGCAAAACAAACCAAACGCAGTAGAATAGTTTAACTGAGAGTTGGTATTACAGGCATAAAATAATAATTCAGAATCAGCGTTGCGAATAAGCGTTTGGTTCTGGAAGTTGATATACTGGGTATGCAACAATATTTATCTCTGGCTCAAATCGTAATTTCCATAGCTTTGATAGTTTTGATTCTTTTGCAGCAAAGAGGAGCTGCCTTAGGATCTGCCTTCGGCCAGGAGGGCGGATTTTATGCCACAAGACGAGGCATTCAGAAAAAAATTTTTGCGGCTACGATAGTCTGCGGAGTGCTTTTCCTCGTCCTGGCATTACTCAATCTCATACTCTAGATGTTCCATCCTTTTTCTAAATGGCCCACTAAATCGCAACGTGCCCCGTTAGAGTTGTCCGAAATCCAGCTTAAAAAACTATGAGATATACTGATGGTTTGAAAAAACTTACAACTCTAACGGGGTGGCAGCAATTTTTAATAATTCTGAATGCCAAAGAAAAAATGGTGTTTTTTTCTTTGATATTGCTGGTTCTTTTAAGTTCAATTCTGCTTTTCTCCAGTTTTTACTGCAAAAATACGGAAATCGTCCCCTCAGAAGGCGGAGAATATATCGAGGGCGTGGTCGGGTCTCCCCGTTTTATCAATCCCGTTTATGCCGCTTCTTCCGACGTTGACAGGGATCTGACGGAACTTATTTACTCGGGCCTGATGAAATACGACGAAAACGGAAAAATTGTTCCCGACCTGACGGAAGAATATAAGGTTCTCGAGGACGGGAAAATTTACGAATTCACCTTGAAAGAAAATCTCCTCTGGCAGGATGAAAAACCCTTAAATGCCGACGACGTGGTTTTCACCATAAAAACGATTCAAAATCCTTCTTTGAAAAGCCCCGTCAGGGCGAACTGGTTGGGAGTGAAAGTGGAAAAAATTTCCGATTTGTCGGTGCGCTTTGAACTAAGTAATCCGTCCGCCGTTTTTTTGGAAAACTGCACCCTAAAAATCCTGCCCGCCCACGTCTGGCAGGACATAACTTCGCAGAATTTTCCGTTATCAATTTACAATTTGAAACCCGTCGGCTCGGGGCCCTATAAATTAAAAACTTTGGCTCAGGACAATCAGGGAAACATAAAATCCTTGGAATTGGTCGCCAATCAAAACTACGCAGGCAAAAAACCGAATATCCCCAAAATTACCTTCTTTTTCTTTGAGAAAGAAGATGACGAAATTTCCGCTTTTAATTCCAAACAGATCAATGGGTTTTCGCCTCTCTCGCCTCAAAAAGAGCAGAATTTGAAAAATCAGGATTTTTCAGAGTATCTTCTTTCCCTGCCGAGATATTTTGCCGTATTTTTTAATCCCGAGAAATCCAAGGTCCTCGCCGAAAAAAACGTAAGACAGGCCCTGAACTACGGAACAAACAAAGAAGAAATCGTTGATAAAATTTTATTTAAACAAGGAAGGGTCGTCGATTCTCCCATCTTGCCCGACATTTACGGATTTGAAAAACCCGAGAAAACTTACGAATTCAATCAGACAACGGCCCGCCAGCTTTTGGATGCGGCCGGATTCGTCGAAAACGTAACGGGCATAGGCGAAGAGGATAAATCCTCTTCTTCACCCTTCACTGATGCTTGGGTCAGGGAAAAAATTGTCAAAAAAGAACCTGCTTTTCAGTTTAAAAGCAATCTTAAATTAGGCAGCCAGAGGACCGAAGTCAAAGAACTTCAAAAATGTTTGGCTAAAGACCCGGAAATTTACCCGGAGGGCGAGGTTACCGGGTATTTCGGCAATAAAACCAAGGAAGCGGTCGTCAAATTCCAGGAAAAATACAAAGAAGAAATTCTGCAGCCTTCGGGACTGCAATCGGGAACGGGGGAAGTTTTGAAAAGCACCCAAAAAAAATTAAATGAATTATGCGCCGCCCCTTCGGAAGAAAAATTGCCACTCTCTTTCACTCTGACTACGGTCAATCAACCCGTCCTGGTCAATGTGGCTTCTCTTTTAAAAGAACAATGGAAATCAGTGGGAATTAACGTTGAAATCAAAGCTGTCGACATTCTGACCCTCGGACAAGAAGTAATCCGGACAAGAGACTATGAAATGTTTCTTTTCGGCGAAGTATTGAATGCGGTTCCCGACCTGTTCCCCTTCTGGCATTCCTCCCAGATAAAAGATCCCGGATTGAACCTGGCTGGCTATGAAAATAAAGAATGTGATAAACTATTAGAAGAAGCCCGCGGGAGCCTGGATGAGAAAGAAAGGGGAAACGCCCTTGAAAAGTTCCAGAATATTTTAATCGAAGACGCACCGACGGTATTTTTATACGGACCTGACTATCTCTATCTGGTATCTAAAGAAATAAAAGGAATAAACGCCAAGGTCATAACTGATTCTTCAAAAAGATTTGCAGGAATTGAAGAATGGTATATAAAGACCCGAAGGGCTTGGAAATAGAATTGAAAATTGGCCCTTAGCTTCCACCAAAGCCGGGCCCCGGTCGCCACAAAGCGACCTAGAGGTATATTAAAACCAAAAGAGCATGGCGTTAAAACGAA
>CAYYRI010000010.1:0-15660 GCA_964474185.1 uncultured Candidatus Saccharibacteria bacterium | reverse complement strand
TTTTTCTCTTTTTTTCTCGCGGCTGGTTTTCATCAAATCTTTCGAAGTAAGAATCTTGATTTTATCCTCCTCGAAATCAATAACTACCCTGTCCCCTTTTTCCAGCAAGCCCGAAACAATTTTTAAAGCCAAGGGATCCAAAAGCAATTTCTGGATCACTCTTTTCAAAGGCCTTGCTCCCAGATTCGGATCAAATCCTTTTTGGACTAAAAATTCTTTGGCTTTTTCGGTTATTTTAATTTCGATTTTTTTGCCCTTAAGTCGGGCGATTACTTTCTCCAATTCCAAATCAACTATCTTTCTGATTTCCGGCTTCTGAAGATAATTGAAAATAATGATTTCGTCAATTCTGTTCAAAAACTCGGGCCGGAACTGTTCTTTCAAAGCGTCCATCACTCTCTCTTTTAAATTCTTTTTTTCCTCCTCCTCTTTCTCTCCTAAAAATCCCAGGGAGCCCATTTTGGCGATATGCTCCGAACCGACGTTCGAGGTCATAATCAAAATCGCATTTTTAAAAGAAGCCGTTCTGCCCTTGGCGTCGGTCAGTCTTCCGTCTTCCAGAATCTGAAGCAGAATGTTAAAAACCTTGGGATGGGCTTTTTCAATTTCATCGAGCAGAATAACGCTGTACGGCCTTCTCCTGATTTTATCCGTCAGCTGCCCTCCTTCTTCATAGCCGACGTAACCCGGGGGAGCGCCTATCATCTTGGAAACCGTATGCTCTTCCATGTATTCCGACATATCCAGCCTGACTAAAGCATTCTCATCGTTAAACAGAAATTCGGCAAGGGCTTTGGCGGTTTCTGTTTTCCCCACTCCCGTCGGACCTAAAAATATGAAAGATCCCAAAGGCCTGTTTTCTTCCGAGATTCCCGCTCGCGCTCTCCGAAGAGCGTTGGAAATCGCCCTGATTGCTTCTTCCTGGCCGATTACTCTTTTTGAAAGAATCTCCTCCATTTTTTCTAATTTTCTCACTTCTTCCTCCAGAAGGCGCGTTACCGGTATTCCCGTCCATCGGGAAACCACCTGTGCCACTTCTTCTTCCAAAACTTCTTCTTTCAAGATGGGCCTATTTTTTTGGAATCTGGCCAATTTATTTTCGACCGCCCTAAGATCTTTCAGAAGGTTCGGGATTTTCCCGTATTTTATTTCCGCCACTTTCTGAAGATTGGCGGACGCCTGTTCTTTTTCCGCTTCAAAGCGGACACTTTCTAATTCTTTTTTAAGGATTTTAATTTTATTGATGGTCTCTCTTTCCGATTGCCATCTCGCCTCGATTATTTTTGCTTTTTCTTTCAAATCGGCTATTTGCCTGCTCAATACTTTTTGTTTCCTTTGATCCAGCTTGAGAGCTTCTTTTTCAATTTCCAGTTTCTGGATTTCCTTTTTTAAACTTTCCAATTCCACGGGTTCCGATTCAATTTCCAATCTTAAAGAACTCATTGCTTCATCCATCAGATCCACCGCTTTATCCGGCAAAAATCTGTCGGTAATATATCTGGCGGCCAGTTCGGCAGCTGCAACCAAAGCTGAATCTTTTATTTTTACTCCGTGATGCAATTCGTATTTTTCCTTGATCCCCCTCAAAATTGAAATCGTATCCTCAATGGTGGGTTCCTGAACGTAAATCGGCTGGAATCTTCTTTCCAACGCCGGGTCTCTCTCAATATACTTTTGGTATTCTTTCAAAGTAGTGGCTCCGATCGCTCTCAGCTCTCCTCTGGCCAAAGCCGGCTTCAGAAGATTAGAAGCATCAATTGCTCCTTCGGCTGCTCCGGCTCCAACTAAAGTGTGCAATTCATCAATAAAAAGAAGATAGCGGCCGGCCCCCCGGTTTATTTCTTTCAAAAGAGCCTTGACTCTGTCTTCAAATTCTCCTCTGTATTTCGTTCCGGCCACCAAAGATCCCAAATCCAAACCGATAATCTCTTTATCTTTCAAACTTTCAGGGATTTGGCCGGAAACAATCTTCTGAGCCAGTCCTTCAACAATGGCTGTTTTTCCAACCCCGGCTTCTCCAATTAAAACCGGGTTGTTTTTTGTCCGGCGCGATAATACCTGCATCAATCTCCGGATTTCGTTATCTCGGCCGATTACGGGATCTAATTTCCCCTGCCTGGCTAATTGAGTCAGATTTCTGGCATATTTTTCAATGACTTGATATTTTGATTCGGGTTCGGGATCGGTGATTCTCTGGCCGCCCCGGATTTGGGCCAACTGCTTCAAAAAAGTCTCGTAATCTAATTTACCGAATTCCAAGGAAGAAACTCCGCCCCCTGATTGCAAAAAGGAGGCCTTGTCTAAAATTTCTTTGGCTTTTGTTTCCGTATTCAATAGGGATAAAAACAAGTGTTCCACCGAAATGTATTCGTCCCCCATTTTCATTGCCTCCTGTCTGGCTCTATCTAAAACTTTGGCCATGTCCTGAGTCAAATAAAACTGACCGAAGGCCTGAGGAGCGGAAATTACCGGAATTTTATCCAAAGCCGTTTTCGTTTTCCTTTTTATCCCTTCGATATCAACTCCCAATCTTTGAAGCACGTTCAAAACCACGCTTTCTTCCTGAGAAAGCAAAGAATATAAAAGATGCAAGGCATCAATCTGCTGCTGGCCTCTTTCCTGGGCAACGGATTGGGAGGCGAGAATCACCTCCTGCGCTTTATTGGTGAAGTTTCCGTTCATATATTGTTTTTAGTATAAAATAAACATTATTCGCTTCTTTCGCCCAGAGTAACCGAGACAGTTTTTCCCTCCTTGTCCCTGATAATCTTTAAAGAAATCTGGTCTCCGGGATTATATTTTTGAATAATTTTAGCCAAAGAGTTTTCCGTGGTAATTTTTTCGCCGTTGAATTCCAGAATTATATCATTTTCTTTCAGACCCGCCGATTCTGCCACCGAACCTTGGGCAACGGCAGGTTCCCCTCCCTCTCCCTTGACAATCCAGGCGCCGTAATCAACCCCCAAGTTATTGTCTTTTTGAATTTTTTCCGTGATTAAAACGTATCTTACCCCGAGGTAGGGATAAACAATCTTCCCCGAAGCTTTAATCTGTTCAATGTCTTTTTTGGCATAATTTATAGGAATGGCAAAACCTATGTTTTGGGCCCCCTGGACCATGGCCGTGTCTATTCCGATAACTTCTCCTTTCAGATTAAGCAGAGGGCCGCCGGAGTTCCCCTGGTTGATGGCGGCGTCTGTCTGGATAACGTCTTCAATAGTTTCGGACAAACCGCCTCCTGAGGCAGTAATGCTTCTCCCCAAGCCCGAAACCACTCCCGCAGAAACCGTGTTTCTAAATTCTCCCAAAGCGTTGCCGATGGCGATAACCGTTTGACCAATCTGGAGAGAGTCCGAGTTCCCCAGTTTTACTACCGGAAAATTAGTTAGGGTGAAATCCCCCTGATTATTTACGGTTTTTTCCTGGCTGATTTTGATTACCGCCAGATCCTGAATAGGATCGCGGGCCAAAACCTTGGCCGGATAACTTTTTCCGTCATTGGTTAAAACGGTGTATTCCGCTTCCGTGTCCAAAACTACGTGTTTATTGGTCAAAATCATTCCGTCTTCAGAAACTATGAAGCCCGTTCCCCCTCCGACTTCCTGTTTTTGGGTTCCGTTTTGGCGGTACTGGGGAATCTGAAATTCCTGGCCGAATTCCGGAAAAGGATTGTAGTAATATTGTTCAATAATCGGGACATCTTTCGTGATAACTATACTGACCACTGCCGGAGAAAAAGTTTTGACAACTCCGATTATGGCTGTTTCCTGCGTTGTCTGGGGAGTGTATTGCTGGGTGGAAGTTGCGGGTTTCTCAAGCAATTTTTGGATCCCTGAAAATTTAAGATCTGATCCCGATAAAATCCCGCCGGCGAAACCGAAAGCGGAGGAAATCAAAACCGTCAGGATAACAACCCAGAAAATCTGTTTTTTCCAGAATTTCGGGAAATTTATGAAGGATTTCCTTAATTCCGGAAATTCGAATTTTGGCAATTCATAGAGATCCATACCCAGTATATCAACCCCGTATAGCTCCTAACGGATTATACGGGGCCATGCTTCCAGATTAATTATTATGTATTACACCCAGTAATAGGAAGCGAAGTCCGCAAAGACGGAGCCCCGATACAGTTGCTAAAGGCAACTTGTACGGGGTTGTATTACTGGGCATATATGTTTTATACCTTATTTTTATCGTTTTGGACAGGCGAAGAGGACTTCGTCCTCTTCTTCACCTTCGCCCCCTCTTTTGAGGAAAAGGGCTCGGTTTTAGAATAGTGGGAGAAACGGTAGCCAAAAACATCCGATTTCACGGCTTTGCCGGAAAACATGTAAAAATGGCAACAAAGATATTTAAAAAACGTTTTGAAATATCCGTCTTTCTCAAACCTTCTGAGGGATATGTAAATTTTGGTCGATTTTATAATCCCGAACCTGCCGATTTTAGCTCCCTGGCGGGCAAAGTAATGATCTTCGGCCAATTTAATCTTTTCGTCGAACCCGCCTATTTTTTCAAAGATTTCTTTCTTCACTAAAATTCCCATTGCGCCGTGGGCCAAAAACTTTTCGGTAAAATCAATGGGCCGGTTATAAAAGAAATCAAATCCGGCCTTTATAATTTTACTGCCGGTCTCAGGCTTTAAATAATACGAAGCTATGTCTAATTTTCTTTTATCGAATTCTTTGAGGGAATTATTTAAAAATCCCTCGGGCAGTTTCAGATCAGCATCTAAAAACAGAAGCAGATTACCTCGGGAGAATTTTGTCCCTTCGTTTCTTCCTTTTGCCGGCAGTCCGCCGGAAACAACTTTACAGCCAAAATTTTTGGCGATTTCCCTTGTTTTATCGTGGGAACCAGCATCGGCGACAATTATTTCGTAATCCTTAAAATCCTGATTTTTGATCGATTCGAGCAAAAAGGGAAGATAATTTTCCTCGTTTAAAGTTGGAATTATGATGGATAACATATCTTAAAATAACTTTTTTGCTTCGTTCCAGATATCGGGTTGGTTCTGTTTTTCTTTCATCCAATACCACCATTCAGCCCCCCAAAGATAGAATTCTTTAAAGCCTGTTCCTTTGGCAAATTCGATGTTTTTTTTGAACTGTTCCAAATTCATTGTTTTAATTTGCTCTTCAACCGGGGAATCATACAGCAATTTCGGCCCCCAAGGCTCTGCCTGCAATTCAACGGAAATCACTTCCTTTTTGAATAATTTTTTAATAACTTGCGCTTTTCTGTAATAAAAAGCCGGAGTTAAGGGGTACTTGAAGTAAATTCCCAATTGCCTTACCCAGACTTTTCTGTACATTGTTGTTCCTACGATATCGCCAAGCTTTGCGGCTGAAAACCAAAATGAACCTTCTCCACTGTCAGATATTACAACGGGTCTGCTTTGAGAATCAAGGGATTTAACCAGGTCTATTTCTTTTTTTAAAAAATCGTGATCAACCCAGGGGCAATCCCCGAAAGGAAAGAACGGTTCATTTTCCACCTGCCACATAGTTATGGAATTTTTATCTTTATACCTTAAAACAATTCTTTCAAGTAAATTCAAAATGTCCCTTTGCTGATCTTTTTTGTTTAATTCCTTCGCCCAATCGGGAATGTGACATTCGGGCCAGCGGGGAGTTTTCATCCCGATTACCAAAAAGAGATTGACTCCTTTTTCTTCGGCTGTTTTTATCTGCCAATCTAAATCTTCAAAGTCGTATTTTCCCTCTTCTCTTTCAATCAAATCCCAATAAGTGGCCAGTTTTATATTCTTTGCTCCCAAATCGTCAATCAAAGCGGAATAAGTCTTTTGCCAATCTAATCCAAGAAGTTCCGCGTGTTTCTGGGAAAAATTAACACCCCAAGTTGCTTCTTCTGCCTGAGGAGGTTTGCCCAAAAGAAAAAAGCCCGCGGCAATCAGAACAAGGATTAAAAAATACAGTAGAATTTTTTTATACATCGAATTAAATTGAAAATTTAATGAAGATCGAAATGAGTCGAAGATTCATTGAGCATATCATTTAGCCAATAAGACCAATCCTCCTCCGATTAACAAAATAGCGATTATTTTTTGGAGGAGAATTTCTTTGGAAATTTCTTCTTTTAGAATTTCAGGAAATTTTAAGGAAAGGAAAACGGCAAAAATCAGTAAAAATAAATACTGAACTCCCTGAAGGGCATTGATAAAAGCGACATAAGAAAGCGGAGCCAGGGCAACCGCCCAGTTCTGCAGGATATTTCCCCCCGCTCCCGCGGCCTGGTTTGAAAGGAAAATCAAGGCAGTTTTTTTCTGGACGGCTATTTTTTCTTTAAAGATCTCCCTCCTCAGGGCGGAACTCAGGAGTAAAATTAAAGCCGACACTCCTCCGCCGATCCTGATCCAAACCAATCCCACCAAAAAAGGGCTGGAGATGTAAACATATTTGGCGGAAACAAAAGAAACGGCGAGGAAAAAGGCGGATATTACGGAAATTTGCAGACTCTTCCAAGAAATTTTTTTTGTTTTTTGATAAGTAATTAAAAAACTTCCCGCGACAAGGAGGGTAAAAGCCGAAAAACCGGACAAGCTGAGGTTTTCTTTTCCTTTGGAAAAGATGTAAATCAACAAAAAGGTAAAAATGGGCAGGATGCCGCCGACTGCCGGCACCACCCTTGATGATTCGAACAGTTTAAGGGCTTTAAAAAACCAAAAAATCCCGAAAATAAAAGAAGCGCCGGAAATAAAAGATAATAATGTTTCAAGACGATCGGGCAAATGAAAATTTATAAAAGGAATCAGCAAAACGACCGCGATTCCTAAAACTCCGGTATAAAAGGCGTAAACTTTGGGATTGGGAATCGGTCCGACTAAAAGATGTTTATCCACCAGAAAAACAACCGCAAGGATCAAATAGGCGAAAATTGTGACTAAAAGCCAATTCATTGTGAAATTATTTTTTGAATATTGAAAATTCCCAATTTTTCTCCTTCAATAAAGCCCTGCATGGCGGCTTCGGCGAATCTGCCCGAATCTAAAAAGTCGAAGAGCCACTGATTTGTATAATTCGGGTTCTCCTGGGGGATTCCGGAGCCCAAGCGCAATAACCATTTTTTATTGAATTCCTCCTGAGAACCGACCGGAGGAGCAATGATAATCGGAAATCCCAGGGCGGTATAAAAAGAAATTTCTGAGGGTTTGGTCCATAAGACGTCCGTTTTTCTCAAGGCCAGATTAAACTTTTGGAAATAACTTTCGATATCTTCGTCAAAAACTATTTCGATGTTTTTATCCAAATTATTCTTTAATTTCAGGTTTTTAATGTTTCTTTCGAAATATTCTTTAACTTCCTTTCTGGTTCCGGCTACCAAAATTATCTTGATTTCATCGGCCTTAATTTTTCCAGCCAAACTTTTCAAAATTTTAATCCCGATTTCCTTCTGGGCGCCCGCTCCCCCGACGGCAAACATTATCGTTAAAGGATGATCCTGAAATTCCGGCAACCTTCCGAAATATTTGTCGACGAGGACTTTGTATTGTTTGAAATATTTCTTTTTTTGATCAAGATTAAAAATCCGGCTTTCCAAATCCCGCAACAATGTTTCCATTTTTTCTCCCCCGATAAGGCTTTGGGGCAAAGGGTAACCCGTGAAAAAAATATTTTCTTCTTTTACTCCATAAAGTTTCAACCGGCTTACCACCCAGGAAGTCGGAGCAAAATATTTGATCCTGCTTTTTTGAGGACAAATCGGAGCCCACGTTCTTGCGATATCGGCATCGCAAATAACGCAGAAAATTTCGCCCGGATACCCAAAATATTCAGCCATAAAGGCCGGAGTAAAAAAAGTTGTAATTATGGGCAAAGGATTGCTTTTCAGCTTTTCGATTAAATGTTTCCCCCAACCCCTTTTAATCAAAGCGGAGATTTGTTTCAATTGGAAATTCGGTTGAGACATGTCTCTTTTGGGATAAAATCTGAGGATTTTTTGAATCCGGTCGAAAATAAAAAAAATAAATTCACCGATTAAAGGGATTTTTTTAATTCTTGATATGGATTCGTAAATTTTTCTGGTCGTTTCCCATATTCTTCTGTCTCTAACGGGCATTCCAAGGTAATCATTGGCGCAAATTACTTTTCCTTCCGGAGCCAGATCTCTCAAAGGAAAAGCGGTTCTCTGATGCCCATAACCCATATTAACCGATATTATCCAGGCTTTTTGATTCATTAATGATATTTTACCACTAATACTTTAAAAATTTTAGTTTTTGACTTTCCTGCAACCGCCAAACCATAAATCCCAAAATCAAATAAAAAATCATCAGCCAAATCCAATGGATCTCTTTGAAAAACACAGAAGCCCAGGGAATCCGAGAAGACCAATCTATGATTTTAACAATATAAGATAAAAACAACCAAACCGGCCAGGATAAAATCCAACCGAAAGCCCAGAAAATCAAGCCCGCAAAACCAAAGATGAAAATTAAAACGGTAAGCGGAGCCAAAAGAGGAACGATTAAAATGTTTGTAATCGGCGAGATTAAAGAGACTCTGCCGAAATTATAAATTAAAATAGGCAAAGTGAAAACTTGGGCGGAAAGAGTGGCTGAAAGAGCGGCCCTTAAGGGGAAAACGACGGGATCGGGTATTTTCTTTAAAAAATCAGAAAAAAACGGCTGGAGATAAATCATCCCTAAAACTGCCAGAAAAGAAAGCTGGAAGCCAATGTCAAATTTCAAAAGCAGAGGGTTAAGAAAAAGCATCAAAACGGCGGCGAAAATTACCGCCCGGCCGGAGGCCTGTAATCTGCCAAGATGCTGAGCTAACATCAAAACGGCCGCCATAATTCCGGCCCGAACCGCCGAAGCGGGGGCCCCGATCATTAAAATAAAAATAACGAGCAAAAATATTGTCAAATAAAATGCCTGCCGCCTCCATAAGCCCAAACTCAAAACAAAAGATAAAATCAAGGAGGCAATAATGGTAATGTTCATGCCGGAAACCGCGGCGATATGACGGGTGCCGGTGATATTCAGTTTGTCCTTCCATTCCTGGGAGATCTTCCCCTCATCGCCAAAAACCAGGGCTTCTAAAATTCCTACTTCGGGCGGAGAAATAAAATTTCCCGCAATTTCCTTGAATTTATTTTTAAAAGAGAAAAGAACGTCCATCACCGGATTTCCGAAACCCCGACCCAATAATTCTATTTTAGGAAAATCCATTACCGAATAGATTCCTTCTTTTTGAAGATAATTCCTGTAATTGAAGCCGTCGATGTCCTCCGATGGCGTTTTTAATAAGCCTGTGATTTCCAACTTGTCGCCATACTTGTATTCAGGAAATCTTCCAACAGTTATTAAAACGGTTTTTACCCTTAATTTAAGGGTTTTTTCTCCAATAGCCGGCTCGCTTGAAATCACGCCGGTCAGGACGACTTCCCGGTTTGAATCGTTGAGTCCGTTTAATGACGGCCCGGAATCCACAATTCTTGATTGTGCTTCTTGGTGCCGCCAAATTCCCAAAACCAAAAACAAGATACAAAATCCGATCACCGCCATTTTTTTGTATTTCCATAAAACGGAGATTAAAAATATCCCCAGAATCAAAAACCCCAGCTGCACCGGTTGGGGAATTTCATTGATTGAACTTAAAAAAATGCCTCCGATAAAAGAGAGGCAAAAACAGAAAAAAATCTTGGATTTTGACATTATTTAGAAACCGGTGGCGATTATCGTCACTTTTATCTCTCCCTTTTTCAGTCTTTCGTCCTGAACCGCGCCAAAAATTATTTTAGCTTCAGGATTGACTTCCTGAGTGATAACCGAGGCCACTTCGTTAATCTCCGATAAGCTTATGTCTTTCCCTCCCGAAACATTAAACAAAACTCCCCTTGCTCCTTTTATGGATATGTCCAGCAAGGGGGAATTGATCGCAGCCAGCGCCGCCTTTCCCGCCCGTCCCTCGCCTTCGGCCCTGCCCACTCCGAAAAGAGCGGAACCAGCCGAAGCCATAATGGCTCTGATGTCGGCAAAATCAACGTTGATAATGCCGGGAAGCAAAATCAAATCGGAAATTCCCTGAACCGCCTGTCTTAATACGTCATCGCAAACCCAGAAAGCGTTCGCCAAAGGAATGCTCTGGTCCAAAGTGGAAAGAAGCTTGTCGTTTGAGATGGAAATTAAAGTATCAACTTTTTCTTTCAGTTTTTTTAATCCGTTTTCGGCAAATCTCTGGCGCACCTGGCCCTCAAAAGAAAAAGGCTTGGTAACTACGGCCAAAGTAAGAATCCCCAACTCTTTGGCCGCCTCGGCGACAATCGGCGAGGCTCCCGTTCCGGTGCCGCCGCCAAGCCCGCAGGTTATAAAAACCATGTTGGCGCCTTTCAAAATATCGGAAATTTCCTGGCGATTTTCCAGAGCGGATTTTCTTCCGATTTCCGGGTTCATGCCCGCTCCCAAGCCTTCGGTAGTCTTCCTTCCAATCCTCAATTTCAAATCGGCCCTGGCTTTTACTAAATCCTGGGCATCGGTATTAATGGCAATCAGCTCTACCCCTTTTATCTTGCATTTTTTCATTCGGGAAATCGCGTTCGAACCCGAACCCCCCAATCCCACTACTTTGATTTTGGTAAAAGTGTTCATAGTCTAGGGAATAAAAATCTTGAATATTTTTTTTACCTTATCCCCGACTCCCGATAAAAACTTGCCGCCAGTCTGCCAAGAAGCTCTTCCTTCTTCCGGACCCAACCCTTTTATGATCAAGCCGCAGATGGTGGAAAAGCCCGGGTCGTCTAACCCCGAAAAATCCGAGGGCTTTCCGATCCGACAAGGTAATTTCAATTCTTTTTTGGCAAGCTCGACTATCTTGGACAATTTCGCTCCGCCGCCGGTTAAAACAAGTCCTGCGGGCAACAGCCCAAGTTTTCCAATTTTTTTCAATTCTTTCTGGCATTGGTCAAAAATTTCCGAAACCCTAGCCTCAATAATTCTCGTTAACATTTTGCGGGAAAAAATAAGCGGCTCTTCCCCCTCCATCTCAATCCTTTCCCTTTTGTCGTTACCCTTGAAAACGCAAGCGCCGTACTCTGTTTTTATCCTTTCGGCCACATCAATATCCGTTTTAAGACCGACAGCGATGTCCTGGGTGATATTGCTGGAACCTATGGGAAAAACGGTCAGATGGATTAAATCCCCTTCTTCAAAAACGGCAAGGCTGGAAGTTCCCGCCCCGATATCCAAAAGAGCCACCCCTAATTCTTTTTGTCTCTGCGAAAGCACGGATAAGGAACTTGCCAATGGAGAAGGAACAATGTCTAAAATCTGAAGACCAGAGTCCAAAACGGCCTGGGTTAAATTATTTTTAAAAGGTACAAAATTGCTCAACACTAAAATTTCCGTTTCCAATCTCCCTCCTTGCAATCCCTCAGCCGCTTTTATGTCGCCGACTCCGTCTACGATGAATTCTTTCGGGGAAGCCTCTAAAATTTCGTTATTCGAGGGCAGAAAAAGAGATTTGGCGGCTTCTTCCAAAACTCTTTCAACGTCTTCTTTTGAAATGTTCCTGTCCGCCCGGGAAACGGCCACCATGCCCCTAGAAGAAGTAGAACAAATGTGCGCTCCTCCGATGTTAACATACACCGAATTAATTTTATGGCCAGTCTCCGTTTTAATTCTGTTAAGAAGAATCTGAATGATTCTTGAAACTTTTTCCGGATCGACAACCACTCCTCTCCTCACGCCGAAAGAAGGCTCCTGAGTTTGGGATATCACTTCAAAATTTTGCTCTTTGTCTTTCCTTTCCGCAATCAGTATTTTTATGGTACTCGTCCCTATATCCAAACCTACTATTAGATTGGCTTTTAGCATATGCTTTTAATTAAATAATAAATAATTTGCTTCTTTTTTTCTCATTCTATCGGCCTCTCTTCTGTTTTTTTCGTGATTAAAGCCCAAAAGATGCAGAATTCCGTGAATTAAAACTCGGGCTAATTCTTTTTTAAAAGTAAAATTAAAACTTCTGGCGTTTTTTTTAACCTGCGGAAGGCAAATCACCACTTCGCCGGAATCGCCGTATTGAAAAGATAAAACGTCGGTCGCCAGGTTTTTCCCCCTGTATTTCTTATTCAGCTCTCTCATTCTTTCGGATCCGACTAAAGCAATCGATAAATCTTTATCAAGCCTTTTTTCTTTTTTAAGAATGCTCCCCGCAATTTTTTCCAAAAATTTTTTATCGACAGAACTCGCAGTCAAATTGTTAATTTCTATCATCGAGCTTTAATAAAATTAAAGCGAAGATAAAGAAGAGATTTATCTCTTCGCTATTTCGCCCCCAGCAATTCTCTTACGATTTTTGAAATCTGGTTTCCGTCCGCCTTACCCTTAACCCGAGGCATCAATTCTTGCATCACCTTCCCTATGTCTCGCATTTCTTTGGCGCCCACTTTTTCGACGGCTTCTTCCGCCAATTTCTTAAGATCTTCTTCGGATAACTGCTCGGGCAGATATTTTTGCAGAATTTCCAATTCCTGTTTTTCTTTTTGGGCCAAGTCTTCTCTTTTTCCTTTTTCGAACAGTTCGATCGATTCTTTTCTTTTTTTGGCTTCAAAAGCAATGACTTCAATAATTTCTTCGTCCATCAATTGACTTTCCTTTTCAAGCTCTTCTCCGGATAATTCCGGCTTCTCTTTGCTTATCTTATATCTTTTTTCCTTCTCCTTATTCAAAACGGCAGCATTAATTAGCCTTAAAACCGAAACTTCCAGCTCCCGAGCGTCAGCGAAGGGGGAAGAAGAAGATTTACCTTCTTCGCCCTCTTTTTTTCTGAGCATTGTCGAATTAAGGTCTTGCTGGATTCTTTTTTTAAGTTCCATAATCTTTACCCCGTATATCAACCTCCAGAACCAAACGTTTATTCGCAAGGCTGATTCTGGGTTAATTTAATTATTACATCCCCTTTATACAACCGATGGTTGGATTTATTCTATTGCGTTTGGTTTGTTTTGTGAATAACTGGAGGTTGTATTACGGGGTTTACTTTTTTGATAGACCTAATTTTTCAAGTTTTTTGTATTCTTTTTTCAACGTCTCTCTTCTCAGCGCCGCCTTTTGCCGCATATCTTTGCTTTTGGTGCGTTTATGAAAACGGACGTTTCTCGCCCTGAGCAAAACTCCGCTTTGCTGAACTCTTCTTGTAAAGCGGCGGATTAAATTTTGAGACGTTTCTCTTTCTTGTTTTCTGACTTCTAAGCCCATGGTAATTTTTTTCCTCCTAATAAATGTAAATGAAGATGATCGACCGTTTGACCAGCATTTTCCCCCGTATCGAAAACTAATCTATATCCTGTTTTAGCCACTCCCTGTTTTTTAGCCATTTTTTTAGCGACTAAAAACATCTCTCCCACTAATTCTTTGTCTTCTGATTCTAAGTGATTAATGGAGGGGATGTGTTTTTTGGGAACGATTAAAATGTGCAAGGGAGCTTTGGGTTTAATATCTTTAAATACAATAACGTTATTGTCTTCATAAAGGATGTCTGCCGGCAATTCTTTATCAACAATTTTGCAAAAAATACAATCTTTCACCCCGTTAGAAGTCTGTCTTTATGTGGCCGAAATAGTCAATTTCAGACAGCTTCATTGTTATTAAATGCCCCGTTTATTTAACACAGAAAAATTTTATTAAAATTTTTCTGACTAAGACTTCTAACGGGGTTCATTTCTTTAATCTCCTCTGCATTTCTTTTACGGTTTTTTCCAATTTTACCGTTTCCTGCTTTCCGGTTTTCATATCTCTTATGATTATCGTCCCATCCAGGGCTTCTTGCTGCCCTAAAATTAAAGCATATTGTGCTTCAACCCTGTCCGCCATTTTAAGCTGGGCCTTCAAAGAATCTCTTCCAAAAGATTCGGCTACTTGAATTTTGGCTTTTCTGAAATCTTCCAATAGCTTCAAACTTTTTCTTTTGGCTAAGTTTCCGAGCTGGGCCAAAAAAATCGGCGAGGTTGCGGATTTCGATGACTTTATTCCTTTGAGCTTTAATGCCGCTATCACTCTTTCCATCCCCATTGCCGCTCCGGTGGCTTTCGTGTCTTCTCCGCCCAGCAGTTTTATCAGATTATCATATCTTCCTCCGGCGACCAAGGCATTTCCCACAGAAGGTTCTTCCCCTTCCGTTTTTGTGGCATTTTCTCCAAAAATCTCAAAAACGGTCTTAGTATAATAATCCAATCCTCTTACCAAATAGGGATTTAACTGATATGGCAATTCAATTTCATCGAGAAACTCCAGAACTCCTTTGAAGTGACGATGGCAGCTTTCGCAGAGATGATCAATTAACTGGGGAGCCTGGGATACTATTCTCTGGCATTTTTCTTCTTTGCAGTCCAAAACCCTTAAAGGATTTTCTCTCAGCCTGCGGCGGCAATCAACGCATAAAGATTGCTCTCTTGATTTAAAATAACTTACCAAAAGTTTTTTATAATAGGGCCTGCATTGGCTGTCTCCGATGCTGTTAATCTGGACAATTAAATTCTTTAATTTAAGCTCTTGTAAAATATTGTAAAAAATCTGAATAATTTGAGCGTCGATTATCGGACTTTCTTCACCTATAACTTCGAGGTTAAATTGATGAAACTGGCGATAGCGGCCGGCCTGAGGATGTTCATACCTGAATACCGGGCCGTACGAATAAAGTTTAATCGGCTGGGGAAGAATTTGCATCCCGTTTTCAATATAGGCTCTGATTATTCCGGGGGTGAATTCCGGTCTTAACGTTAAAGAATCTCCGCCCTTAGTCCTGAGACTGAACATCTGTTTTTGAACGACATCGGTGGAAATCCCGGTCCCTTTTGAAAAAAGTTCCGTATTCTCCAAAATTGGCGTATCTATTCTTTGAAAACTGTGATAATCAACAATATTTTCGCAGACATCTAAAACTTTTTTGAAGTATCTCTGTTCCTCGGGCAAAATGTCGTGCATGCCAGTGGGCGACTGAAATTTCGGTCTTTTACTCATATATGGGGATTTTAATTTTAGCTAAGGAGGCGAAAGGAAACGCCCGAAGAAACACTCTGCCGATTATGTCTTCTCTCGGCAGGGTCCCCCAGCGCCTTGAATCGGAAGAAGAGGGCCTGTTGTCCCCCAAAACAAAATATTCGTTTTCTCCCAAAGTCACCCGGACACTGCCCGGAGTAAAAACATATGA
Organism: uncultured Candidatus Saccharibacteria bacterium; assembly: GCA_964474185.1. Lineage (GTDB taxonomy): Bacteria > Patescibacteriota > Minisyncoccia > Minisyncoccales > RBG-13-42-11 > CAYYRI01. The sequence continues at coordinate 490 of CAYYRI010000010.1, read as the reverse complement.
AGAAAGATACTCCGACTCGTTTAAAACTTTGTCTCCTTCTTTATTGAAAATTTCAACTTTCCCGTTTTCTACAGCAACCGTTTCCCCGGGAAGCCCGATAATTCTTTTTATATATCGCTGAGAAATGTCATTGGGGTATTTGAAAACCACCACTTCTCCCCTCTGAGGGTCTCTTAATTTATAGCTTATTTCATCAACGATCAAATAGTCCCCGTTTTCGAAATTGGGCTCCATTGACTGGCCTTTGACGAAAAACGGCTGGAAAATAAGATAGCGGATGGGAACGACTATTATCAGGGCGACAATCACTATTTTTGTGATTTCCCAAATAAAGGAAAAGAGTTTTTTCATAGTATACCGAAGCATCAACTGAGGTAAAAAAGAGATTTATCTCTTTGACTTATACATAAATTATAACCGAAGTTCTCTTTTTTTGCAAGCCCCGTAATACAACTTCGACTCACTGCGTGATATTATCCCGCTTCTAGCG
>CAYYRI010000009.1:15347-15838 GCA_964474185.1 uncultured Candidatus Saccharibacteria bacterium | reverse complement strand
CCAATAAACCGGTATTTCTTTGATTTTTTCCCCCGATGATTTTCCGATAATGAGAATTTCGGGATCAAAAGCGAAGCGGTCGATTTTGCATTTGGGAAAAATGTTTTCCGCCGCCGATTTCTTAAAACATTTGAATCCGCACTGGGTATCTTCGATCCCCCAAAGATCAACAATTATTTTTCTATACAATTTGAAGCCTTCCCCCAAAATTATTTGTCTTATCCAGGGCTGAGGAGGATTTAAAACTGCGCCCTTTACGTCTCTGGAACCGATGACGATATCGGAACCCTTTTCAAATTCCGGCCACATTTTTTCGATTTGATCGACAGACGTTGAATTGTCGGCATCGGTAAACAAACGGTAATCTCCCTTGGCTTCCAGCATTCCGAAACGGACGGCGAAACCCTTGCCTCTGTTTCGTTCGTATCCCGTAACCGTCAAATTTTTGATGGTTCGACTGCGCTCACCATCAATCCTGAGCGAAGTCGAAG
>CAYYRI010000009.1:2305-15247 GCA_964474185.1 uncultured Candidatus Saccharibacteria bacterium | reverse complement strand
GATTGATGGTTCGACTGCGCTCACCATCAATCCTGAGCGAAGTCGAAGGATTGATGGTTCGACTGCGCTCACCATCAATCCTGAGCGAAGTCGAAGGATTGATCTTCGGCGCCAAATTTTTGGCAATTTCAACCGTTCTGTCCTTGGAACCGTCGTTAACGACCAGTATTTCATAATCATAACTTTGCCTCGATAAATATTTATCGATTTCCTCCAAAGTTTTTGGCAACCTTCTTTCTTCGTTGTAGGCGGGGATAATAACCGAGAGATACATATTGTCTTATTTTATCACAGTGAGAACTTTTGCTCCATCTTTCATTACCGCCAGAGTTTCTTCAAAATGAGCCGAAAGGGAGTCATCTTCCGTTTTCCAGCCGAAACCGTCTTTTGATTTTTTTATATGCCAATCGCCCACTGTTACCATGGGCTCCAGACATAAAACCATCCCTTCTTTTATTTTTATGTTTCCGTCTCCCGTAAATTTTACTTTATCCACCATTTCTTTTTCAAACGAAACGGCATTCAAGATTTCCGGGTCCTCGTGAACTTTCCTGCCTATTCCATGGCCGCAAAGTTCTCTGACCACGTTGAATCCCTGCGATTCCGCGTATTTTTGAATGACCCTGCCGATATCGCCGATCCGGTTCCCCGGCTTCACTTTTTCAATTCCCATTTCCAGGGATTTTTTCGTTACTTCGATCAATCTTTTGTTTTGAGCGCTGATTTTTCCCACCGGAAAAGTCCGGGCCATATCCGTATGAAAACCCTTATAATGGAATCCCAAATCAAGGGAAATAATATCGCCCTCTTCCAAAATTCTTCCCGAAGGAACGGCATGAACAATCTCTTCATTGATGCTGGTGCAAAGACAGGAGGGATAAAGTTTGACGGGTGAACCATCGTCGGACACGTTATAATTCTTAAAAGAACATTCTCCGCCATATTTAAAAATGAGGCTCTTTGAGAGCTCTTCTAACATTTTAGTGGTAATTCCCGGCCGAACCGTTTTTCTTAACTCTTCCATAATCCCTGCCAGGATTTTCCCGCCCTCTGACATTATTTTTATTTCTTCGGGAGTCTTGATTGAAATCATCGAAGTTTCTTTAAAACTTCTTTGAAAACGTCTTCTATGCTTTGTTCTCCGTTTATTTTAATTAATCTACCCTGTTTTTTATAATAATTGATAACCGGTTGGACATCGGATTTAAACCAAGCCAATCTGCTTTTTACTCCTGCCGTTGTGTCGTCAACTCTATGTATCAATTCTCCGTCGCATTTTGGACATTTTTTAACTTTTCTCCATTCTCCCACATAGGGAATAATTTCTCCGCACTTTTTGCAAATTCTTCTTTTGGTTAAACGCCAAATAACTTCTTTGTTAGACACATCAATCAACATCACCTTTACGTTTTTATCCCATTCATACCATCCCAAAGCTTCATCGGTTAAATAAGCTTCAAAAATCTTTCTTGGACTGCCATCCATAATAAAACCTTTAAAATTTTTTCTTTTTTTAAATTGTTCAAATCGATCTAGCCAAAGTTTAAAAATAACAGGGGTAGGAATTAATCCTCCGGTGTCAACTACTGTTTTAGTTTTTCTACCCGTAAAGTCATCTTTGGTTTTTCTTTCTCTCAAAAGGTCGCCACTACCGACGTAATCTAAACCAAGTTTTTCTCCCAATAATTCAGCTTGAGTTCCTTTCCCAGAACCTGGTTTTCCTAAAAAAATAACAATCAATGATTTTTTCATGGGTTTAATATTTACTTTTCGTTGCTCTTTTATACTTTCTTTCATCGATGATTTTGCTTTTCTTAAAAAATTCTTTTTCGATATCTACGCCAAGTTTATCAGCGACATCAAAAGATATCATAATGACGTCGGCCATTTCTTCTTCTACCTGGGCTGTCGTCTTTCTTTTAGTGTCAAGATTCATACCGCTTATCTTCCGACAAGCATGAATCAATTCCCCCACTTCTTCAGTAAGAAGCAGCAGTTTTTCGTGCAAAGTTTCGTCTTCAAAATTCCACTCTTTGCATTTTTGAGCAATATATTTTTGCAGATGTCTAATTGTTCCTTTCTTGAGAGTTATTTTATAGGGTTTCATATTATTTTGTTGATTCTCATCTTCTTCCACCCTTCGCCGCGGTTCGGGTAAGCGAGGCAACAAGTTTTAAAGTAGCTCTCGGAAGTCTATTTGCATGGTTCGCCAAAGGCGAAAATAGGCCGAGAGTGCAGTTCCCAAAATCTCGCAGGGATTTTGAGGAACGGTACTTTCAAAACTTCGTTGTCGAGCGACCTTTAGAAGGTTTCATATTCTCGCATTTCCAATTGGGCCTTGATCTGGCGGAGGGTGTCCAAAACCACCGAAACGACTATCAATAAAGAAGTGCCTCCGATTAAAAATTGGAACTGTTGGACTCCGGTAAATCCCTGGATAACCGAGGGCATTACGGCAATCGCTCCCAAAAACAAAGCTCCGATCAGCAATACCCGGTTTAAAATATAATACATAAAGCTGGCCGTGCTTTCTCCGGGCCTGATGCCCGGAATAAAACCGCCCATTTTCTGCAAATTGCCCGAGATGGCTTTAGGATCAAAGGTAACTGCGGTGTAAAAATAAGTGAAAAGAACGACCAGGATAAAATATAAAGCCCCGTAAATCCAGGGATTTTGGAAAGCAGCGCCAACGCTTTTTGCGATAGTCCCCACCGTCCCTCCGGCTCCTCCCAGAAAATTGGCGATCATCCCGGGAAAAAGCATGATTGATAAGGCAAAAATAATGGGGATCACGCCGGCGGGATTGATGTTCAGGGGCAAATAAGTCGAAACGCCGCCGTACATTTTCATCCCCCTCACTCTTTTGGCGTAAGAAACCGGGATATTCCTGCGGCCTTCATTGATTAAAACAACTCCGGCGATGATAAGTAAAGACATTCCGAAAAAAAGCAGATAAGAAGGGATATTGGCGGGATCCCAGGTTATCAGCATTTGCCTTATGCTGTTCGGGAAATCGGCAATGATTCCCGCAAAAATCAAAAGAGAAACCCCGTTGCCGATTCCTTTTTCCGAAATCAACTCTCCCAGCCACATCAACAGCAGGGTTCCCGCCGTTATGGTCAAAAGCGAAGTTAATATCAAGCCAGTGGAAAGAGAGCCGATAATCTGCTGGCGTTGAAAAAGAGAAAGCATCGCATATCCTTGAAGAAAAGCCAAGGGAACGGTCAACAGCCTGCCCCATTGATTGAATTTTTGCCGCCCCTGTTCTCCTTCTTCCTTGTACATTCTTTCCAATTGGGGAAATATCATGGTCAACAGCTGCAAAATAATCGTAGCGGTGATGTAGGGACCCAACCCCAGCATCACAATGGAAAGATTATCCAGGGCGCCGCCGGTAAACAAATTTAAAAGGCCGAAAATCTGATTGCCTTCGAAAAATTCCCGCATTTTACTGGCATCAATGCCCGGCATGGGAATATTGGCCATAATCCTGAATATGACGAAAGCACCCAAAACAAACAATATTTTGCTGCGCAAATCTTTGATTTTAAATATTTGAATGATTTTATCTGTCCACATGGGATGTTGTTTTTGCTGTGATTTTTCCGCCGGCTTTTTCTATCGCTTCTTTCGCTTTTTTTGACGTCAAACAATTTTCAACAATCAAGGCCTTTGTCAGTTTACCGTCTCCTAAAATTTTAATCTTAGGCATTTCTCCTCTTATTTTACCGACTATTCCTTTTTCCGACAACGTTTCCGGGGTAACTTTTTCTTCCGAGTTGAATTTTTTTTCCAAAATATCCAAATTCACAATCACAACCTGGGATGCGGCATTTAAAATCATGGCTTTGGACCTGTGCCCCCTCAATTTGGGATATCTTTTAATCAATCCTCGAATTATCGGCTGCAAACGGAAACTGGACCTGGATGTCTGCCCCTTTACCCCCCGGCCGGAATGAGTGCCGTGTTTGCCCCCGAAGCCGATGCGTTTCGGCTTCTTATTTTTATGCAGCGGTTTTAGTTCGTGTAATTGCATAGTTCAATTTTTTTAAGGCGTTTATCGTTGCCATAGCATTGTTTAATTTGTTGCCGGTTCTGCCCAAAACTTTTGAAGAAATATTTTTTATTCCGGATAAATTGCAAATGACCCTTACCGTTCCGCCGGCCACCAATCCTCTTCCCTTCCTTTGAGGCTTCAGTAAGATTTTCGCTGCTCCAAATTTGGAAAAAATCTCATGAGGAATGGTATCTTCAACAATGGGAACTTCAATCATATTCTTTTTTGCCGCCCTTGTCGCTTTTTCCACCGCCAAGGCTACGTCCTTGCCTTTCGCCAATCCCAACCCAACCTTTCCCTTTTTATTTCCAATGATTATTACCGCCCGAAATCCCATTTTTTTTCCTCCGGCGCGAGTATGGGAAGTTCTCGCCAAATCTAAAAGCTTCGTCTCGAATTCGTCTTTTATTCTTTCTCTTGAAAATTCTCTGCGCATTGTTTTTAAAACTTTAATCCTCCTTCTCTTGCCCCTTCGGCCAGGGATTTTATCTTACCATGAAATTTATAACCCCCTCTGTCAAAAACGACTTTTTCAATTTTCAAATCTTTGGCTTTTCCGGCGATCAATTTTCCCACTTCAAGAGCAATATTCATTTTGCCCTGCTTCTCGGACTTCTTCAATACTGCCAGCTCGAGGTCGGAAGCTTGAGCAAGGGTTTTCCCTTTGTCATCGTCGATCAACTGCCCGTAAATGTGTTTTTGCGATTTAAAAACGCAAAGTCGGGGCCTCTTTCCGGTACCGGATACCTTGGCCCTTACTCTTTTATGCCGTCTGATTCTTTTTACCTTTTTTTCTAACATACCCCGTATATCAACTTCCAGAGCCAAACGCCGTTATGTGCGTTTTGCCCTGTTTTGTATTATTTAATATAAATAATTTTATATTCGTATTCATAAAAATTATACCCCGGCGTTTGTTTTGGACGCACATACTGGAAGTTGTATTACGGGGCATATTATTTTTTATTTGGTTAGCCCGCGGTTGTCACCACTTTCTTCCCCACCTTTCTTCTGACTTTTTCTCCCAAATATCTTATGCCCTTGCCTTTATAGGGTTCGGGCGGCTTTACTTTCCTTATAATGGCTGCGAATTGGCCTATAGCTGTTTTATTAATCCCTGAAATCGTAATTATATTTTTTTCCACCGCAACTTTAATGCCTTCCGGAACTTTTAAAACTACGGAATGGGAAAAACCGACATTCAGGGTCAGGTTTTCTCCTTCCGCTTGAGCCTTATAACCTACTCCCTGTATTTCTAATTTTTTTTCAAATCCGTTTTTGGCTCCTTCAACCATATTATAAATCAGAGCCCGGGTTAATCCCCACAGAGACTTGGTTAGTTTTGGCATCCTCAAAGAAACTTTTTGTTTCTGAATCATGACTTGAATTTTTTTATCCTCTATCAGTATTTTAATTTCGGGTCGAATTTTTTGAGAAATTTCGCCCTTGGGGCCCTTAACCTTGACGGTGTCTCCTTCAATTTTTACTTCTACGCCATCAGGTATTAAAATTATTTTTTTACCAACTCTAGACATAAGTTTATTTATAGTGAGCGGAGTCGAACTACCAAACTTCGCAAATTATTTCTCCTCCTATTTTTTGTTTTTTCGCTTCTTTGTTTGTCATTAAACCTTTCGAGGTGGATATGATGGCCATCCCAAAACCCCCTTTGACTCTGTTTATTTTTCGATAATCAAGATAGATTCTCTGGCCGGGTTTTGAAATCATCTTAACTCCGGAAATTGCCGGTACTTGTTCCTGATATCTCAGGGTAATTTCAAGGCTTTTGTTCGTTTTTCTCCCTTTTTTCTCGATTTTCTCGACAAAGCCGCTTTTTTCCAAAATTTTGGCGATTTCATATTTTAAATTAGAAAAAGGAACCTCCACTGCAGGATGTAGAACTTTTTGGGCATTGATTATTTGATTAAGCATGTCGCTGATTGGATACATAAATTTTTCGCTTTAAAAATTTACCAACTGCTTTTTTTAACTCCCGGAATCAATCCTTGATTTGCCATCTCTCTGAAGCATATGCGGCACAAGCCGAATTTTCTCATATATCCTCTTTTTCTTCCGCACTTAAAACAGCGCCGAACGACCCTGGTGCTGAATTTCGGTTTTTTGTTTGATTTAGCTATTTGCGCTTTCGTTGCCATACAAGTTTTTTATTTTATAAAAAACGCAGTTGAAGATGAAGGTTTATCCTTCATCGCCTTTCTGAATGGGAAATCCCAATAATTTTAATAATTCCAATCCTTCTTCATGGGTTTTGGCGGTGGTAACAACGGTAATCTCCAGGCCGAAAATATTTTTTGCTTTTTCCGGCAATATCTCGGGAAAAATGATGTGTTCTCCGATTCCGATGGTCAAATTTCCTCTTTTATCAATTGATTTTTCCGAAATCCCCTTAAAATCCCTGCCTCGGGGAAGAGCTATGTGAATTAATCTTTCCAGAAAATCCGTCATTTTTTTGCCCCTCAGGGTGACTTTGGCTCCGATTACCATTCCTTCTCTGGTTTTAAAACTTGCGATTGATCTTTTTGCATATGTTTTAATCGCTTTCTGCCCGCAAACAAAACCGAGATCTTCCATCATAAAATCTGCTATCTTTTTTTGTTCTTCCGAAGTTTTGTCGGCCACTTGCCTGCCGAAGCCGGTATTGACTATCACTTTTTCAATTTTAGGAACGGCCATTTTGTTCTTGTAACCGAACTTTTTCATCATTTCCGGAATTGCCTCCTGATTGTATTTTTCCGATAAAAAAGTAATCATTATTTTGAACGTTAGTGAAAAACGAAATGAATAAAATTCATTGAGCTTTTACGTTTCTTGATTGCATTTTTTACAAATTCTGTATTTTTTCTTTTCAATCGTTTTGTATCCTATTCGTGCGGGTTTCCCGCAGTTGGGACAAATAAATTTCGCATTGGAAACGGAAATAGAGCCCGGCATTAATAAAATCTGGCCTTTTTCTCCCGATTTCTTGGGTTTTTGGTGTTTTTTCCTTAAATTTATTCCTTCTATTAAAATCCGCTTCTCTTCCGGAAAAGCCTGAAAAACTTTGCCCTTCTTGCCGCGGTCTTTTCCTGAAATTATTAAAACTGTATCTCCTTTTTTTATTTTCATGAATCAAGTTTTTATTTATACGATTTCTTACGCCACCGAGCGATAGCGAAGGTTAGGAAGAAATCGTATTTATACGATTTCTTCCGCCAAGTTGGCGATTTTTTCAAAACCTTTCTCTTTTATTTCTTTGGGCATTGGACCCGTAATTCTGCCTCCTTTCGGCTCCTTTGTTTTTCCTTCCAAAATCACCGCCGCATTATCGTCAAACCGTATATATGAACCGTCCGGTCTTCTGAAGTTTTTTTTCTGGCGGATTACCAGTGCCCTTACAATTTCGTGCGTTTTTACGATTCTCCGCGGTTCGGCTTCTTTTACCACGGCGACTATCGTCTCGCCGATTTCCGCATAGCGCTTTCTGCTGCTTCCCGAAACCTGAATACACTGAATGATTTTTGCTCCAGTATTATCCACTACTTTTAACATTGTTCTAGGTTGAATCATATACCGAGCCCGTTAAAGTTTTTTAATCACTTTCCATTTTTTATCTTTTGAAATCGGGCTGCATTCTTCGATAATAACCCTGTCTCCGATTTGATATTCCCCTCCCTCTGCATGGGCTTTGTAGTTTTTGTGCAGTCTGTATCTTTTTTTGTATTTGGGATGTTCCTTAAGACTCTCCACGCGGACAACAACCGTCTTTTGCATCTTGTTTGATATAATTTTTCCGGTTAAAGTTTTTTTGCTCATGGATGTTATTTCGAAATTTTAAGCAAAGTTAATATTCTGGCGATTTCTTTTTTTATATTACGGATCTCTCTGACATTCTTTACTTTTCCCGCAGATAAATCAAAACGAAGCTGCCTTAATTTTTCCCGGTCGTCTTCCAAAGTTTTTTGAATTTCTTCTTTGGATTTTTGTTTTAATTCATTAATTTTCATTTATCAAGTTTTTAATTTATTAAAAACGCAGATGGAAAAGAGATTTATCTCTTTGACTTTTCTCACCTCTGTATTATTTTTGTCTTTACTGATATTTTATCCGCTGCCCTATGAAGAGCCTCCCGGGCCATGTCTTCCTTCAATCCGTCTATTTCAAAAATAATCCGGCCCGGTTTCATGGGAAAGGCGTAGTGATCGACGCTTCCCTTCCCTCCGCCCATCGGAACCTCAACTCCCTTCCTGGTTATGGGCTTATCGGGAAAAATTCTCAACCATAATTTTCCTCCTTTTTTAAAATATCTTATGATGGCGCGCCTTGCGGCCTCTATCTGCCTGGCCGAAACCCAGCGGGTTTCCAGACCCATCAGGGCAAAAGAACCGAAAGCGATCCTGGTTCCCCGGGTCTCTATCCCTCTGGACCTTGACTTGTGCCACTTCCTGTGTTTCACTTTTCTGGGCATCAAAATAGCCATAAAAGTATACTAATCGAATTTCTCGCCTTTATAAATCCAGACCTTGATCCCTATTATCCCGTAAGTGCAATGGGCCCGTTCTTGGGCATAATCAATATTGGCCCTGATTGTCTGGCGGGGAAGATTTCCTTTTTTCAGCCATTCGCGCCTTGCAATTTCCGCGCCGTTTAATCTGCCCGACACCTCCACTCTTGCTCCTTTATTTCCCCTTACGGCGGTGATTTTTTTCAAAGCCTGTTTCAAAACGCGCCTGTGGGCGACTCTTTTTTCAATTTGTTGGGCTATCCATTGGCCGGCCAGCGCGGCTGAGGACCAAGGATCTCTGATCTCCCGGATTTCAATCTTCAATTCTTTCTTGCCCTCCGCAGTTTTAGCGAAAGAGGATTTTTTCTTTGCGAGCACTTTTTCCAATTGTTTCTTCAGTATTTCAATTCCTTCTCCTCCCCTTCCGATAATCAAACCCGGCCTGGCGCTGGAAATAATGATCAAAGTCTTCCCGGGGAATCTTTCAATTTCAATTTTTTCTATCCCAAGTTTCCCTAGCTTTTCTTTAAGAAATTCTCTTATTCTCAAATCTTCCTCCAGGTATTGGGGCATTTTCTTTTTATCGAACCAGCGGGAATCCCAATCGCCAAGTTCTTTTATTCTGTATGCTTTTGGATGGACTGTATGCGTCATTGACGAATAATAATTAATTATTATGAGTGGAGATGAACAATTATTTGTTCATCGACTATGTTTTAAAATACTTTGCGTTGAAATATTTTTCGGAGACCTTTTACGGTTCTGGGTTTTGCTATTTCTTTTTCCGGTCTGGTTTTCATTTTTTCCGGCTTGGATATTTTTTCTTCCGCTTCCGGTTTCAACGTTTCTTTAACTTCCTCTGTTTGCGCCTTGACGGGCAGGCTCCTCTTCTTTTTCGCTTTTTTCACTATTTCATCCAAAATAATCTCGATGTGGGAAGTTTTTTCCTGAATCTCGTAAGCCTGGCCGCGAGCCCGCGGTTCCCATTTTCTGTATTTTGGGCCTCCATCGACCGTAATTTTTGATATAAAAAGATTTGAAGGTTCCATTTGAAAATTATTTTTGGCATCGGCTCCGGCCTGTTTTAACAGCTTTAACAAAGGATTGCTTGCCCCTTTGATCGTAAAATTCAAAATCGTCTGGGCTTCTTCCAGCTTTTTCCCCCTGATTAAATCGGCGACTAATCTCACCTTTCTGGGGGCTATGCGCAAATATTTTAGCTTTACGTTAACTGACATATCACTTTGCTTTTGGTTTTTCGGCCGTTTTTGTCTCTTCTATTTTCGCAGTTTCTTTTTCCGTTTCTTTAGACTCCAATTCTCTCTGCATCCTTCCTCCGTGTCTGGAAAATTTGGTAGTCGGTGAAAATTCACCGAGTTTTTGTCCCACTATGTCTTCCGTCACTTTTACGGCTACAAACTCTTTTCCGTTATGAACTCCAAAGGTAAAACCTACCATTTCGGGAACGATGACGCAGTCCCGAGACCAGGTTTTGATCAATTCTTTGCCTCCCGGCTTTAAATCCTTTATTTTTTCCAGTAATCTTTGGTCGATATACGGACCTTTTTTAAGCGATCTTGGCATACCCCGTTAGAAGTTTGTCGTTTCTGAATTATGTACTTAATTACAGATTAGACAAACTTTTATTTATTATTACCCCATTATTGTTCCGCAGAAAAAAATTATTTAATTTTTTTCTGCCTAAGACTTTTAACGGGGCATAAGATTATTTCTTTTCTTTTTTTCTTCTTTGAATGATTAATTTATCCGTCCATTTCTTCTTTCTTGTTTTCACTCCTCTGGCGGGCTTTCCCCAGGGAGTTTTCGGCCCCGGCATACCAATCGAAGCCTTTCCTCCCGAACCTCCCCCATGGGGATGATCGGGCGGATTCATCGCCGTACCCCGCACTCTCGGCCTTATCCCCCTGTGTCTGGACACTCCCGCCCTTCTTGCTCTGATAAATTTATGTTCCGGAAAAGAAACCTGGCCGATGGAAGCGAAACATTCTTCGGGAATTTTTCTGATTTCGGAAGACGGAAAAGCCAAATGGGTATAGCCTTTTTCCTGAGCCGCAATTTTGGCCGAGCCTCCCGCCGATCTGACTAATTTTCCGCCTCGCAAGGACTCAATTTCAACGTTATAAACCTGAGTCCCCACGGGGATGTTTTTTAATTTCATCCGATTTCCCGTTTTAAGTTCGGCCTTCTCGGAGCAAATTATATTATCTCCGATTTTAATGCCTGCGGGAGCAATCTGATATCTTTTTTCTCCTTTTTCGTATTCTAAAAGACATATAAAAGCGCTTCTGAAGGGATCGTATTCGAGGGCTATCACTTTGGCCGGCATATTCATTTTTTCTTCTCCAAAATCAATAATTCTATAGAGTCTTTTCACTCCTCCGCCCTGATGTCTGACGGTAATTCTGCCCGAGTCGCCCCTGCCGGCTCTGTTTTTGAAAGAGATAAGCAGCTTTTTTTCCGGATCTTTTTTTGTAAGTAATTTATGTTGCTTCATATACCAAGCTGGCATTTGTGCCAGCGAAGGTGAAGAAGAGATTTATCTCTTCGCCCACCAAGCGATAACGAAGTCGAAGAAGATTCCTTCTTCTCCACCTCAGCTAAAGCTTCGGTAGGTGAAGAAGAGATTTATCTCTTCGCCTCATAATTTATCTCGACAACACTTCGATTTTCTGTCCTTCTTTTATCTTAACAATGGCTTTTTTATATCCCTCTTTGAATCCTTTTATTTTCCCCAATCTTCTTTTCTTTTTGGGAATATTTATGACCTTGACTCCCGTAACGTCGACTCCAAAAACTTTCTCTATCGCTTTTTTCACGTCTGCCTTGTTCGCCCTCGGATAAATTTTAAAAACATACTGGTTGCTGGCCGTTAAATCCGTCGCTTTTTCCGTAACATGGGGAGATTTTAAAACCCTGAAGGCCCCTCCGAATTTAACTTCCTTTTTGATGGTTCGACTTTGCTCACCATCAACCCTGAGCGAAACCGAAGGGTTGATTTTCGGAGCCTTCTTTTTTTCCCGCACGGGAACAGCGGACTTTTTCGGCTTAAATTTTTTTTCCTCTGTCTTCTTTGTTTTAAAAAAAGGAAATGCCATATTATTTATCAAGCGTTAGCACAGATGAAGAAGAGATTTTATCTCTTCGACCTAAAAATGTGTCTTTTATCGCTTTTATTGATTCTTTCAGCATGACTAAATATTTAAAAGACAGCAAATCAAGAGCGTTTAAATTTCTGGCTTCGACGACTTCAACTTGGGGAATGTTCCCGGCCGCTTTGAAGATGTCTTTTCGGAGGTCGGGCAAGACGATCATCGCCGAACCTTTTATCGGAAGCTTCTTTAAAATATCAAACATCAATTTTGTTTTTGCCCTTTCCAGGCTTAAGTTATCCAAAATTAAAATTAAATTTTCCCCCGCCTTGGCGGATAACGCCATAAAGAGGGCCGATTTTTGCATTTTTTTATTAATTTTTTTCTGAAAAACTCTATTTTTGTTCGGTCCGAAAGTTATTCCGCCATGACGCCATAAAGGAGAACGAATCGAGGCGTGCCTCGCCCTTCCTGTTCCCTTTTGCCGCCAGGGTTTTTTCCCTCCGCCCGAAACCTCCCCTCTCGTTTTCGTATGAGCGATCACATTCCGGCGCGAAGCAGTCTGCGATACCACCACCTGCCAAAGCAAATCGGAATTTACTTTTACATCAAAAATATCCTTCGGCAATAAGGTTGTTCCTGTTTCCTCTCCTTGTTGGTTATAAACGGTGACTTTCATATTCTTAACCTTTGATCTCCAATAACGTTCCTCTTTTTCCGGGTACCGCACCCTTTAACGCAAGCAAATTGTTTTCTTTGTCAACTTTGACAATTCTCAGGTTGCTTACGGTAACTCTTTCCGTCCCCATACGTCCTGCCATTTTTTTACCCTTGACTACCCTCTCCGGCATAGATGAACCGGTTGAACCGCCCGTCCTAAGCTCATGTTTCGTACCGTGGGTGGACGACAATCTTCCCTTGAATCCCCATCTCTTTACCACGCCCTGGAAACCCTTTCCCTTTGAAACGCCTGAAACTTTCACTTTATCCCCTTCCTGAAAAACCGAAACATTAATTTCATCCCCGACCTTCAGTTCTCCCTCGCCGTCTTCAAACTCTTTTAAAAATTTGAATTCTTTTCCTTTTTCGGTTTTTTTTATCTTTTTTGTTTTTTTGACAAACCCGATTTGAAGAGCTTTGTATTTATCGATTTTGTCGCTTTTTGTTTGGGTAATATAACAAGGCCCCGCCTCAACCAGGGTTATGGGAATAACTTTGCCTTTTTCGTCGAAAATCTGGCTCATCCCTATTTTTAATCCCAATATGAATTTCAT
>CAYYRI010000009.1:0-2205 GCA_964474185.1 uncultured Candidatus Saccharibacteria bacterium | reverse complement strand
TACATTTTGATTTCAATATCCACGCCAGCCGGTAAATTCAAATTCGTCAGGGCATCAATTACTTTTTGATTGGGGTTAACGATGTCAATCAGTCTCTTGTGAACTCTCATCTCGAATTGCTCCCTCGCGTCTTTATGGACAAAACTAGACCTGTTGACGGTATATTTATGATTTTCGGTGGGCAATGGAATCGGCCCCGAAATTTCGGCTCCATAACGCAAAACGACATCGACAATCTGACGGGCGCTGCTGTCTATTACTTTGTGGTCGAATGCCCGCAGTTTTATGCGAATCTTCGGTTTTACTTCCGTTTCTTCAACTATTTTTTTTCTAATGGGCATCTTACAAGAACCTGATTTTTCTGTTTTCCCGTTATTTTATAATCTTTGTCACCACTCCGGCTCCAACCGTTTTGCCTCCTTCCCTGATTGCGAATCTTTGCTTTTCTTCCATGGCAATGGGAGCCAATAATTTTATCGTCAGATTCATCGTGTCTCCCGGCATTACCATTTCCGTTCCTTCGGGCAGAATGACATCACCCGTCACATCAGTAGTTCTAAAATAAAATTGAGGCTTGTAGCCCTTAAAAAAGGGCGTGTGGCGACCGCCTTCCTCTTTGGTCAAAATGTAGGTTTCGGCTTCGAATTCGGTATGAGGAGTGATGCTCCCGGGCTTGGCTAAAATCTGCCCCCTTTCCACCTGTTCTTTTTCCAAACCTCTCAGCAAAATTCCAACGTTGTCTCCCGATCTTCCTTCGTCCAGTATTTTGTTGAACATTTCAATGCTGACGGCCGTTGTTTTTAACGTGGGCTTGATGCCGACCAATTCCACTCCATCGTTGGGATGGACGACTCCTCTTTCGATTCTTCCCGTAGCTACCGTACCCCTTCCGGAAATTGAGAAAACATCTTCTATCGCCATCAAGAAAGGTTTATCTATTTCTCTGACAGGTTCGGGAATGTAAGAATCAATTGTATCGAGCAATTCCAGAATCGGTTTTACGGCCGGATCGTCGAGCGATTTCGCCTCCGCAGCTTTTAAGGCCGAACCCCTGATAATCGGGATTGTGTCCCCGGGGAATTTGTATTTCTTCAATAATTCCCTCACTTCCGATTCCACCAAATTAATGATTTCCGGGTCGTCAACAGCATCAACTTTGTTCAAGAAAACAACCAATGCCGGCAATCCAACCTGGTATGCCAGTAAAATGTGCTCTCTTGTTTGAGGCATGGGGCCGTCCGGAGCCGAAACAACCAAAATTCCGCCGTCCATCTGAGCGGCTCCCGTAATCATATTTTTGACATAGTCGGCGTGGCCCGGACAATCTATGTGGGCATAGTGGCGTTTATCCGTTTCATACTCTACGTGAGAAACGGTAATCGTCAGCCCCCTTGATTTTTCTTCCGGAGACGCGTTAATGTCGTCGATGGTCCACTCCTTGGCCGCCAAACCCTTTAAGTGCAAAACGTGGGTGATTGCGGCAGTCAAAGTGCTTTTACCGTGGGCAACGTGGCCGATGGTGCCGATGTTTACGTGAGGTTTCCCTCTAACGAATTTTTGTTTTTCTGCCATATTTTTTTAATTAGCAAAGAGGACTTTGTCCTCTTTTTTACCTTAGCTCCTATAGATAGAAGCTTGGTTATTAATTATTATTGATATTTACTATTTTATTAAACCTTTTAAAAAAGTCAAGGACCGAGTCCCGCCACCGCGGGCGGGACGAAGGTGAAGAAGAGAACGAAGTTCTCTTCGCCTCTACCTTCTCTTACCGTCAATTATCTCTTGGGCGATATTCTGCGGCACTTCTTCGTAATGATTAAATTCCATTGTAAATGTTCCCCGACCTTCGGTCAAGCTGCGCAAAGAGGTTGCATAACCGAACATTTCAGCTAATGATACTTTAGCATCAATTACTTTCATTTGCAATCTGTCTTTAGATTCTTCGATCTTTCCTCTTCTTGCCGAAAGGTCTCCGATGACGTCGCCGAAAAATTCTTCGGGAGTAATCACTTCCAATTTCATAATCGGCTCCAATATTACGGGTTTTGCTTTCTTGCAGGCTGATTGAAAAGCCATGGAACCCGCAATCTTAAAGGCGTTTTCCGAGGAGTCAACTTCGTGGAAAGAACCGTCGTAAAGAGTTGCCAAAATATCAACCAGGGGGTAACCTACCACCACCCCCTTATCCATCGCTTCTTTGACTCA
>CAYYRI010000008.1:13159-17139 GCA_964474185.1 uncultured Candidatus Saccharibacteria bacterium | reverse complement strand
ACTGGGCGTAGCCCCGTATAATCCTTTAGGAGCTATACGGGGTTGATATACTGGGGATGGATAAAAAAGGTTTAAGAAAAACTGGGACTGTTTTAGAAGCTTTGCCGAGCACTAATTTTCGTGTGAAACTGGACGATGGCGAAGAAGTTCTTTGCCATTTGGCCGGTAAATTAAGAATTTACCGCATTAAAATTTTAATCGGCGACCGGGTTACCGTAGAAACCAGCCCTTATGATCCGAAAAGAGGAAGAATAGTTTACAGAGGAAAATGAACCCCGTAGAGAAATTTCGAACGCCCTCGGGGCAATAGATAATTTACGGGGAAAAGGAATTAAGATATAAAACAATAATAAACCTTAATCAGGATTTTGGAATTAAGCCCTCGGGCAGATAAATTATTTCGAAATTCTTCTATCGGGGTGAAGGTAAGACCATCGGTTAAAAAAATTTGTAAAGATTGCAAAATCGTCCGAAGAGAAGGGCGAATTTATGTTATTTGCAAAAAAAATCCCAAACATAAACAAAGACAAGGTTAGTATTATAATTACAACGTCCCAAATCGGAGAGGGGTCGGGAGAACCCTCCGGTTCTTCCGTGTAGGAAAAGATTAAAAACCGAGGGTTTTTAAAGAGCGAGCCCGGAAGCCCCGCTGAAAGCGGGACGCCCCGCCCGAGGCGGGGAAAAGGGAGAGCGACTAAATTAAGTATTACCACTATGCCACGTATAGCAGGGGTTAGTATCCCCGAAAACAAACAAATAGAAATAGCTTTGACTTATATTTACGGGATAGGCCGGCCTTTGAGCAGGAAAATTTTGATTGAAACGGGGATAACCCCGACGAAAAAATCCTCGGAATTAAGCGCTCAGGAAATTGCCAAACTTAAGGAACTCATTGAAAAAAATTATAAGATAGAGGGAGAATTGAAGCGTATTATAATGATGAACATCAAAAGGTTGAAAGACACTGGTTCCTGGAGGGGAATGCGCCATATGAAAGGATTGCCCGTGAGAGGACAAAGGACCAGAACCAATACGAGAACCATAAGAGGAAACGTAAGAAAGACGGTGGGTTCGGGCAGAAAACCGGCGGCGGAAGCGACATAATAATGCTATGGGAAAAAAAAGAATTATCCAACCAACTGAATCGGAGCTTCTTAAAGAAAGAGAAAAAGTAGAAGCAAAGGTGACAAAAGAAGTTCAGGCTTCTCCTCAAAGATTTCGAGAGGGGAGAATTTACGTTTCTTCCACCTATAACAACACCATTATCTCTTTATCCGACCTCCAGGGGAATATTTTAGGATGGGTAAGTTCGGGCAGCATCGGTTTTAAGGGGACAAAAAAAGCCACTCCTTTTGCCGCTTCCAAAGTTGCCGAAGCCATAGTTCTTGTCGCTAAAAAATTTGGGATTGAAAAGGTGCAGGTTTCCGTAAAGGGGATCGGATCCGGCAGAGAATCCGCAATCAGATCTTTGATTGCCAGAGGATTGGAAGTTGTTTCAATCATAGATGCGACTCCTGTTCCCCACAACGGATGCAGGGCGCCGAAAGTTAGAAGAGTTTAAAAGGCGAAGAGGATTTTATCCTCTTCTTCATCTTCGTTTTTATATATAAATTATAAATCAAAGAATAAAAACTTGATATGCAAAATTCTAAATGTAAAATTTGCAGGAGAGAAGGCGTGAAGCTTTTTTTAAGAGGCGAAAAATGTCTTTCGCAAAAATGTCCGATAATCAGAAAGCCTTATCCGCCGGGTCCGAAAGGAAAAAGAAGAATAAAATCTCTTTCTGAATACGGTAAGGAATTAAAAGAAAAACAGAGATTAAAAAATTGGTATAATTTGAAAGAAAGACAGTTTAAGATATACGTCAAAAGGGTTTTGGATGCGAGGGGAAAAGTGCCGGATGCCGCAGCCGCCTTGGTTCAAATTTTGGAGAATCGCTTGGATAACGTGATATTCAGGCTTGGTTTCGCGCCATCGAGAGCCGCGGCTCGCCAGATAATTTCACATGGCCACGTTTTGGTAAATGGAAAACACATTAATATTCCGAGTTTCTCGGTCAAAAAAGGAGATAAGATCGGCGTCAGGCCGATTTCGGCCAAAAAAAAGATTTTTCAGAATCTTGCTCCGGTTTTAAAAAAATATAAGCCTCCGACTTGGCTTGAATTAAATGCTGAGACTCTGGAGGGAAAGGTCAAGGGCGTTCCAACCTTGGAAGAAGCTGCTCCGCCAGCAGAAATTACATCAATTTTCGAGTTCTATTCAAGGTAAATATATTAAATTATATTATGTTCAATCTGCCCAATCAGCCAAAAATCGTAAAAAAAGAAGGGAACAAAGCTATTTTTGAAATAGAACCTTTATATCCCGGCTACGGAGTAACCGTCGGGAATTCCCTGAGAAGAGTTTTACTTTCTTCTTTACCGGGAGCGGCAGTCACTCAGGTAAAAATTAAAGGAGTTTCTCACGAATTTTCGACAATCCCCGGCGTTTTGGAGGACGTGGTTTTAATCATGCTGAATCTCAAGCAGTTGCGATTCAAGCTTTTTACCCAAGAACCCCAAAAGGCGATTCTAAAAGTAAAAGGGGAAAAAGAAGTAAAAGGTTCCGATTTTAATCTTTCCAGCCAGGCGGAATTAGTAAACAAAAATTGTCATATCGCCACCCTAACCTCGAAATCCGCAGAATTGGAAATGGAGATTCAGATTGAAAAAGGAGTGGGTTATTCCTCGAGAGAATCGAGAAAAAAGCCCGCCGTTCCCATGCAGCAGGAGAAATTAGAAATAGGAGTGATTCCTCTGGATGCCATCTTTACGCCGGTAAAAAGAGTGAGTTTTAAAATTGAGAACATGAGAGTGGGCGAGAGAACCGACTACGACAGATTATTCCTGGAGATTGAGACAGACGGAATTATCTCTCCCGAAGAAGCGGTTTTACAAGCTTCCGATATTCTGATAAATCATTTTTCGTTATTAAAGGATGCTTTCCAGCCGAAAGTTTCAAAGGTTATAATTGAAGAAGAAAAGCCAGCCGTACGCACACGGGCAAAAAAGCCCACCGTTCAAAAGCAGAAAAAACATGCGAAAAAGACAAAGAGGAAGAAAACTTAGCAGGAAAAGAGACCAAAGAAAAGCCCTTTTAAAGACATTGGCCGTTTCTTTAATCTCAAAAGAGAAAATCAGGACTACCGAAGCCAAGGCAAAAGAATTGGCGCCTTTTGTTGAGAAAAAAATCAGCAAAGCGAGAATCGGCAATCTTTCCTCCAGGCGTTTTTTAATGAGATTTTTCCCGGAAGAAACGGTAAAAAAATTAATTGGAGAAATCGGTCCGAGATATAAAGAAAGAAAAGGGGGCTATACAAGAATAATCAAATTGGGGCCAAGAAAGCCGGACGGGGCGAAGATGGCCATAATCGAATTGGTTAAATAAAATGGAACCTAAAACCCACACCATCGATGCTACGGGCAGAATCCTTGGCAGATTAGCCGCAGAAATTACGATACTTTTGCGGGGCAAAAATAAGCCCGAATTCGTACCCTACAAAGACGTAGGTGATTTTGTAACGGTTAAAAATGCCGGTAAAATGAAATTCACCGGCAAAAAACTCGAACAAAAAAAATATTTTCGCCATTCGAAATATCTGGGAGGAGTGAAAGAAATTCCGCTAAAAAAACTTTTTTCCGAAAACCCGGCAGAAGTATTGAGGAAAGCGGTTTACGGAATGCTTCCGCGGAATAAATTACGGGCGAAAATGATGAGGAAATTAAAAATAGAGAAATAGTATTATTACAATGCCGAAAACAAAAACATCAAAAACCGAGTCCCGCAACGGCGGGACGAAGGTGAAGAAGAGGGTGGAGCCCTCTTCGCCTACCAAAAAATCAAAGATCGAGCTTCCGCAGAAGCGAGGTGAAGAAGAGAAGTTATTCTCTTCGCCTACCGAGTCCCGCAACGGCGGGACGAAGGTGAAGAAGAGGGTGGAG
>CAYYRI010000008.1:0-13059 GCA_964474185.1 uncultured Candidatus Saccharibacteria bacterium | reverse complement strand
CTCTTCGCCTACCGAGTCCCGCAACGGCGGGACGAAGGTGAAGAAGAGGGTGGAGCCCTCTTCGCCTACCGAGTCCCGCAACGGCGGGACGAAGGTGAAGAAGAGGGTGGAGCCCTCTTCGCCTACCGAGTCCCGCAACGGCGGGACGAAGGTGAAGAAGAGGGTGGAGCCCTCTTCGCCTACCGAGTCCCGCAACGGCGGGACGAAGGTGAAGAAGAGGGTGGAGCCCTCTTCGCCTACCAAAATCCCTACGGAAAAGAAGGTCAAGGAAGAAAAAGAAACGGAAAAACAAACGAAGTATCTGAAAGGACTGGGCAGAAGAAAAACCTCGACGGCCAGGATCAGATTATTCAACGAAGGGGGGAGGGATTTTTCGGTTAACGGAAAACCTTTGGAGAAATATTTTCCCACGATGGAGCTGCAAAAAACGGTGCTTTCTCCGTTTGAAAAAATGAGTTGTCTCGGCCAGTTTAACGTTAAAGTTTTGGTGAACGGGGGCGGTTTGAATTCCCAGGCGGAAGCGATAAGAAACGGCATAGCAAAAGCCCTGGTTCTTTTTAATCCGGAATTCAGAAAAAGGTTAAAAAAAGCAGGATACTTAACCAGAGATTCAAGAATGCGGGAAAGAAAGAAATTCGGATTGAAGCGGGCAAGAAGAGCGCCTCAGTGGCAAAAGAGATAACAATCTTTTTTGCCGAAAAGAGCTTTAGCTCTTTGAGCGGCAGAAACGGTAGTACTCAAAGAAGCTTCGCTTCTTTTCGATCTGCGACAAATTTTTTAATTAATTAAAAAATTTATCTTGATGTTAAAAGAACTCATTGACAAATTTTACCTAAGCAGGCAAAAAGACAAAGAACAGCATCATTTTTACATTACGGATGCCGGCAAATGCGGACGAGCATTGTTTTTTAAATTTAAAAATGTTCCCAGAAAAGAAATAGAGGCAAATATCTTAAGGCTATTCGACCACGGCGACCATATTCATCAGCTCATAATGAAACCCTTGTTGAGTACAAGGGAAATTCACGTTGTGGCCTCTGAAGTGAATATCCCTCCCCAGGAATTGATTTCGGGCAGATCCGACGCAATCATAAGCGACGGGAAAGATTTATATGTGGTTGATATCAAAAGCATGAACAGCATGATTTTCAAGAATCTTGATGAGCCGAAGGAGGAAAACGTGGATCAAATCCAGCTTTATTTGCACTATTTTAAAATTCCCAAAGGGATTCTTCTCTACGTTAATAAGGACAACCAGCAATTGAAGGAATTTGTAATAAATTACGATAAAAATCGCGCCTCACATATTCTTGAGACGCTGGGCGAGATAAAGAAAAAAATAGAATCAAACGTCATTCCCGACAGATTGTCAGATTACCCGGACAATTGGCAATGTAGGTACTGCCAATTCAGCGAGATCTGCGGCATGATAAACAAAGGAGAAATTCACTGGGAGGATTTTAAAAAGAGAATCGAATCGGTCCCTCAATAAATTCGGGGCTGATGCTGAGTTAAACCGAAGCATCAGGGGAGCAAACCCTCCGAACGGAATAAATTACCTTCGCTTAAGACATACAATCTTTTCTCAATTTTATTCCAGAATATTTCTGGATTTTTTAATTCTGCAATATCCGCGACGTTTGTTTTGTTTCTGTCGTCCGTTTCGCTGATTTTAATTTTATTGCCGTTGTTGAATACCAGGTAATTATTATTCAGCCAGTAGCAATTTCCGATTTTTTCGGAAAGTCGGGCAATGAACAATTTTTCTCCCGCCTTTCTTTGCGGCTGTTCTAAGGTATCTTTTAAAAACAAAACCCAAATTTCGTAATCAGAAGCGTAAACTAATTTTTTAAGATCGGGAGAATTCTCCAAAATGCTCACGCCATCAAAGAATTTTTCAAAAGATTTCAAATCGGAACTAAATTGATATAGGGTCTTATCTTCCCTCAAAAATATAAAGTTTTGAAAAATTTCTAACGCATATTCCGTCTCCTGTTCCACGGGGAAGGGGGTATCGTTCAGTTTTTCTGCGTTCTTAAAAAGATAGCCGGATTTATCCAGATAATAAACATCGTTGTTGATCTTCCGGGAAGCGATGACGTCCTCGGTTGTGGTCGCGGGGGGCTCCTCTTCAACTAATGCAGGAGGTAATTTATTGAGATTTAAAGTGAAATATTTTATTTTCTCGCCGATTCCCGTTTCCAATAACGCTTCTTTCGAATCTTCGGAAAAACTCAAATTCAGCAGGTCGGCTCCTTTGGGCGAAGCGTCTTCTTCGTTTATCAACTGGCTCTTGACGTTTTTATTCAGATCGTAAAGTTTTAGGGCCCAATTATGGGTCAGTTTGTTTTCTTCCTTCAAAATTATTTTACTCTGATCGGGAGACGTCCAGAATTGTTTTATTTCTTCCGCCAGAATGCTGAAATCCGGTTTTTCGGGGAATAGAACGATATTCTTGACTTCGGTGACTTCCTTTTCTCTTATTTCCAATGTTTTTTCCCAAGTGGCGAACTCAGGTTTTTTTATTTCAATTTCATATTTTTTAGGCAGAAGATTTTCGATTAAAACGGAACCGAAGAAAAAATCGGTTTTTTCAGTCAACTTTCCGTCAAGATAAATTTCAACCTGTTTAGGTTCGATTTTCAGGAACAAGCCTCCGGTCCGGCTGATTTTTTTATTGTCAAAATCAATCCGATAGCCCTGAGAATATAGAACAACCGCGGGAGCGGCCGAAAGGAATATAAACAAAAAAACCAAAAATAAAATTGTCCGTGTTTTTTTGGTCATGATTGATTCATTGTACTCCGAAATCAGTGAAAATAAAATGGCGATGAGTAGAGATCTCATCATCTTTACCCTTCGCTATCGCTCGGGTAAAGTAATTGGGCGAAGCCTCGGGCCAAGCTTCCTCTTTCGCCCGAAGCGAAAAGGGCGTTCTTGTCCCCATTTCTTTTGTTCATATTTTTCTTTAAAACTGCTAAAATATTTAAATATGTTTGCTTTCCCTAAAATTGAAAGAATTACCCGTGATGCGACAATCACTCATTTCTTTTTGATGTTCGGCTACAAACTTTATTCCCTGTATTTCCCTTTGTTTCTAGTGGCAAAAAACTTTTCCCTGGTCGAGATAGGCTATACCAATTTTCTGATTTATCTGCCCATCGCCATCTTTGCTCCGATTTCCGGATTTTTGAATCATAAAGTGAATCCGGCGATTCTTTCGGCCCTCGGAATATTGGGATACGGAATTCATTCTTTGGGAATGATTTTATTCCCGAATCTCGCCACTTTTTATTTATTCCAAATAATCCTGGGGATATCGGCGGCTTTGTTCTTCGTGAGCTCCCGGGCGATTCTGATGGGTTCTAATCTGGAAAATTATGACAGGGCTTTCGCCTGGTTTTATTCCGCCAATTCTTATGCCGCGGCCGTATCTCCGGCGGTAGGGGCTCTTTTCATCTGGAAATTCGGCTTCCAGGGCGTTTTTATCTTGAGTTTTATTCTCCAATTCTTCAACGCCGTTTTTTGCTATATCCGATTCAGGAAACAGACCGGCCATTTGCCGGACAGCGTTAAAATCAAAGAGTCAGGACGGAATTATCTTGCGGTTTTGAAAAACCTTAAAACTAAAGATACTTTAATTCCCGTTTCAATTTCCTTTTTAGTTTTGATTTTAGCCGGTTTTAACAACACTTTTTTTGTTTTGTTTTTGAAAAATCTCGGTTGGTCGCAGAACCAGATTTTAATATTTAATTCCTTGCTTTCGTTAATATTTCTGCCAATTTCTTTTTGGGTGGTAAAACAAGTGGCTAGGTTTAAGAGCGAAATCAATATTTCTTGGGGCAGCAAAATCGCCGGTATCTTTTCAATTTTATTAGGAGGGCTATATAGTATTTTAAATTTTTACTCCGTTTTTATTATTATGCTTGGGAACTCCATCGGAGGATTGATAGCGGATTCCGGCCGGTCGGGGCTTTTGTCGCAAAAACTTAAAAATTATCCCGAAGAATCGGCGGCCGTTGATACGGTTTTTTCTCCTTTGGCCACGGCCTTGGGGGCGGTAACCGGAGGTTTTCTCATCTCGCTTTTAGGATACCCGTTATTGTTTATTTTCGGCGGAATTTCCCTTTTTCTTTCCGGAATTTTCGGCAAAAAATTTGCTAAAACCTGAATTTTAAGGTAAGATATTGTTAATAATAAATAAAAGATTAGTATGGGCGAAGAGAATAAATTCTCTTCTTAACCTTCGCCCCGTAGGGCGGGGCTCGGTATATGAAAATAGGCATTGATTTAGGAACTTGCAATTCCGTAGTTTTTATCCCCGGCAAGGGGGTTGTTTTACAGGAGCCATCGGTAGTGGCGGTTTCTCTGCAGGAGAACAAGATTTTGGCCGTGGGTGAAACGGCAAAAGAAATGACGGGCAGGACTCCGGATACGATAAGAATCTACAGGCCCCTTAGGGACGGAGTAATTGCCGATTTCAGGGTGACTCAGGCGATGCTCAAATATTTTATCGATAAAGTGTCCGGGTTTTGGCGTTTTTTTAAACCGGAATTGATGATTGGAGTTCCTGCCGGTATTACTTCCACGGAAAGAAGGGCGGTAATCGAAGCCGCGGCGAATGCGGGAGCAAAGCAGACGTATTTGGCGAAAGAGCCGATTTTAGCTGCGATTGGCGCCGGCATTCCGATTAATTCCTGTTCGGGAAACATGATTGTTGATATCGGCGGCGGAACCTCCGAGATGGCGGTAATCTCTTTGGGGGGAATAGTAACTTGCCGTTCGCTCAGGATGGGCGGAGACAAAATGGATTTGGCCATTTCGGACTACATCAAGAAAAAATATAATTTAGCCATCGGAGAGCAGACGGCGGAAGAAATAAAAATAAAAATCGGAACCGCTCTCCCCGAAAAAAACAGCAACGCAGTTTCGGTTCCCGACGCTTCGGCAAAAAACAAAAAAACGGGAGAAACACAGGCAAAAAATATGGAAATCAGAGGCCGGGATCTGATTTTAGGATTGCCCCGGACCATTAAAATCTCTTCAAATGAAGTTTGCGAAGCGATTTATGAAATATTGTCTGAGATCATCCAGGTGATAAAATCGGTGCTGAGAGACACTCCGCCCGAACTTTCCGCCGATATAATCGACAAGGGGATGATACTTTCCGGCGGAGGAGCTCTTTTAAGGAATATTGCGGAAAGGATTTCCCAGGAAACCGGCGTTCCTTGTTTCTTGGCGGAAGAACCTTTGCTTTGCGTGGCGAAAGGAACGGGAATAGTGCTGGAAAATCTGGATATTTATAAAAAGAGCATTATGAGTAAACGATAACACCCCTCATCGGAGAGGGGTCGGGAGAACCATTCGGTTCTCCCGAATAGGAAAATATTAAAAACCGAGGGTTTTTAAAGAGCGGCGTTAGTCTCGATTCGAGAATCGGGACGTGCCGCGACCTGATTAGGTGATACCACTATGGAAATCATCGGCCATAAAAAACAGCGGGAATTTCTGAAAAAGTCAGCGGAATCAGACAGGATATCCCATGCTTATTTGTTTTGCGGCCAGGAAAAATTGGGGAAAAAAACGATAGCTTTGGAATGGGTTTCTTGGCTTTTTAAAGAGGATTTATCCTCTTTGACTTTGAAGGGTCATCCCGATCTGATTTTTCTGGAACCCACGGACCCCCCCTCGGTTAAAGACTCCAAGGAAAAACCAACGGGCAAAAAAGAAATCAGAATCAGCCAGATAAGGGAACTTATTTGGAAGTTATCCCTGAAACCCTATTCGGCTCCTTATAAAGCGGTGATTATAGACCAGGCTCATTTGATGAATCAGGACGCCCAAACCTCGCTTTTAAAAACCCTGGAGGAGCCCAAAGGCAAAACTTTTTTAATTTTAATCACCGAGATGCCCGAGAGCCTGTTTCCGACCATCAGATCCAGAGTCGAAAACATCAAATTCTATCCGGTCAAAAAAGAAGAGATCAAAAATTACCTGAAAAAACAGGGCATCTTGGAAAAAGATTCAGAGGAAATTTGCAAGCTTTCCCAGGGGCGGCCCGGAGTGGCGGTAGATTTTGTTTCCAATCCCCAGAAAGTAAATCTTTTCCGGGAAAAAATAAAAGAATTGGATTCGGTTTCCGATTCCGACGTGGCCGTTCGTTTTCAATACGCCAAAAATTTATCGCAGAATCTTGAAACCATGAAAGAGGTTTTGGACATCTGGCTGAGCCATTTCAGAACGATTTTATTTTCGATGGTCGGCAATCGGCAACCGGAGAAAGGCAATAAAAAATATTCTTTGGATAAATTAAAAAACATTCTTAAACTCATTCAAACCACCAAATCTTTAATTTTAACCACCAATATCAATGCCAGATTGGCCTTGGAAATATTGATGCTGGAACTTTAATTTTTATTTATGGAATACGAAGAAATCATACGGAAAATTAAACCGGAACTGGATAAAGTCGCAATTTTTTTGGAGAAGGAGGTGTCGAAAATTCGGACGGGGCGGGCCAATCCTTCCCTGGTCGAAGACGTCGTTGTCGACTGTTTTAATCAAAAATTCCCCCTGAAACAATTGGCGGCAATCTCCGTTCCCGAGCCCAAGCAGATTTTAATTCAGCCGTGGGACAAATCTTACATTGAAGGGATAGTCAGGGCCCTGGAAAGTACGGGAGTCGGGGCCTCTCCCATAGTGGACAGAGAGGCGATAAGGATAAATTTGCCTCCTTTGAATGAAGAATACAGAAATGATTTAATCCATCTTATTTCCGAAAAACAAGAAGAAGCCAGAAAGGTGATCCGGCACTGGAGAGAGGAAGCCTGGAGCGAGATACAATCAAGAACGAGGGAAGGAGAAATCAGGGAAGACGACAAATTCCGCGCGAAGGATGAATTGCAGAAATTGGTGGATGAATATAATGAGAAAATCGAATCAATAGGGGAAAAGAAGAAAAAAGAAATAGCAGAATAGCATGTTTATTTCAATCGTCATCGCCATCGTCAGCGTCGTCGGCTTGCTGACTCTCCACGAGTTCGGCCATTTTATCATTGCAAAAAGAATCGGAATGAAAGTGGAAGAATTCGGAGTGGGCTATCCGCCCAGGTTATTCGGAAAAAAATACGGCGAAACCCTGTACTCTCTGAATCTTCTGCCCTTCGGAGCTTTTGTAAAAATTCCCGACGTTGAAGGAAGGGAAATAACAAAGCCGGCCTGGCAGAGGGCCTTGGTTTTGTTGGGCGGAGTGGTTTCCTTCTGGATAATCGCCGTAGTTTTGTTAAGCATCGTTTTCAGCGTTGGAGCGCCTCAGGCAATCTCGGATACCGAGGAGGGGCCTCTCTTGAATCCGAAAGTCCAGATTTTGGCGGTCGCTCCCGATTCGCCGGTTGAAAAAGCCGGCATAAAAGCCGGCGATGCGATAAAGGAGCTGAAGGTCCAAAATGAAAAAATAAACGTTAATAAAGTTATAGACGTTCAGGAATTTACCGACAGGCATAGGGGCGAGACCGTTACTTTGACAATTCAAAGAGGAAAAGAAATTTTTGAAGCGTCATTGACGCCCAGAGTTTCGCCGCCAGAAGGAGAAGGAGCGATGGGGATAGCTTTGTCGAGAACCGCGGAGAAGTCATATTCCGGTTTTCAGGCGATAGTCAAAGGAGTGGAAGCTACGGGCGTTTTGACTTATGCCGTGATTTTGGGATGGGGAAATGTTTTGACAAACCTGATCAGGGGGGCGGGACTTCCCAAGGGAGTTCAGTTTATGGGGCCGATAGGAATCGGCTCCCTGATCACCCAGGCCGCCCAGGTCGGGATAAATTATTTTCTGCAATTCATCGCGATGATAGCAGTTTATCTCGCCATTTTTAACGTATTGCCCATTCCGGCTTTAGACGGCGGAAAATTATTATTTCTTGGAATTGAAAAAATCAAAGGAAGCCCCATCAACAGAAAGGTTGAAGAAGGGGTCACAGCTTTCTTTTTCTTTTCATTAATCATCTTGATGGTTTGGGTCACAATAAAAGATATAGGAAGATTGTTTTAACGATTATGAGACAGTCGCAACTTTTTTGCAAAACAAAAAAAGAAGCTCCGAAAGATGAAATAAGCATTAATGCCCGATTTTTAATTCGGGCCGGATTTATTGATAAATTGATGGCTGGCGTGTATACTTTTTTGCCTTTGGGTTGGCGGGTTATGAAAAAAATTGAAAATATTATTCGTGAAGAAATAAATAATATTGGGGGAGAAGAGTTATTGATGCCGTCTTTACAGCCCAAAGAGCTTTATACCCAAACAGACATAGGGCCGGAAAATAAAGAAGGATGGGGAAGAATGCGGGAAGTAATGTATGAATTAAAAGATAAGACGGGCAGGGATGTTGGATTCGGGAGTACTCATGAAGAAGTGGCAGTTGATATCGCCAAAAAATTTATAAATTCCTATAAAGATTTACCTGTTTATTTCTACCAATTCCAAAATAAATTCAGGCAGGAAAAAAGAGCAAAATCAGGAATAATTAGAACAAGAGAATTTATAATGAAAGATCTTTATTCATTCCACAAAACCGCGGAAGAGCTTGATAGGTATTATTTTGAAGAAGCAGCTAAAGCTTACAAAAAAATATTCTCGAGGGCAGAATGTAATTCTTTAATGGTGGAGGCCTCCGGAGGGAGTTTTACCAAACATTTTTCCCACGAGTTTCAGGCAATTTGTGAAGCAGGCGAAGATAAAATAGCTCATTGCGAGAAATGCGATTTCGCCCAGAATATTGAAATCTATAATAAAACAGGAAAAACAAAATGCCCCAAGTGCGGAGGCAAAATCATAATTTCAAAAAGCGTAGAAATAGGAAACTTTTTTAGATTTTACGATAAATATGCAAAATCAATGAATATGTATTTCAGAGACGAAAAAGGGAATAAGCAGCCGATCCATTTGGGAAGTTACGGTATTGGTTTAGGACGTCTTATGGGCACCGTGGTAGAAAATAATCACGATGAAAAAGGGATTATCTGGCCCAAAGAGATAGCGCCCTTCAGCGTTCATTTAATCTCATTGGAAAACAGCCCACAGGTTAAAAAAACGGCGGGAAAATTGTATAAAGAATTGACGGAGGCGGATATTGAGGTTTTGTACGACGACAGAGACAAATCCACGGGAGAAAAATTCGCCGAAGCGGACTTGATCGGAATACCCCAAAGATTAGTGATAAGCGAAAGAACCTTAAAGGAAAATTCCGTAGAATTAAAACAAAGAAGCGAAAACAGGATAAAACTGATAAAATTGGGACAAGTTAAAAATTATGTTGAAAATGTTAAATAAATTACTTTCTTTCATTTCCGAAGACATCGCCATTGATTTGGGAACGGCCAATTCCCGCGTTTATGTCCGCGGCCACGGAATAATAATTACGGAACCTTCGGTTGTCGCCGTGAATAAAAAAACCGGCCAGATTTTGGCGATAGGCGAGGAAGCCAAGAAAATGGTCGGGAGAACCCCGGGCTACATTGTCGCAACGAGGCCCCTGGTTTCGGGCGTGGTTTCCGATTTCGAAGTGACGGAACAGATGCTCAGATACTTTATCGAAAAAGCCAACAGGAAAAGATTTCTTTTGAATCCCAGGCCCCGGGTGATTATCGGCATCCCTTGCGGCGTCACGGAAGTTGAAAAAAAGGCGGTTTGCGATGCGGCAAAGAATGCCGGAGCAAGAAAAGTCTTTTTGGTAGAAGAGCCAATGGCGGCGGCCCTGGGCGCCCGTCTCGCCGTCCAGGAGGCGGGGGGAAATTTTATCGTCGACATCGGCGGCGGAACAACGGATGTCGCCGTGATTTCTTTGGGAGGAATAGTGATATCCAAAACCCTGAAAGTGGCCGGGGACAAGCTTAATGAAGACATAATCCAATTTGCCCAGGAGGAATATAAATTGTTGATCGGGGAAAGGACCGCCGAAATAATTAAAATCGGAATAGGTTCGGCTCACCCGCTGAAAGAAAAAAAACAGATGCCCATGCGCGGAAGGAATCTGGTGACGGGTCTTCCGGAAGAAATTTTGGTTTCTGACGAAGATATAAGGAGAGCCATGGAAAAATCCATAAAACAAATCGTCACTGAAGTGAAAACCGTCATAGAAGAGACTCCTCCGGAATTATTGGCGGACATTATGACTTCGGGGATCCAGATGGCGGGAGGAGGTTCTCTTTTGAGGGGGTTGAGCATTCTGATCCAGAGAGAAACAAAAATTCCCACCAAAATTATTGAAGACCCGATGACGGCCGTTGTCAGGGGAGCGGGCCAGGTTATGGAAAATCTCGATCAATTGGAAGAAGTTTTGGTGGAAACGGAATATTTGGAACCGCCACATTAAAAATTTCTAATTTCTAAACATTCGTGATTACAAAACAGGAGGTACAACATATTGCTAAGCTTGCCAGACTCGGATTGACCGAGAAAGAAGTGGAGAAATTCCAGAAGGATCTTTCTTTAATTTTGAATTACGTTGAGAAATTGAAAGAAGTCGATATTTCGGAAGTCAAACCCACCAGCCATTCTTTGAGAATTGAAAATGTAATGAGAATCGACGAGGCGAGGGTTGCGGATCCTAAAATAAGAAAAAAAATACTGGATTTGGCTCCGGAAACCAAAGAAGAATATTTAAAGGTGAAGTCGATATTTTAGACATGGATTTAACCCTGCTTACAATAAAAGAGGTCCATGGGGGATTGAAGAAGAAGGAATTTTCAGCGCTCGAACTTTGCAAGCTTTATTTGGAAAAAATAAAAGAAAAAAACAAGGAAATTTTCGCCTTTCTGACCGTTAATGAAGATTCGGCAATTTTACAGGCGAAGAAAATCGACGATTTGATTTCCCGGGGCGAAGAAATTTCCATTCTGGCCGGTATTCCCTGCGCCATAAAAGACAATATTTTGGTTGATGGAGTCAAATGTACGGCAGGCTCAAAAATTCTGGAGGATTATACGGCTCCTTATGATGCCGGAGTCGTAAAAAAACTGAAAAATCAGGAAGCGATAATCCTGGGAAAAACCAATCTGGATGAATTTGCGATGGGGGGATCCACGGAAAATTCGGCCTTTGGCCCGACTCGCAATCCCCATGATTTAAATCGGGTGCCCGGAGGCTCTTCCGGAGGTTCGGCGGCGGCAGTCGCCGCCAATATGGCGGCATATTCCTTGGGTTCTGATACGGGAGGATCTATAAGGCAGCCGGCTTCTTTTTGCGGAGTAGTGGGGCTGAAACCGACTTACGGAACAGTTTCCCGCTCGGGCCTTATCGCTTTTGCTTCTTCTCTCGATCAGATTGGCCCCATAACAAAAACCGCAGAAGATTGCCAGATAGTTTTTGATGCCATAAAAGGAAAAGATGAAATGGATTCAACGAGCGTTGAAATGCCAAAAATTGAATCCCGTTTACGGCGGGATAAAATAGAAAATTTGCGAATCGGCGTTCCCAAAGAATATTTTGTCAAAGGAATCGACCCCGAAGTTGAAAAAATAATCAAAGGAGCGATAAAAAAATATGGCGAAATGGGAATTGAGATTGAGGAAGTAAGTTTGCCCCATACCGAATACGCTTTAGCCGCTTATTATATAATTGCGCCTTCGGAAGCCAGCGCCAATTTGGCGAGATACGATGGAATAAGGTACGGATACTCGGCGAAGGATGGAAAGGATCTTTTGGAAGTTTATTTAAACTCGCGGGAAAAAGGTTTCGGGGCGGAAGTAAGAAGAAGAATTATAATAGGGACTTATGCTTTGTCGTCGGGCTACTACGAAGCCTACTACCTGAGGGCCCAGAAAGTCAGAACCAAAATTCGAAACGATTTTGAAAAAGCCTTTGAAAAAGTTGATGTGATTTTGGCTCCGGTCTCGCCCGTTCTGCCGTTCAAAATCGGCGAAAGAATCGAAGATCCTCTTTCCATGTATTTGGTTGACGCATATACCGTTTCCGTCAATTTGGCGGGGCTGCCCGCGCTTTCCTTGCCGGTAGGGAAAGTGGGGAAGTTGCCCGTCGGTTTGCAGATTATCGGGAGGCCCTTCGAAGAAGAAAGAATTTTAGAATTAGCAAAATATTTCGAAAACCAATGGAAAATATAAACATAAACTTAATATCTTTTCTTTTATCGCCGCCGTTTGAAGGGTGGCTGCTTATGGCAAAGATTCTTTTCATAGTTTTTACTTTGCTTCTTTTGGCGGGCACCGTCGTTTTTCTTCTTGCCAGCACTTGGTTGAGATTTATGCTGGTTTATGATGCGTTTGAATTTTTAACATTCAGGCCTTACGGCGTGAGAAAAGTTGAAAAAATTTGGAGAAAAACTGCCGGAAGGCTGGATACGGGTTTCGAGTCGGAATACAAATTGGCGGTTATAGAAGCAGACAGCATGCTTGACGATATTTTGAAAAAAATGGGATTTGGG
The DNA here is from genome assembly GCA_964474185.1 of uncultured Candidatus Saccharibacteria bacterium. Taxonomy (GTDB): domain Bacteria; phylum Patescibacteriota; class Minisyncoccia; order Minisyncoccales; family RBG-13-42-11; genus CAYYRI01. The sequence continues at coordinate 623 of CAYYRI010000008.1, read as the reverse complement.
GGAGAAACCTTGGGAGAAAGAATGGGTAAAATAACCTCGGCCACTCTTCCCAACATAGAAGAAATTAAAAAAGTCCATCAAACTCGCAACAATATTATTCACGATCCGGATTACAGGCTGTCTCTGGATGAGGCCAAAAAAGTGGTGGCCGCCTATGAAAAGGCATTCCGGGATTTGGAGGCGATGTAGGGTTGACTTTTACTGAAAAATCAAATAAAATATGCGTACATTTCATAGCGGGGTGGAGGAGTAGTACCTTGCGAGGCCCATAACCTCGAGACACCGGTGCAATTCCGGTCCCCGCAACATGTTTAGATAAAGTTAATTACGCCCTATACAAAAATTTCTTTGAAATTTTTATCGGGCTCGACAAATTTCTTTAAGAAATTTGTATAGAGCCGGCGTAGCTCAGTGGTTAGAGCAGACGCTTCATAAGCGTAAGGTCAGAGGTCCGATCCCTCTCGTCGGCATAAAATAATATCTTGGGCCGGTAGTGAAGTCTGGTTATCACATCCCCCTGTCACGGGGAAGCCCACGGGTTCAAATCCCGTCCGGCCCGCAGAAAAAGGAGGAGAGGCCTCCTTTTTTGATAAGGGAGGGTAGCAGTACCTTCCAAACAAAAT
>CAYYRI010000007.1:0-17963 GCA_964474185.1 uncultured Candidatus Saccharibacteria bacterium | reverse complement strand
CGCTAGAAGCGGGATAATATCACGCAGTGAGTCGAAGTTGTATTACGGGGCGTGCTTTACTACGATTACGTCGCCGTCTTGAATCAGATAATCCTTGCCCTTGGTCTGCGGTAATTCTTTTTTCAGCAATTTTTCCCAATTTATAACTTCAACGCAAATAAAATTTTTCTCGAAATCGGTGTGAATTACGCCTGCCGCTCTCGGAGCCGGGGTATCTTTTTTTACCGTCCAAGCGCGGGTTTCATCGGATCCGGTGGTAAAAAACGTAATCAACCCCAGAATTTTATAAGATTTTGCGACAATGTCGTTTAATTTTGATGAGCCCAACTCCAATTCCTTTTTTTCTTCTTCTGTAAATTTACTGGCGTCATATTCATCCCGCAAACTGGCAACGATATATTCGGAATTCAAGTCTTTTATTTTTTTCTCAAGGGCTGAAGAAATTTCCGGCGTGTTTGAATTTAAGATAAAAATCCCGGGCTTTGCCGTCAAAAGCTGAATATCTTTTATTGTTTTCATATTTTCCGAGCCAGCTGGAAATTTTTCGTCGAATAAATCCGGATTTTGTTCAGTAAACTGCCTGGCCAAGTTCCCCTGTTCCAAACTTGTTTTTATTTTTTTTAAAATTTCCAATTCACCAACAATCGCTTTTTTCCCGCTTTTGGCGTCCGTTTCAACCTTCTGAAGCCGTTTATCAAGAGTTTCCAGATCTTTTAAGATTAATTCCATATTTACGATATCAATGTCTCTTGCGGGGTCTACCGTTTTTTCAACGTGAATGATCTCCTGATTTTCAAAACAACGAACGACGAAAAGAATCGCATCAACTTCTCTGATGTGCGCCAAAAACTGGTTTCCCAGCCCTTCTCCTTTATTTGCACCGCGAACCAACCCCGCGATATCGACAAACTGCACGACAGACGGGATTTTTTTCGCCGAATTAAAAATTTCCGCCAATTTATCAAGCCTTTCATCCGGCACCTCAACAACGCCCACATTCGGATCAATGGTGCAAAAAGGATAATTTGAAATATTAACTTGTTTTTTGGTCAGGGCCTCAAATAAGGTCGACTTGCCGACGTTGGCCAAACCAACGATTCCGACCGATAATGACATATTTTACTTTTATCACTTTTTAAAGTTTGACACAACATTAAAAATGCTATACTTATTTAAATGTTATGCGATTAATAATAGTAGAGAGTCCGACGAAATCTAAAACCCTCCAAAAATTCTTAGGGCCTAAATATAAGGTTCTTTCTTCTTATGGACACGTCCGAGATTTGCCCAAAAGCGAACTAGGTATTGATATTGAAAATAATTTTGAACCAAAATATATAATTCCTATAAGGGCCAGAAAGACAATAAAGCTTCTTTCCGACGCGGTTAAAAAAACGGATTTGACAATTTTGGCAACCGATGAAGACAGGGAAGGCGAAGCTATCTCTTGGCATTTGATAAAAGCCCTAAAGTTAGATGGCGAAAAAGAACCTTACCAAAGAATTGTTTTCCATGAAATTACGAAGTCTGCAATCGAAGAAGCTTTAAAAAATCCAAGGCAAATAGATATAAATCTAGTCGATGCCCAACAGGCAAGAAGAGTTTTGGATAGATTGGTCGGATATAAGCTTTCCCCATTTTTATGGAAAAAAATTGCGCGAGGCCTTTCGGCCGGCAGAGTGCAGTCGGTGGCCGTCCGCCTTGTCGCGGAAAGAGAAGAAGAAATCAAAAAATTCATTCCACGGGAATATTGGATAATTGAAGCATTATTCAATAAAGAAAAGGAATTTCCGGCAATTTTAATAAAAAAAGACGATAAGGTTTTGGAGAAGCTGGAAATAAAAAACGAGAAAAAAGCGAAGGAAATTTTAAAAGATTTGGAAGACGCTGAAGGCGATGAGACTTCCGTCTCATCTTCACGCTGCGCTAACGCTTGCGTATATAAAGTTTCAAATATCGAAAAAAAAGAAATTAAAAGAAATCCCTTTCCGCCTTTTACAACAAGCACTTTACAACAGAACGCATTTAGGAAGCTTCATTTTCCTTCCAAGTTTACGATGAGAATCGCCCAACAATTGTATGAGAAAGGATATATAACTTATCATAGAACAGATTCTTTAAATCTTTCCGATTTATCGCTTTTTACCGCCAAAAAATTTATTACAGAAAATTATGGAGAAAATTACTGGGTAGGCTTCCTGAGAAGATTTAAAACAAAATCAAAGGGCGCCCAAGAAGCTCACGAAGCAATAAGACCGACATATCCTGACAAAAAACCCGAAGGATTAAAGCTAGATGAAAATCAATTTAGGCTTTACGATTTGATTTGGAGAAGATTTATAGCTTGCCAGATGAGCCAGGCTATTTTTGATTCAACGTCCGTCGATATTTCTGCCAAAAGCTACACTTTTCGAGTAACGGGACAAATTTTGAAATTTGACGGCTTTTTGAAAGTTTATCCTATTAAATTTGAAGAAAATGAATTGCCGTTATTGAAAAAAGGCGAAATTTTAGAATTAATAAAATTGACTCCTTCCCAGCATTTCACCGAACCGCCAGCCAGATATAATGAAGCAAGCTTGATTCGGGAGCTGGAAGAAAACGGCATAGGCAGACCTTCAACTTACGCCCCGATTTTATCAACAATTCAAGAAAGAAATTATATTGAAAAAGACGAAAATAGAAGATTTAGGCCGACCGAAATCGGAACAACGGTCAATAATGTTTTAGTTAAACATTTTCCGGAAATCGTGGATATTAAATTTACCGCCGAAATGGAAGAAAAACTTGATAAGATTGCCGAAGATTCAAAAGAATGGGTACCGACGATAAGAGAATTTTACGAACCATTTGAAAAAAACTTGGAACAGAAATACAAAGAAATCTCTAAAAAGGATTTTACCGAAAAACCGACTGAAAAAATCTGCCCGAAATGCGGAGCCCCCCTGCTGATTCGTCTCGGAAGATACGGTAAATTCTACGCTTGCTCAAAATTCCCCAAGTGCAGGCACACCGAATCTTTGGAAGAAAACAATTTGGGAATAAAATGCCCGAAATGCAAAACGGGAAAGATTGTTGAAAAAAGAACAAAAAAAAGAAAAATTTTTTACGGTTGCGTAAACTGGCCTAAGTGCGATTTTGCTTTGTGGGACAAGCCCACCGGAGAAATCTGCCCGAAATGCAAATCTTTATTAATAACGACGAAACGAAGACAGATTAAATGCTCCAACAAGGAATGCGATTTTCTAAGTCAAAGAGGATAAATCCTCTTTTCTACCTCGCTTCTGCGGAAGCTCGGTGGTTGAAAAATAAGTTAAAATCTGCTAAAATGAATAGAAAATTATGCCTGGGTGGCGGAATTGGCTTACGCGCGGCACTCAAAATGCCGTGACCGCAAGGTCATGTGGGTTCGACTCCCACTCCAGGCACAATCTTATGCTTAAGGCTAAATTATCGGATAAAAATTTCGAGTGGTCTCCAAAACTTGCCTATATAATCGGATTAATAACAACCGACGGTAATCTTTCCAAAGACGAAAGACATATTGATTTTACTTCAAAAGACTTACAACTTATTAATCTCTTTAAAAATTGTTTAAAATTAAAAAATAAAATCGGATTTAAAAGTAGTGGTTTTTCTGACAAAAAATATTTAAGAATTCAATTTGGGAATGTGGTTTTTTATCGCTGGTTACAAAGGTTAGGGCTCACTCCCCATAAAAGTAAAACCATAGGTGCTCTCAAAATTCCAGATAAATATTTTCCTGATTTTTTAAGGGGTCATTTGGACGGCGATGGTTCCATCATAACTTATAAAGATCATTGGAATACCTTAAAAAATCCGAAATATATTTATACTAGATTATGGGTTAAATTCATATCCGCCAGTAAGATTCACATTGAATGGTTACGGGAAAATATTATTAGGCTTCTATCTATAAAAGGATTTCTTATCCAGGATAAAATTCACCAACCTCACCAAACTATTGGCATGTGTGGCTTAAAATTTGGAAAGAAAGAATCAATAAAATTACTATCTTGGCTATATTATCATCCAAATGTACCTTGCTTAATCCGTAAAAGAAAAATCGCAGAAAAATTCATATAAACTAAAATCCCGCCAGTAGCGGGGTTTGTTTTAAGTTTATTCAAAAATTTAATTTTTGTGTTGTGCGGTCCGTCTGGCGTGGGCAAGACGAGTTTGAAGCTATCCATATTGGAAAGACATCCTGATATCAAGCTCTGTCCTTCGATTACAACTCGTCCCGAATCGAAAACGCCCCACGATATTAAGGAATATCATTATATCAGCGAGGAAGAATATGAGAGGCTGTATGATGGCGATGAGTTGATCGCTAAAAAGATACGGCAATTCGGCTTTTATTACAGCATAAAGCCTGCTGAGATTATCGATATCTTAGACGGGGGATACGATGTTCTATTGGAAACGACTTTATGGGGCATAGACCAGTTAAAAGACCGTTTCAATAATGTAGTATCAATTTTTGTTGCTCCGCCGTCTATTGAAGAGTTGAAGAGGCGTTTAAAGAGCCAAGAAAGAGAAAGCGACGAAGATATCGTCTTACGTCTTAAACTTGCTGAGCAAGTCCTGAGCAGTTTCAGAAGGGATATGGTTGACTATTATGTAATAAATGAAGATTTGTCAGCGACTATCGATATCGTTAATTCGATTGTGAGTCAAGAGAGGGTTGAATTAGATTCAAAACATCGGTAAGCTCCTTGCTTTAATGTGCAGGGAGTTTTTTTTAATAGCGACTTCATTAGTGGGATATTTCTTGGTAAGATAAATTTATGATTATAGGCAGAGGAGCGGGTGTTATTTTAATAGCTGATAACGGAGCGGTTCTTCTTCAGCATAGGGACGAAAACAACAAATGGAACCAAGATTCTTGGAGCGAGTTCGGCGGCCAAATAGAAAAAGAAGAAACGCCGGAAGAAGCGGCTAAAAGAGAATTAAAAGAAGAGCTTGGAATAGAGGCAGCAGAATTAAAATTTTTTAAAAAATATGAACTTCAAAGAAAAAAAGGGATTTATGAACAATTTGTTTTTACCGCCACTCTTAATCCTTCTTTGAAAGACTTAAAGAAACAACAAAAAGAAGGCAAGGATTTGGCACTTTTTACCTACGAAGAAACAAGAGATCTGAAAATGGCCGATTACACAAGAGAGATATTAGAAGATTTCTTTAAATTTTTAAAAAAATTTTAATAAATATGTTTAAAAAATTCTTTTTAAAGAGCGAGCCCCACCCCGCAAAGCGGGGTGGGGCGGGGAGAGCGAAACCTTTTAGATTTGTCATTTCTTTTTCAGATTTTGTTTCTTTAATTTGTGAATTAAATTTGGTAAAATGATAGTGAAAGTTTGAACTGATTTATCTCTTCGTCCACCAACTAAAAAATCCCGCGGTCGCGGGATTTTTTATACAGTTATTTTTTGAAGATTTTGATTGTCAACCATCCGGAAAATATTCCGATTACGGCTCCTGCTAAAACGTCCGAAGGCCAGTGGATCCCGACAAAAACGCGGGAAATTGAAATTAAAAAGCTAGCTATCAGGAAAAAAATGCCGGCTTTTTTGTTGTAAAAATAAACTATAATGGACAGACCGAAATAAAAAGCGGCGTGCCCCGAAGGGAAAGAAGAAGTGGCTGGGTGATTCAAAAGCAAATTGACGTTATTTTCGACGAACGGCCGGGAGCGATCCCAAAGAAATCGGATCAATTCGGTAATCCCGAACCTGGCGAAAAACGCCGAGATGAGTCCTTTTACCGCCATGGGCCGGTATTTCTTTGAATTTTTCAGCAAAAACAGGAATAAAATCGCCACTAAAAAATAGCCGAGATATTCGGCGAAAAAAATACCAAGAGAATCAATACAAACGGATTTTCCGGCAAGACTGTTGATTTTTTGAAAAATGAAATAATCAATCATTTTCTTAATGTTTTGGGTTTTTCTTCCGTTAAATCAATGACTTTTGACTGTTTCGAATGTTTCAAATTTCCGGCATCAATAACCAAATCCGGCAGAATTCTTTGTTTTCCAAACTGGTTTAACACTTCTTCAATTCTGGTTGAGGCGGGCTTTCCCGAAATATTGGCCGAAGTTTGGGCAAGCGGATTTTTAAATTTATTTAATATCGCAACCAACAATTTATGATTCGGGATCCTTAAGCCGATTTTCCCCCATCGGCATACAATCCCTCTTGGAAATTTTCTTCCTGCCCTGAGCCACATCGAAGGGTTTGCTTCTAAAACCGCTATCAATTTCCCCGGCCATAATTTATTTAAAAATTTTCCCTGATTTTTTCCGATTATGGCAACTCTTCTTGCCGCTTTAAAGTCTTTGACAAAAAGCGAGATTGGTTTTTGAAAATTCCTCTTTTTTATTTTAAAGATTTTTCTCACCGCCGTTTTATTTTCGGCATTGCAGATTAACCCGTAAACCGTGTCGGTCGGACAAACTACAACTTTCCCTTGTTTTATCGATTTTATTATTATTTGAACTAAATCTTTGAAATTTTTCCGATTTATCTTCAATGTCTGCATTTTTATTGTCAAGAGGAAATTCTCTTCTTTTTTACGTTCTTAAATTCCGTGAACAGAACGGTGTCGTCTTCAACATTTTCAAAAATAACCGAACCGGGACCGATTTGGCAGTCTGAACCTACCAATTTTCCGGGCATAAAAGAACAGTTAATCCCGACTTTCGTATTCCCGCCGATAATCGCGCCCAAAGAATCAGTATCCGTCCCGATTTTCTCTCCCTTAACAACAGATTTTACCTCTCCCCTGTCAATTCTGACATTGGCGGTTACGGTTCCCGCTCCGATGCGGCAACCCTTTCCAAAAATCGAATCCCCGAAATATCCGGAATGAACGTGAACGTCCTCCTGAAAAACCGTTCTTGTTATCTCGGCAAAAGCTCCTATTAAAACGCTGTTTTCCAAACTGGAATATTCCCTTATTAAAGTATTGTTTCCGACAACACAATTGTCCCCGATGTAGCAGGGGCCTTTGATTACCGCGTTTTCAAAGATTTTTGTATTTTTACCTATAAAAACATTCCCTTCAATTGTCACATTTTTTGCGATTTTGGCCGACTGATCGATTTCCGATTTCAAATATTTATCCAAGAGGAATCTGGCGACTCTAAACAGATCCCAAGGATATTTCAAAGAAGGAGTTTCTTTATCGGTTATTGCCACTTTAACTTCTTTTTCCTTCATATAAAGAGACAAGGCGTCTTCAAAAGCATACATTTTTTCAGGAACTCGCTGATAATAATCCAAGAATTCTTTCGGCAGAAAGTAAATCCCCACTACCTTCGTGTCCGAAGATTCTTTGCCTTTTCCGGGTTTTTCAATTATTCCTTTTGCCCTGCCTCCTTCCAAGTCCAAAATCCCATAAAGCTGAGGATTATTTGTTTTGGCGCCAAGCAAAACGACTTTAACGCCCGTTGTTTTCTGTTTTTCCATAATTAACTCGATATGCTCGCCGCAATCAATCCTTGTGACGTCTAAAACAAAAAACTGTTCATCTAAATAATCTTTTGCCTGAAGCAGGGCGTTGCCCATGCCCTTGGGTTCTAACTGAACGACGTATCGAATATTCATCCCTAAATTATAATTTTTTAAATTTTCCTCAATGTCTTTTCGGGGACCTTGGATGATAACGATATCGCCGATTCCCGCTTCTTTCAAACTATTCAGCGTATACCAAACCAAAGGCTTCCCCATTATTTTAATAAGGCTTTTGTTTTCTTGATTTAATGGCCAAAAGCGAGAACCTTCGCCGGCAGCTAAAATTATTGCTTGCATACCCAGTATATCATCCCCGCAACGAACCCGCAGGTTCGCAACGGGATTATTAAATTAATTATACTTGAATATCCCAATAATCAACTTTTTACAAATGATATTGCTTATCAAAACGCCCTAGCGTTTTGTGCGGGGTTGTATTACTGGGCATAGTGAAAAAATAATTTTTGCTAATTTTTTCGAATCGTGAAAAATCAATGTTCTTTTATTTGTTCCCTTTACAAGTATATCTGCCGGATTTGTCTTGCTGATTTTGCGGTCTAAAACATCCGCGCCGATAAAGTTTTTGTTTTTTAATAAATCTTTATTATATTTTACAAACTCCGCTTTTGGAAAAACTTTTTTTACTTCCCGCAATAAAGCGGCTGATGGTTTGCCCGTATTAAAAATTACGTAATCGATAATACCCTCGCCTAAATATTTTTCCAAAACCTCAACAAATTTTTCCACGCTGAAGCCATCCGTGTTTCCTATTTGAGTCATTAAATTACAAATAAAAACTTTTTTCGCTTTTGACTTTCTGATTGCCTCTTTGATTCTTTTTGTCAGTAAAATCGGGATTAAGGTCGTATAAAACTTTCCGGGACCAACAATAATCAGGTCTGCGTCTTTAATGGCCGAAATCGCCTTAGGATTGGCTTTCACCTCGGGAGATAGAAATATTTTCTTTACGCCCACCTTGGATAAATTCCTGCAGTTTATAATTTTTTCTTCTTCTTTGATTTTTTTATTATTTTTTAACAGGGCTACTATATCTGCATTTTCTAAAGTTACGGGAATTATTTTCGTTTTTATATTCAGATTTTTACCCAATTCGTCAATTGCTTTTTCCAAATCTCCACCCGTCAGCCGGCTAATTTCATCAATTAAAAGATTGCCAACGCTGTGGCCCTTAAGTTTGCCGTATCCGAAACGATAGCTCAAAGGATTAGAGATGGCGTCGGTTGTTGAAGAAGAAATTAAGCATTGCCTTATGTCTCCCAAGGGTAAAATACCCAATGCTTTTTTCAGTTTGCCGCTTGAGCCGCCGCTATCAAACATTGTGACAATGGCGGTCAATTTCAGGGGATATTTCTTTAAACCGGATAAGATAACCGAAGTGCCCGTTCCTCCTCCCAAGCAAACGATTTTTTTAGTCTTTTTTGACATAATCTAATTTTTATCGTAGATTAAAATCAGTTAAAAGTAAAGAAAAATAGTCAAAGAGATAAATCTCTTTTCCATCTGCGATTTTAATAAATTAAAATCTTGATGTCTGATAAATTTGTGATACAAGGCGGAGTTCCGCTTTCAGGTTCAGTGGAAATTTCAGGTTATAAAAATTCGGCTGGAGCGATCTTAGCCGCTGTTTTGCTTTCTGAAAAGCCGTCAATTATCGATAATTTGCCCCTGGTAACCGATGTTCTAGACCAAATAGAGATATTAAAACAAATGGGCGCCGGAATCGAGTGGCTCGGAGAGAAAAAAATTAAAATAGATCCGGCGAACATCAGCCCTGAAAAAATCCCCGCTGATTTATTCGAAAAAATGAGACTTTCGGTTTTATTGATCGGACCCCTCTTGGCAAGATTTAAAAAATTCAAAGTCCCCCACCCGGGAGGAGATAAGATCGGCCTCCGGCCAATCTTGACCCATATTCGGGCCTTAAAAGATTTCGGCGTAAAAGTTGAGGAAAAAGAGGGATTTTATCATTTTGAAGCGCCGGAAAATCTGGAAGGGAAACAAATTATCTTGAAAGAGTTTTCGGTTTCCGCCACGGAAATTTTAATGATGGTGGCCTCTTCGGCAAAAGGGAAAACAAGGATTGAATTGACGGCAGCCGAACCCCAAGTCCAGGATTTGGGAATTATGCTCCAAAAAATGGGGGTTAACGTTGAAGGAATCGGCACTCACGCGATTACGATTGAAAGCGGAAACGATTTAAATGGAGCCGAATTTTCAATTTGTCCCGACCCCTTGGAAGTTGGAACTTTTTTGATTGCTTTTGCCGTTACCGGCGGAAATGGAAAGATAAATAATGTAAATCCCGAGCATTTGGTATCGTTTCTGGACAAAATGAAAGAAATCGGAGTGAATTTTGAGGTTTCCGGCAATACGATTTCAGTAAGGCCGTCAAACCTGGGTTTTAAGGCAACGAAAATCCAGGTTCTTCCCTATCCCGGTTTTCCGACTGATTTACAGCCCCAGATTTCGGTTTTATTGACGCAAGCTGAAGGAAGGTCTTTGATCCACGATCCTTTATACGAAAATCGTTTTCAATATTTGCATGAATTAAGGAAAATGGGGGCGGATATTGAAATTACCGATCCCCATCGGGCTCTGATTTTCGGAAAAACAGAATTAATCGGAAATAAAATAAGCGCCCTGGATATCAGGGCGGGGGCTTCCTTAATCTTGGCTGGGCTATGCGCCAAAGGAGAAACTCAAATAGGAAACGTTTCCCAAATTGAAAGAGGATACGAAAGATTCGACGAAAAGTTAAGGAATCTCGGCGCGAAAATCGAGAAGGTTTAAGATTTAAATTCTTCGGTCATTTCTTTCCAGTTTATTTTCCTTTCTGTTTTATACCAAGGATTATCCGGAACCGACAATTGTTCTTCAAATGTCGGTTTTTTGATTTGGTAGAATACTCCGATAGGGACTTTGGTTCCTTTATCAAAACAATAGTCCCATTCTAAGGCTTTTTCCAAAGCTGCTTTAAAATTGGAGGGATTATAATTCTTGTCTAATTTATAAACATTTTTTTGGAAATAAGGAACAACATTATGGAATATAATGCAGGGCTGAAGAATATCAACGAAAGAAAATCCCTTATGTTCTATCGCTTGTTTTAAAATAGCTTTTAAGTGCCCTTTATCCAGGGCATATGTTCTGGCCACAAAAGTCGCTCCATTTATTAAGGCCAAAGCTATCGGGTTTAAGGGCTGATCTGTCACTCCCGGGGGCGGATAACCGTCAAGAAACCCTCTTTCCGAAGTAGGTGTCGGCTGACCAACCGTCAAAGCGAACACCTGATTGTTGTGGACAACCATTGTTAAATCGGCATTGCGCCGGCAGGCATGAATAAAATGAGAAGCGCCTTCAGAAAAAGTATCGCCGTCTCCGCCAAATCCGATCACTTTCAACTCTGGATTAGACATTTTCACTCCCAGCAAAGTCGGCAAAACCCTGCCGTGAAGTCCGGAAAAGCTGTTAAGATTTACATAATCAAAAATCTTGGCGTGGCAGCCAATCCCGGTTACAATCGCCGTATTTTTTATCTTGATTTTATTTGCATCTGCCAATTCGGCTACTGCTTCCTTAAAAGACTGCAAAATCATGAAATTGGGGCATCCGGGGCACCAGGTGTTTTCTGCTTTTGTATTTAATTCTTGAATGTCCATATTTTTTTAATTAAAAATTCGGTATCAAACGGCCTGGCGTCGTATTTTAATATTTTGTTTTTGATAATAAATCCTGTCTGCTCGGCAATGACATCTCCCAGCAATCCCGTAACATTATTTTCAACTAAAACCACTTTCTTTGATTTTTTAATTTCTTTCAAAACCTGCTCCTTGGGAAAAGGACTCATATAAGACACCTGTAAAAACCTGTAATTTTTAATTTCCGGCAAAGCGTCGACAATCGCGCCTTTGGTCGAACCCCAGCCGATTATCAAATTTTTTCCTTTGCCATACAAGCTGACGGGATTAAATTTATCAATTTCTTTTTTAAGATAAGGAAGTTTTTTAAATCTCTTATCGTTCATTTTTTCTGCCCAAATTGGATTCTCCGTAGTGTTGCCTTCATCGTCATGTTCGTAGCTGTTAACTCTGACGACGGGACCCTGTCCCGGGAAAAACACGGGAGAGACTCCGTTTTTTGTAATCGTATAACTTTTATAATTCTCGGGCATATTTTCTGCAATCTTCGGGCTGATCAGCGGAGACCGCTCTATTTTATCAAAACTATAATTGCTTTCCGCCAAATGCTTATCGCTCAGAATAATCGCCGGTATCCTGTATTTTGAAGATAAATAAAAGGCCTCTTGGGTTCTGAAAATGGCTTCCTGGGGATCGCCGGGGGCAACGACAATTCTGGGAAATTCTCCGTGACCGGCATTCAAAGCGAATTTTAAATCACCCTGACCTGTATAGGTCGGAATGCCGCTTGAGGGAGCAGTTCTCTGTCCTAAGTAAATTACCAAGGGCAATTCGGCCATGCCGGCAAGACTGACGGCTTCAGTCATTAAGGCAAATCCTCCTCCGGAAGTTCCCACCATTACTTTGGCTCCGCCAAAGGAAGCGCCTAAGGCCGCATTAATAACGCTGATTTCATCTTCCGGTTGAAAAGTTAATATATTATGCCTTGATTGTTTTTTGGCTAAAAAATTTAAAAGCGGGGTGGTTGGAGTCATCGGATAGGCAAAATAGATATCCAGTCCCGAAGCTATCGCTCCTAAGGCCACGCCGTCGGTTCCCGTAAGAAAATATTTCACCCCGCCCTTGCTAATCAATTTTTCCTTGTTCTTGGTCAAATCGTATCCGGCGACAATGGCTTTTTTAATTAATTCATTATCCTTTGGGAATTCTTTTTCAGCCTCCCGAATCAGGACTTCTTTGGCTACGCTAAAATATTTGAACAAGGACCCGATTAAAATATCATTTTCTAAAATTTTTGGCCCGCCGATTTTTTTTAAGACGGGCTCAAAATCAAAAGAGCGCAAAATAATGCCTTTCTTATTTAATTTTTTCCGGTGGAGGTCTATTGTTTTTTGGTCGAAAGCCAAAATAATATCGCATTTTTCCTTTTGGGAAAAAACCGGCTTATCTGAAATCCTTAAAATATTAAAATTATGACCGCCCCTGATCAAAGAGGGGTAGTCTCGGTAATTAAAAACATAAAATCCCAAATGACAGAATATTTTCCCTATAAAATTAGAGGTAACCGCCGACCCCTGGCCGGCTCTTCCTCCGATTAAAATTACTTTTTCCACAATAAAAATTACTCCACTGTTACTGATTTTGCTAAATTCCTCGGTTTATCCACGTCGCAACCGCGGAGGACCGCCACGTGATAAGCAAAAAGCTGCAGAGGTATGACGCTGAGAATCGGAGTCAGCATTTCCAGGGTTTTCGGTATATAAATTACGTCGTCGGCAACCTTCTTGATATCTTCGTTCCCTTCGGTCGCTATGGCGATTATCTGGCCCTTCCTTGCCTTAATTTCCTCAATATTGGAAATCATCTTTTCATAAACCGAATCCGATGGCGCAATCGCAAAGGTCGGGAATTTCTCGTCAATCAAAGCTATGGGGCCGTGTTTCATTTCTCCGGCGCTACAACCTTCGGAATGGATATAGGATATTTCCTTGAGTTTCAAAGCTCCCTCCAGAGCAACGGGATAATTATATTTTCTGCCGAGATATAAAAAGTTATCGAAATCCTTGTATTTCTCGGCCAGTTTTTTTATCTGAGAATCCTGTTCTAAAACTTTTTTTACAAGCTCGGGAATTTTCGAGAGCTCTTTGGCGATTCTCTGTCCCATCACCAAAGACAATTGGCGCTGTCTGCCTAAAAATAAAGTCAGAAGGGCTAAAATCGATATCTGAGAAGTGAGTGCCTTGGTCGAAGCAACTCCGATTTCGGGACCTGTATGATTATAAATACCGGCATCCGTTTCCCTGACGACCGAAGAACCGACCGTATTCACAATTCCCAAGGTCAACACCCCTTTTTCTTTTGCCTCTTTCAAAGCTCCCAAAGTATCTGCCGTTTCTCCGGACTGAGAAATGGCGATAACGGCGGTTTTCTTGTCCAGAATCGGTTTTCGGTAACGGAATTCGGAAGCCAAATCCACCTCGGTGGGAATGCCGGCATATTCTTCCAGCATATATTCCCCGACCAAACCTGCATAATAGGCCGTACCGCAGGCGACAATATTTATTCTCTCTATTTCTCTTAATTTGTTTTGAACCGAGGCCAGTCCCCCCAATTTCGCCTTTCCTTCTTCGAAAACCAGCCTTCCCCTTATGGAATTTTGTATGGATTCTGGCTGTTCCATTATTTCTTTCAGCATAAAATGAGGATAGCCGCCTTTCTGGGCGTCTTCCAAATTCCATTCAATTTGTTCTGGTTTTTTTTCTTTAATAATGAAAAATTTTTCCGGGGTAATGGTGACTATTTCCCGGTCATCAAGATAAATAACTTTATTTGTATGGGCGATAACTGCCGCGGGGTCAGAAGCGACCAGATATTCATTTTCTCCCAGCCCCACAAGCAAAGGACTGGAAAGACGAGCGGCAACAATTTTATTGGGGTCGTCTTTGGAAATTACGGCTATTCCATAAGTTCCCTTTACATAGCCCAGGGCTTTTCTTACCGCTTCTTCCAAATTTCCCTGAAAGAATTTTTCGATAAGATGGGCCAAAACTTCGGTATCGGTTTCCGAAATAAATTTATGCCCTTCTTTTCGCAATTCTTCTTTTAAGGACTGATAATTTTCAATAATTCCATTATGAACCAGCCAGATATTCTTTTGGCAATCGCAATGGGGATGGGCGTTGGCTTCGGTAACCTGACCGGTTGTCGCCCAGCGGGTATGTAAAATAAGAGGATTCGCCGGAACATAATTATTGCCGTTATTCATTTTCTCTTCCAGTTTGGCGATTTTCCCCACTGCCTTTTGACAGAAAATCTCTTTCTTTTCTCCATTCCAAAAAGCAAAACCGGCGGAATCATAACCGCGGTATTCCAGCCTTTTCAGTGCTTCTATCCCCGATCTGAGAGAATTGGGATTTTCGTTTTTAGAGATGTATCCTACAATGCCGCACATAGTTAAACTACGATGTTAATTAATTTTCCCGGTACAAAGATAATTTTCTTGATTTCTTTACCCTGTGTCCATTTTATAACATTTTTCTGAGAAATTGCAAGGGCTTTGGCTTCTTCTTCGGAGATATTAACCGAGACCTCAATTTTTTCCCGAACCTTGCCGTTAATTTGGATAACGAGAGTAACCGATTCCTCTTTGAGGAATTCCGGATCGGCTTCCGGCCATTTTTCCAAAAATATGCTTTTTCGGTGCCCCAATCCTTGCCAAAGCTCTTCTGAAATATGAGGAGCAACGGGAGAAAGAATAATCAAAAATTTTTCGAGGTCTTCGGCCGCAATCCCGTTATAATTGACATATTTCCCCAATTTATCTTTTCCTTCCTTGCTGAAAAAATTCAACAATTCCATTAAAGAGCTGATGACCGTATTAAAATTACAACTCTCAATATCATCGCTTATTTTTTTTATGGTTTTGTTCAAAATAACCTTGCCATCTTTCCCGGTCTCAACGCCTTTCGGTTGGATTTCTTTTATTGTTTCCGCGAAATCCCAGAATCTTTCCAAAAATCTGTAGCATCCTTTCAATCCTTGGATGCTCCAAGCGATCGCCTGGTCAAAAGGACCCATAAACATTTCGTAAAGCCGAAGCGTGTCTGCTCCGTACTGGTTCACTATTTCATCCGGGTTGACCACGTTACCAAAAGATTTTGACATTTTTCTGCCGTCTTCGGCCAAGACTACCCCGTGGGAAGTTCTTTTTTGGTAGGGCTCCAATTGGGGAACCGCTCCGATATCAAAAAGAAACTTGTAAATGAAACGGGAATACAAAAGGTGCAAAGTGGTGTGTTCCATGCCGCCGTTATACCAATCGACCGGCATCCAGTATTTTAATTTTTCAGGATCGGCTAATTGCTTTCCATTTTTAGGATCGCAATAACGCACATAATACCAGTTGGAACCCGCCCAGTTCGGCATAGTGTCTGTTTCTCTTTTCCCCCGACCGCCGCATTTCGGGCATTTTATGTTTACCCATTCAGAAATTTGAGCTAACGGCGATTCACCAGTTCCCGTCGGCTGATATTTTTCAACATAAGGAAGTTCTACCGGCAAATTTTTTTCAGAGACCGGCACAGCTCCGCATTTCGGGCAGTGAATAATCGGAATGGGCTCTCCCCAATAATGCTGCCTTGAAAAAACCCAATCGCGTAATTTATATTGGATTGTTCCCTTGCCCAATCCTTTTTTCTCCAGCCACTCGGTAATTTTTTGGATAGCCTCTTTTGAAGACAAACCGTCAAATTCTCCCGAACCGACTAAATGTCCCTCATCTTCGTAAGCCTTGTCTAAAATCGGACAAATAGGTTTGGGATAAAATGGACATACTACCATTTTGTTTGGTAAATTATATTTTTGGGCAAATTCGAAATCCCTCTGATCATGAGCCGGAACCATCATTACCGCGCCTCCGCCGTAAGAAGATATGACGTAATCTCCGACCCAGACGGGCACTTTTTCTGTATTGGCAGGATTTATGCAGAATGAACCGGTAAAAACTCCGGTTTTTTCTTTTTCCAATTTCTCCCTTTCAAAATCGCTTTTCTTTTTTGCATCGGCAATATATTTTATTACTTTTTCTCTGTTTTCTCCGGTGATTAACTTTTCAACCAATGGGTGTTCAGGTGCTAAAACAACGGCCGTTACTCCAAAAATAGTATCGGCTCTGGTTGTAAAGACTTTTATAATATCCTGAGAATTTTCTGCTTTAAAATCAATTTCCGTACCGTGACTTTTCCCGATCCAGTTTTTCTGCTGGGTTTTTATTTTTTCCAAATAATCCACTTTTTCCAAGTCCTCGATTAATCTGTCGGCATAAGCCGTAATTTTTATCATCCATTGTTTTAAGGTTTTCTTTTCCGCTTCGGTTCCGCACCTCTCGCACGATCCTGCAACCACCTCTTCGTTGGCCAGACCGATTTTGCAGGATGGACACCAGTTTACCGGGATTTCGGACTGATAGGCCAATCCCTTTTCAAAAAGTTTAAGAAAAATCCATTGAGTCCATTTGTAATATTTGGGATCCGTGGTATTGATTTCCCTCGACCAATCAAAAGATAAGCCCAAGGATTTCAACTGTCTTTTGAAATTAGCTATGTTTTTTTCCGTCGCCACCTTAGGGTGGATGCCCGTTTTTATCGCGTAATTTTCCGTCGGCAAACCGAAAGCGTCCCAGCCGATCGGATATAAAACATTAAACCCTTCCATTCTCTTTTTGCGCGAGATGGCGTCTAAGGCGGAATAACTTCTTATGTGGCCGACATGAAGGCCCTCTCCCGAAGGATAGGGAAATTCGATCAAAATGTATTTCTTGGTTTTTTGGAAAAATCCTCTGCTTCGTATAGTTTCTTTTCTTCCCAAATTTTCTGCCACTTTGGCTCTATTTTTTGAGGATTGTAATTTTCCATTTAGATTAAATTAAACAATTTTTTAGCGTTCTCAGCGGTGATTTCTGATATTTCTTCAAAAACCGAGTTTTCACGAAGCGAAAACGAAGGTGAAGAAGAGAACAAAGTTCTCTTCGCCCTAATATTCTTAATTTTTGCAATTTTCTCGGCAACGTATTTCACATACAGGGGCTCGTTTCTTCCCGCCATGGGCGGCGGCGTTAGATAGGGGCAGTCGGTTTCAACCACCATTTGTTCAAGAGGAGTTTTTTCAATCACCTCATCCAGGTCCAACTTGAATACAATTCCGTTAAAACCGAGATGGAACCCCATATCCAGATATTTTTTTGCTTCTTCCCAAGTACCGGTAAAACAATGGATAACGCCTTTTAATTTCGTATTTTGTATACTGTATCTGGTATTCAGTATATTGATCAAATCTTCATGCGCCACTCGACAATGAAAGATAATCGGTAAATTCAATTCTTCCGCCAATTCCAGTTGTTTTTCAAAAGCCTCCTTTTGCCTTTGCTTAAACTGTTCCAATCTGACATTGGTTTTTGGCCGGTACCAGTAATCAAAACCAATTTCACCGATTGCCACCACTTTGGACGATTTCGCCAGTTCTTTATATTCTTCATAATAAAATTCTTCTTCGCAAACATGAATAGGATGCAACCCCACCGCCGCATAGACGCCCCTTTCGTATTTCCCGGCAATCTCCACCGCCCTTCTTGAGGTGGAATACTGGGAACCTACGTTTATCATCCAAACATCATTGTCTAAAGTTCTTTTTATAACTTCACTAACGTCGTTTTTATAGGCCGAGAAATTCAAATGAGCGTGGGTGTCAATTAACATAAGCGTTTTTCTTT
>CAYYRI010000006.1:0-18819 GCA_964474185.1 uncultured Candidatus Saccharibacteria bacterium | reverse complement strand
TAATATGATATTTTTCCCCGTTGCCTTTTTAATATTTATCGCTTTTCTTCTTTTTTTACCCGTTCTTTTTATTTTCGGTTATTTTCAGATTGTAATCTTAGGGTTCGAAAAATTGGGAATTTCATCCGGAATGACGATCTTTATTCTGTTGGCTATTTTAATCGGTTCGGCCGTGAATATCCCCCTGACCAAAAAGAAATTAATATATGTAAGGGAGCGGAGATTTTTCGGGCTTTGGCAGACTCCCAAAGTTGAGGCTCGGGGCATTGCCGTTAATTTGGGAGGGGCGGTTATCCCTATTTTGCTTTCCTTTTATTTCCTGTTTTTAACCTTAAAATTAGGTTTTGAATTAAAACCGATTTTGATCGCAACCCTTTTAATGATTGTTATTTCAAAATTCCTTGCCAGAGTTGTCCCCGGAAGAGGGATTTCTTTGCCGGCCATCATACCTCCGGTATTCTCGGCCATTTTCGCAATGATTCTAGCCCCTGCATTTTCGGCCCCTGCTGCTTTTATTTCCGGCACCTTAGGAGTGCTAATCGGGGCAGATATTTTAAATTTAAAAAGAGCTTGGAAATTCGGAGGATTTATTTCCATCGGCGGAGCGGGGGTGTTCGACGGAATATTTTTAGTGGGGATTATTTCCGCTCTACTTGCCCCGTAGAGCAACTTCGACTTGCTACGCAATAGTAATATTTTCTAGAGAAAATATTGTCGAAGTTGTCTTACGGGGTTTGCTGGATTTTAATTTCAATTTTTGCTAAAATAGGTCAATTGCATTATGCTCAAAAAGAAAATTTACATAACTATTATTTTCATTTTTCTTTTGGCTTTTTTTGCCGGCAATTTAAGTTATCCAAAATACCTTAATCAGGGGATTGATTTTTTTAATTCCAAGTTTTCTTTGAAATTGCCTCATTTTTGGGACGTCCCTTTCAAATTAGGGCTGGATTTGCAGGGCGGAACTCATTTGGTCTATGAAGCGGATTTTTCCGGCGTCGAGGAAAAAGATTACAATTCTTTGATACAGGGATTGAGGGACGTAATTGAAAGAAGAATTAATATTTTCGGAGTCAGGGAGCCCTTAGTCCAGACTCAGGAAGCCTCGGGCCACTACAGATTGGTTGTAGAGATGGCCGGAATAAAAGATCCCGCCCAAGCCATTAAAATGATCGGGGAAACTCCTTATTTGGAATTTAAGGAAGAAGAGGAAGATTATCAGGCCATTTTAGAAAGAAATCAAAAAGTGGCGGAAACCAAAGAAGGGCAAATCGAAGACCCCTTTAAATCCACTCTTTTAACCGGAAAATATTTGGAAAAAGCCGAGGTTGGTTTTGACCAGACGACTTATAAGCCCTTAATTTTGCTTCAATTCAACGAAGAGGGCTCAAAAATTTTTGAAGAATTAACCGCAAGAAACGTCGGCAAGCCTTTGGCAATTTATATTGACGGCGTTCCGATTTCGGCTCCCACGGTTCAGGAAACAATTTCGGGGGGCAAGGCCCAGATAACGGGTTCCTTTACGACCAAGGAAGCGCAGGATTTGGCGAGAAATTTGAATGCCGGCGCTTTGCCTGTTCCGATTACTTTGATTTCTCAACAAACGGTAGGACCCACTTTGGGGAAGATTTCTTTAGATGAATCTTTAAAAGCCGGCGCACTGGGATTTTTGGCTATTTTATGTTATATGATTATCTTTTATAGGATTCCAGGGTTTTTTGCCTCCATTTCTTTAATAATTTATGTTACTCTTTTACTCTCTTTGTTTAAATTGATTCCAGTAACCTTAACCTTGGCGGGTATTGCCGGTTTTCTACTGTCTATGGGCATGGCGGTTGATGCCAATATTTTAATTTTTTCCAGATTCAGAGAAGAACTTAAATCGGGTAAGGATCATTTTGCCGCTCTCGAAGCTGGTTTAAGGCGGGCTTGGCCGGCAATTCGTGATGGAAACCTGACCACTATTTTAGTGGGTTTAATCCTTTTTGGCCTTGGCAGCAGTTTTGTTAAAGGATTCGCCTTCACTTTGGTCATCGGTAACTTAATTGGCATGTTTACGGCGATCATCATCACTAATAATTTTCTTAAAATTTTTATTAAGACAAAGCTCGAAAACATTAAATGGCTATGGTAACATGCAGATTAATTTCCTAAAATATAAAATAATTTATTTTGTTTTTTTCGGGATTTTACTTTTGGGAAGCATATTTTCTATTTTTTATTTTGGCTTAAAACCGGGGATCGATTTTACCGGCGGCAGTATTTTGGAAATTAATTTTGAAACAAGGCCGGAAAATCAAGTCATTCAAGAAAAATTAAAAGATTTGAATTTGGGAGATATTACTATCCAGCCGACCGAAGAAAACGGAGTAATTATCAGAATGAAAGAGATAAATGAAGACGTCCATCAGCAAATCATTTCGAAATTAGGAGAGCTTTCAAAAGTAAATGAAAAGCGTTTCGAGAGTACGGGACCGGTTATAGGCAAAGAATTAAAACAAAAAACAATAATTTTAATTATTATCTCTTTAGCGGCTCTGTTAATTTACATTGCCATTTCCTTTAGAAAGGCCTCCTGGCCGCTCTCCGGCTTTCAATACGGAGTAATTTCGATTATTACTTTAACTTTTGACGTTTTGATACCCATAGGCATCTTTTGTCTTCTGGGAAGACTTTATAATGTTCAATTTAGCATTCCCATAGTGACGGCTTTGTTAACAATTTTGGGTTATACGATAAATGATAAAGTAATTGTTTTTGACAGGGTAAGGGAGAATGTTTCACGGAAGAGACAGGAGGACTTCGAACAAATCCTCAATCAAAGCTTGAGCCAAACATTTACCCGTTCGCTTAGCACGGGAATCTGCACGCTTTTGGTTTTATTTGCCATTTTCTTCCTGGGTGGAGAAACTTTGAAGTATTTTTCTTTAACTTTGATTATTGGGATTATCGTGGGCACATTAACGTCTCTGTTCCTGGCTCCTCCCTTGTTGCTCGCCTGGCTGAAATTGAAAAAGAGGAGATAGATTGACAAATCAGTTAAATTATGCCAAAATAATTGAATGAATACGGTGAAATTTAATTATTCGCAAATTTGTTCCAATCTTTTGAAGGATTTGCCGCAAAGACAAAGAGAGGTTCTCTCCCGCCGGTTTGCCTTATCTAACAAAATTTCCGATGGGGACGAGACCGAAAGGGAAACCCTTGAATCAATCGGCAAGGAATTCGGCATCACCCGGGAAAGAGTCCGCCAGATTGAAAAAGACGCGATTTCAAGACTAAAACCGGAAATCACCGATAAGAAATATCAAAAAATCTTTCAATGCTTCAAAGATTATTTTAAAAAATCGGGCGATCTTAAAAAAGAAGATTTGCTTCTTTTGGAATTAGTCGGCGGAAAAAAACAGACCGGGAAAAACCAGATTTTCTTTTTGCTGAATTTGAATGAACAATTTGAAAGAGCCGGTGAAACGGACGATTTTTATTCTTTGTGGACCATTAATCAGAATTCTTTGGGAACCGCCAAAAGGGCCATAGGCGTTATTCATGAAAAACTCAAAAAAATAGGGGAGCCCCTTCAATTCAAGGAATTGGCCGTCTTAGCTTCCTTTAACCCGAAGACATTAATTTCTTATTTGGAGATTTCCAAAAAAATTCAAAAAAATTCCGAAGGATTTTTCGGATTGCGCGATTGGCCGGAAATTAATCCGAGGGGGGTGAAAGACAAGGCCTATCTTGTGTTCAAAAAAGAAAATAAGCCCCTCCATTTTACGGAAGTAGCCAGTCTTATCGATTCGGCCTTGCCCCAGACTGTTCACAATGAACTGATAAAAGATTCCAGGTTTGTTTTGGTTGGCAGAGGCATTTATGCCCTGAAAGAATGGGGATATGAGAGGGGCTACGTAAAGGACGTAATTTTCAAGGTTTTAAAAAGCGCCCAAAAACCTCTGGACAGGGAAGAAATTTTAGAAAAAGTTTTGGAACAAAGAATAGTCAAGAAAAACACCGTTTTATTAAACTTGAGCAATAAGAATTATTTTTTAAGGACTTCCGAAGGTAACTATACGATAAAAGAAGCGTAAAATTTTATGCCGGCAGCCTCTTTTTCTTTTATTTTAACTACTGTCGGGCAAATCTTAAAAAACTGGTGGTGGGTTCCTTTGCCCTTTATTTTATGGAAGCCTTTTTGGTTTCTTTATCATTGGTGGAGGGTTGATCACTGGTTGAGTCAGCAAAAATGGGTTTTGCTTGAGATTAAACTGCCCAAAGAAATATTAAAACCGATAAGGGCCATGGAGACGGTTATGGCAAGCATCCATGGCGCCACTTTCCATCCGCCCGATTGGTGGGAATACTGGATTGATGGACAAATACAACTTTCGGTTAATTTTGAGATTATTTCGATCGACGGCGAACCCCATTTCTATGTAAGATGCGGAGCCACTTATCGCGATTCCGTGGAGTCCGCCATTTATTCCCAGTATCCCGAAGCCGAAATTAAAGAAGCAGATGATTATACGAAATACGTTCCCCAGAATATTCCCAATAAGGACTGGGACCTTTTCGCATCGGATTATAGATTGCTGAAAGACGACCATTATCCGATCAGAACTTATACTCAATTCGAAACAGAGCACGAACTTAAAGAGGAAAAAAGAGTTGATCCGGTAGCCATGTTGCTGGAAGCCTTTTCTAAAATAAAGCCCGGAGAACAAATGTGGATTCAGATTTCCGCTTCTCCGACTGCTTCCGATTGGACGACCCATTTTGATGCCTGGATTAAAGAAGGGAAAATACTAAGAGATAAATTAGCCCGAAGGCCCGAAATAGCAAAACAAAAACCCATAATCCAGGAAGCGGCTCAAATTTTGATCACCGGGAAAACAGGGGAAGAAAAAGAAGAGGTGAGAGAAATCATACCTCCCGAAATGAAACTTACTCCCGGGGAAAGAGAAATAATTTTGGGCCTTGAGGGGAAATTATCCAAGCCTTTTTTTAATACATATATTCGTTTTATTTATCTTGGCAAGAGAGATATTTGGTTTAAGCCCAACTTCAGGTTGGCTCTTTCTTTTTTCAATTCTTATATGACATTAAATCTTAACGGCCTGATTCCCTTGGGAGCAACATTGACCAAAATCCACAAGCACTGGTTTTTACCGATAAACCTTCTTCGTACGAGACGCCATTATTTGAGATGCAGAAAAATATTCAGGAACTACATTAAAAGACTTTCTACGTTTTGGCCGAGATCGGGAGGAACGTTCGTGTTGAATACCGAAGAATTGGCTTCTCTCTTTCATTTCCCGGGAGAAGCAGCTGCCGGAGCGCCGGGCATGGCTAGGGTGGAGGCGAAAAAGGGAGGAGAGCCGTCAGAGCTTCCAATAGAAACGGAGGAATAAAAAAATATGCCCCGTTAGAAGTCTTGGACATAAAAATTTTCAAAAGAAAATTTTTATGCTAGGTAATAACGGGGTAATAATAAATAAAGTTTGTCTATTCTGTAACTAAAATACAATCCAGAAATGACAGACTTCTAACGGGGTATGCCCAATAATGATATAAATTTTTTTGCCGAGACTACCTTTCGGAATCAAAGGAAAAAATTTGGAATTAAAACCGACGACAGACGCCGCCACATGTATTTGATCGGAAAAACCGGAATGGGCAAGACAGTAATGATTAAGAATATGGCCATCCAGGATATCCAAGAAGGAAAGGGGGTCGGTTTCGTCGATCCTCACGGAGAAGCGGCGGAAGAACTGCTGGATTTTATTCCCGCCGACCGGGTTAACGACGTAATTTATTTTAATCCGGCCGATTTGGATTATCCCATTGCTTTTAACATCATGGAAAAAGTCGATGTGGAACATCGGCATCTGGTTGCCTCCGGGTTAATGGGGGTTTTTAAGAAAATCTGGCCCGACGTTTGGTCGGCTCGCATGGAATATATTCTGAATAATTCCATTTTAGCCCTTTTGGAATATCCCGGTTCCACGCTTTTGGGAGTGAACAGAATGCTGGCCGACCCCGAATACAGAAAAAAAATAGTGGATAAGGTCACCGATCCCGTAGTCAAATCTTTCTGGCTTCAGGAGTTTGCGAGATACACTCAAAGATACGAAGTGGAAGCAACGGCGGCCATCCAAAATAAAATCGGCCAGTTTATTTCCAACCCCTTGATCAGAAACATTATCGGCCAGGTCCGTTCGGCGATTGACATGAGAAAAGTCATGGATGAAAGAAAGATTTTAATTTTAGATTTGTCCAAGGGAAGAATCGGCGAAGACAACTCCCGTCTTCTGGGAGCTCTTTTAATCACGAAACTGCAGTTGGCGGCAATGTCAAGGGTGGATATCCCGGAAGAAAAAAGAGTAGATTTTTATTTATACGTTGATGAATTTCAAAATTTTGCTACCGATGCTTTTTGCAATATTTTATCAGAAGCGAGGAAATACAGGCTATCTTTAATCTTGGGCAATCAATACCTCGCTCAATTAGATGAAATGGTTGCTACCGGAAGAAGCACCAAAGTGAGAGAGGCTGTTTTTGGCAATGTGGGCACAATTATTTCTTTCCGGGTAGGAGCAGAAGATGCCGAATTTTTAGAGAAAGAATTTACTCCGGAATTTCTTGCCACTGATTTTGTTAATTTATCGAAATACAATATTTATTTGAGACTGATGATTGACGGAGTTGCGGGCGCTCCTTTCTCGGCCGAAACCACGCCGCCCATTCCGAAACCGGAAAAATCCAACAAGGAAAACATTATCAAGGTTTCCAGGGAGAGATACAGCACTCCGCGCAGTATTATTGAAGAAAAAATCGCGAAATGGACGGGGATTATAGAAACGCCTTCAGGAACGTCCCAGGCTTCCCAGGCCGCCCCTCAGGTTTTATACGACGTCAAATGTTCTTTATGCGGCAAATGGACTAAAGTAATTTTCCCTCCGGACGGAACCCGGCCTGTTTATTGCAAAACATGTTTGAAAAAGGTGAAGGGGCCCGCTGCTCTCGCGCAACCTACCGTTCCTGCGCAGGGGGAAAAAACTCTTTTAAAAAAACAGACAGCTACTCCCGGCATTTCTCTTGAAGAAGCCACTACCGAAGAGCCCGTTTCTTTTTCTTCAAAAAAAACACAGGATTTCCAGAGGCCGAAGAGAAAAGAAGTCGACTTGGAAGAATTAAAAAAAACTTTAGAGGAATCTTTAAAGGAAATTGAAACCAAGCCGGAGACAGATGAAAAGCCTAAAGGAGTTTGATTTTAAAAATAAAAAGGTTCTGCTCAGATGCGATTTCAATGTTCCCCTGCAAGAGCAGGGGAAATGGGCGAAGAAGGCTTCGCCTTCTTCTTTATCTTCATTTCCTCGGGGAATGAAGATTTTAGATGATTTTAGGATAAAAGAGACCATCCCGACAATCAGATATTTGGCGGACAACGGAGCAAAAATAATTTTGATGAGCCATTTGGGAAGACCGGAAGGAAAAGTGGTTGAGGGATTGAGGCTGACGCCGATCAGGGAAAAATTAGAAGAATATTTGGGTTTGCCCGTAAAAAAATCAGAGAACTGCATCGGTCCCGCGGCCAAAGAGCTGATAAACAAAACGAATCCGGGAGAAGTGTTGCTTTTGGAGAATTTGAGGTTTCATAAAGAAGAGGAAGAGAACGACGACAGCTTCGCAAAGGAACTGGCGAAATCGGGAGACATCTATATCAATGACGCTTTCGGCGCCTGCCACAGATTCCACGCTTCAATTGTCGGAATACCAAAATATCTGGCTTCCGGCGCAGGATTATTATTGGAAAAAGAAATTAAATCTTTAAATCGTATAATAAAAAATCCTCAGAAACCGTTAATTTCAATAATTGGAGGCGCAAAAGTGGAAACAAAAGCCAAATTAATAAATAAAATTTCAGAGGTTTCCGACTGGGTATTGGTCGGCGGTTTGATCAAAAAAGAATTGGACGATAAAAAAATTCCCTTAATTTTTCCCCGGAAAATTATTGCTCCTCTCAATAATCTCGAAGGAAAGGACATAGGGCCGGAAACCATCGAACTTTTCAAGGAAAAAATATCTCTGGCAAAAACGATCTTCTTTAACGGCGTTTTGGGGCAGATCGAAAAAAAAGAATTTTCCAAAGGGACAGAAGAAATTCTTGAAGCCATAATCCAAAGCAAGGCCTTTTCCGTGGTTGGAGGGGGAGAAATGTTAGCGGTCATAAATAGACTCGGTATGATTGATAAATTCAGCCATGTTTCAACTGGCGGGGGAGCAATGCTCGCATTTTTATCCGGAGAGAAATTGCCGGGGATAGAAGCATTAGAATAGTTTTATCATTCATGCAAACTGAAATAAAAAATATCGGAAAAGCGGCAGAGAGAATCACAATGGCCGTAAAAAAGAAAGAGAATATCGTTATTTACGGCGATGCCGATTTGGACGGGGTGACGTCGGTAATCATCCTACAAGAAGCCATCAAAAATTTAGGCGGTAAAATTTCCGCCATTTATTTTCCCAATAGGGAAGCGGAGGGTTACGGAATTACCGAAACCGGCCTGAATTTTTTAAAGGACAAAGCCCCCGCGCTTTTTGTCGCCGTAGATTGCGGCATAGGAAATTTAAAAGAAATAGCAAAAGCCGGGAAAATGGGATTTGAAACGATTGTTGTTGACCATCACGAAGTCTTGGATAAATTGCCCAAGGCTAAAATCATAGTCGATCCGAAGCAGAAAAAAGATTTTTATCCTTTCAAAGGATTTGCCGCTGTCGGTATTGTTTTTAAGCTTGCGGAAGTTCTCCTAAAAAACCAGTTTCCGGAAATTTTAAGGAAAAATTTTTTGGAATTGGTGGCTTTGGCCACCGTCGCCGATATGATGCCTCAGATTAATGAAAATAAATTAATGATCAGGGAGGGTCTGAGTTATATAAAATCGAGCTGGCGGCCGGGAATTCAGGTTCTTTTTAATTTGAAACAGATCAAATCGCTCGATTTGATTCACAAAGTTTACAAAATCATTTCTCTTTTGAACGTCAGAGACATCGAAAACGGACTTCCGGCCGCCTTTCGGGTTTTAACCGCCCTTGGAAAAAAAGAGGCGGAAAAATTAGCGGCAAGACTCTATGAAAAAGGAATCCTGAGAAAAGAAAAAACAGAAAAAATGATAGATGAAATCGAAAAAAGAATTTCAAAAAAGGAATTGGGGCCGGTTATCTTCGAGGGGGATTCTGACTGGGAAGAAGCTTTTTTGGGAATTTCCGAATCCATCATTTCCCAAAAATACGATAAGCCCGTATTTTTATATAAGAAACTCGAAAAAGAATCGCAAGGCGGCATCCGGGCGCCTTCGGGTTTTAACGTGGTCGAGGCGATGAAAACCTGTTCAAAATATCTTCTGACTTACGGAGGCCATCCCCAGGCGGCAGGGTTCAGAGTAAAAAACGAAAACTTGAATAAGTTTAAGGAATGTATTATTAAATACTTTGCGAGTCGATGAAGTGGCGACTTCATCTTTAATTTCGTTTTTATTGTATAAAAACTCATTCGATGAAGAAAATCATTATCAATACCGACGGCGGCTCTCGGGGAAATCCGGGGCCAGGAGCAATAGGGATAATATTTTCCAACGAAAAAGGCCAGAGCCTTAAAGAATATTCAGAATATTTAGGAGACAATTTCACCAACAACGAAGCCGAGTATCGGGCGGTGATCTTCGCCTTGCAGAAATTCAAAGCGCTTTTTGGAAAAAAATTAGCCCAAAACAGCGAAATTGAATTAAAATCCGATTCGGAGCTGTTGATTAAACAATTGAACGGGGAATATAAAATTTTAGATCCTAAAATTCAATCTCTTTTCTTGAAAGTTTGGAACCTGAGACTTGATTTCAAAAAAATTAAATTTACTCTTATTTCCCGGGAAAAAAACAAAACGGCTGACGGTTTGGCCAATAAGGCCCTAGATGGCGCCAATTCCACCCCAAAACTGTTTGATTAAGACTTGACATAAAGCTATTTTTTGTTAGAATAAAACCAGCTCAAGTAGGCAAAGCAATCGCCCGTCGCCGTAATGGCGAATAGGGAGGAAAGTCCGAACACTCTTTCCCCGCCCTCTAAGCTTTATGTTTTCTGGTTATCTAAATTAACATAGGGCATAGAGGGCGGGGTCAAAAAAAGTAGTGGCTAACGGCCATCCACCGCGAGGTGCGAGGTGCGAACAGAGACGCCCCAGACCCGAAAGGGTCGGGCGCCCGTCCATCGCGAGATGGAACAGGGCGAATCCTGCAGTAATGCAGGGGTGAAACGGCTAAATCCTTACTGGGTGCAAGAGCAAACCCTTCGACATGCTCAGGGTGGATCAAGAAACATAACCCAAATAAGGGTGCTTGACCCGAGCTTGTCGAGGGTAAAAGTAGCTCGCCTAGATAGATGATTGCTTTTAAACAGAATTCGGCTTATTGCCTGCTTGAGCTTTTTTGTTTGAAAATCAGCGATTTTAAGGTAAAATAGAAGCGAAAATATGTTTGGTCGTTTTTTTAATTCTCAAACAAAAACCATCAGCGGCGCTGCCGGAATTTTAGCCATTACGGCCTTGATCAGCCGGCTTTTAGGATTAGTCCGCGACAGACTTCTGGCCAGCACTTTTGGAGCGGGCTCCGATCTCGATGTTTATTTTGCCGCCTTTCGCATTCCGGATTTTGTTTACAATATCTTGATTGCCGGCGGCGTCATCGTCGCTTTCCTGCCGTTATTTTCAGAATATTTTTTGAAAGACAAAAAAGAGGCCTGGGATTTTGCGAACAATGTTTTAAACGTATTTTTGTTTTTTTTAGTTTTGATTTCTCTCGGCATAAGCATTTTTGCTCCAATTCTTGTAAAAATAATCACCCCGGGTTTCAATCCCCAGCAAATTTCTCTTACCTCGCTCCTGACGAGAATTCTTTTTCTGAGTCCGATTCTGCTCGGATTATCTTCTATTTTTTCTGGCGTTCTGCAATATTTCAACAAATTCCTGGCTTACAGCCTGGCGCCTGTTTTGTATAATCTCGGAATAATTATGGGAATTATTTTTTTAGCGCCTGCCTCGGGGATTTTAGGCGTAACCCTGGGAGTAATTCTCGGGGCTTTTTTGCATATGGTTATTCAGATTCCTTCGGCAATTAACTCAGGTTTCTGGTATAAACCAACTTTCAATCTGAAAGACCCGAAAATAAAAAAAGTTTTTTCCTTGATGATTCCGAGAACCTTGGGCGTTGCGGCTCCCCAAATTAATCTTATGGTGGTGACCGCCATCGCTTCCGGCCTTCCGGCCGGAGCCATTTCCATTTTTACTTTTGCGAACAACCTTCAGCAGTTTCCCTTAGGGCTGATCGGCATTCCATTTGCCATAGCCGCTTTTCCGGCGCTTTCCCAAGACTGGGCGGCTCAAAGAAAAGACGAATTTATCAAAAAGTTTTCTTTAACCTTCCGTAAAATTCTTTTTCTTATAATTCCCATTAGCTTTTTGATTTTTATTTTAAAGAATCAGATTGTAGAAATTATTCTGAGAACGGGGAGGTTCAGCGAGGACGCGGCTAAAATAGCAGCTGCCTCTTTAGGATTATTCGTTCTGGGCATTTTTGCCACCTGTCTCATACCCTTGATTTTCCGGGCTTTTTTCGCGCTTCAAGACACTAAAACTCCGACAATCATTGCGATAATCGCCATGATCTTGAATATTTTTTTAAGTTTTGGATTCGTCCGGCTTTTAAGTTTCCCCAATTCCTTCCAAGCTTCCATATCGAATCTTTTTAATCTTCAGGGCGTCGGCAATATTGCCGTTATCGGCCTGCCCCTGGCTTTTTCAATTGACAGCATTCTTCAATTTATCTTACTGATGGTTTTTTTATTCCGAAAAATAAACATTAAAAAATAATCATGCAAAGCATCCGGAATTTCTGCATTATTTCCCATATTAATCACGGAAAATCGACCCTAGCCGACAGATTTTTGGAATTGACGAACACCATTCCCAAAGAAAAAATGCAGCCTCAGTATTTGAATATGATGGATTTGGAAAGGGAAAAGGGGATTACCATCAAAATGCAGCCCGTAAGAATGGATTATAAAGGATACATCTTGAATCTGATCGACACTCCCGGCCACGTCGATTTCAATTATGAAGTTTCGAGGTCTCTGGCGGCGGTCGAGGGCGCGATTTTGTTGGTCGAGGCCACAAAAGGGATTCAGGCCCAGACCATAGCCAATTTGGAATTGGCTAAAAAGCAAAATTTGGTGATTATTCCGGCCGTTAACAAGATCGATTCGCCTCAGGCAAGAATTAAAGAAACAAAGGAAGAATTGGCCCATTTATTAAATGTCAAAGACGAGGAAATTTTTTCCATTTCCGCTAAAAACGGAACCAACGTAGAACAGCTTCTGGCAGCCGTAATTGAAAAAATTCCTTCTCCCAGGGGCCAATTGGAAAAACCCTTCAGGGCTTTGATTTTTGGTTCAAAATATGATTCTTTCCAGGGAGTAATTGCTTATGTCAGGGTAATGGATGGAAGCATAAAAAACAAAGAAAAAATTCATTTAATTCAGTCTGGAACCCCGGGCGAAGCTAAAGAGATAGGATATTTTAAACCGGAATTAAAACCGGCAGAAGAATTAAATGCGGGGGAAATCGGCTACATTGCTACGGGCATCAAGGAACCGGGCAAGGTTCGGGTGGGGGACACCATCGCAAAAACTCAAAACGAGGAACCTCTGCCGGGATACGAAACACCTGAACCCATGGTTTTTGCCAGTTTGTATCCGGAAAATCCCGAGGATTTCGATTTGCTGAAAGACGCCCTGAGCAAATTAAAACTTAAAGACTCCTCCCTGCTATTTGAGCTTGAGTCCCAGGATACTTTAGGCCGCGGTTTCCGTTGCGGATTTTTAGGATCTTTGCACGCCGAAATTGTCTCGGAAAGGCTGCGTCGGGAATTCGGCCTGACTTTGGTGATTTCCAGGCCGTGCGTTGTCTATAAAATTATTGACCAAAAAAACAAGGAAGTTTTTATTTTTTCTCCTTCGACCTGGCCTCCGGAAACCGAAATAAAAGAAATCCAGGAGCCGTGGGCGAAATTGGAAGTGATTACGCCGCAAGAGTACTTAGGCCAGCTCATGGAACTGTTAAAAAATTTGAACGGCACTTTCATCAAAAGCGATTATTTCAGTTCCGGCAAAACGGTTCTGGCTTACGAGGTTCCTTTAAGGGAAATTATCATCGGGTTTTACGACAATCTAAAAGGAGTAACTCAGGGTTTTGCGTCGATGAATTACGAGATCCTGGGATACAGGCCGGGAAAATTGGTCAAATTGGAGATTCTGGTCGCGGGGAAAAAAGAGGAAGCTTTTTCCAAAATCGTAAGAGAAGAAGAAGCTTTTAACGAGGGGAAAAAAATAGTTCAAAAACTGAAAGAGATTCTTCCCGCTCAGCTCTTTGCGGTTCCCTTGCAGGCCGTAGTTTCCGGGAAAATCCTCGCCAGAGAAACCATCGGGGCCAAGAGAAGAGACATCATCGCCCCTCTTTACGGCGGCGATTATACCAGAAAAAGGAAACTGCTGGAGAAACAAAAAAAAGGCAAAAAAAAATTGGAAGGAAGGGCGGATATCCGAATTCCTCCCCAGGTATTTTTAGAGGTATTTAAGACTCAATGAAGCCAAGGCTTCATTTCGACCTTCGCTTCCTGCGGAAGCTCGGTGGTTGAAATTAAAGAGAAAATTCTCTATTATCTAAAACAGAGAAGGAGCGAAGAGAAAAGCGAACATACTCAAGACCACCAAGGAGATTAAGATAATCCAGATTACCCTTAAAATTTTTTGAGTTTTCAGTTTCATATAACTAATACCGATGATAACAAAAACAAGAAGAACAGAAAAGGGAGATTCCCGCCAGAATATGTTTTTTGCGATTTTTCTCGGAATCCTTTTTTTCGGGATAATCGGGTTTTTGTTTGTTTCTGATTGGAGGATAACCCAGAAAAGAGAAGAATTATTGAACAAGATAGAATCTTTGAAAAAAGAAGTCCAGCAGCTGGAAGAAAAAAACCAGCAGCTCCAGGCCGGTATTTCCCAAACCGAAAACGATGCTTATTGGGAAGAAAAAGCCAGGGAGCAGGGGTATAAAAAGCCGGGCGAAGAAGCGGTGGTAGTTTTGCCTCCGGAAGAAAATGCTCAGGCGGCCGCCGAAAAACAAAAAAGTTTCTGGGAAAACATTCTTGAAAAATTAGGATTGTAATGCCCTATACAAAAAACTTCAAAGTTTTTTGTCGGGCGCGACAAAGTTTTTTAGAAAACTTTGTATAGCGCGGGTATGGTTCAGTGGTAGAACGTGACCTTCCCAAGGTCGAGATACGGGTTCGATTCCCGTTACCCGCTCAAACACATGAAATATCCGATAATAATCAAGCGGGGTCCGCTGTCCCTGATAAGGAACATCGTTTTTGTCGAGATGGCGGCAACTATTTTGCTGGTTTTTGCCGCTTATCTTTTTAACGTTGAAAGCTTTCTGCACTACACTTTAGCCAGATTTGTCCGCTATGATTACTCTTTGGTTCTGGCCACCTCCTCGCTTCAGCTTCTTATCACCCTCGCCATTTTTTTCAGATGGACGAATGAAAATTACGAAATCAGGGAAAAAGAAATAATAAGAAAAAAAGGAATTTTTTCCGTCACCCAATCCTCCTTCCCCATAAAAGACGCGAAAGAGGTGGTTTACAGGCAGAATTTGCTGGAAAAGCTGACCAATTGCGGTACGCTTATTATCCGTAATTTTGATTCAAAATCCGTTCTTTTCCTGCGCAATATAGAAAACGCCGAATTAATTTCCGATACCCTGAAAAACCTTATCGAAAAAATCAATCTCTCCGAAGCCGGAAAAGACCAAAAGTTGTCCATTCTCGACCTTATTTTGGGCGGCGAGGCCAACAATCTTGAGTTCAAAGAGAGTTTAAGGTGGGACGGCAAAAGGAAAATTCTTAATAAAGAATTGGAAAGAACGGCGATGAAGTCCGTTGCCAGTTTCTTGAATTTAGAAGGAGGAAGGCTTGTTTTGGGAGTTAGCGATAATAAATCCGTAAATGGCCTGGAGGAAGATTACAAAACTCTGCCCCGGACGGATCGGGACGGTTTTGAAAATCATTTCAACCACATCTTCAATACCGTGCTGGGAGCCAGATTCAGGCAGTTTGTAAAACTGAATTTTGAAAAAATTAACGGCCGTGACATTTGTCTGGTGGAGGTTTTGCCGAGCGACGCGCCGGTTTATCTGAAGACAAACAATTCCGAAGAGTTTTATGTGAGAACCGGAAACGCAACCACTTCTTTGATAATGAGCGAAGCTGCAGATTATATAAAATCGCATTGGAAAGAGAGTTAAAACACGGCCCGAGAGGATATAATGCCGATGTAGCTTAGTGGCAAAGCAGTGGTTTCGTAAACCACCGACGGCAGTTCAACTCTGCCCATCGGCTCTTTTACCCCCACACCAAATTTTGGTGTGGGGGTTTTATTTTGAGAAGAATTGTGATATACTTTTTAAAGAATATGCCAGATTTTCCTGAAAAAATTGAAGAATTAGAGGCTAAGCTCCGTCATTTGACGGACCGTCTTTGACCTGGGTAATAAGGCGGGAAAAATCAAAACATTAGAAAAAGAAATCCAAAACCCCGATCTTTGGAAAGATAAAGAGAGAGCAATAAAAATAAGCCAGGAATTGGCTCAATTACAGGAAGAAATAACCGAGTTTGACGAATTGAAAAAGGAGCTGGCCGGATTAAAAGAAGAAGGAGCTGAGGAGTTTGAGAGGAGAATAGGGAAAGAGGAATTAAAAATTTTTCTTTCCGGCGAATATGACGGCGGAAACGCGATTTTATCGATTTTCTCCGGAGCCGGCGGTCAGGACGCCCAGGACTGGGCGACAATCCTTTTGAGGATGTATGAAAGATATTGCCAAAGGAAGAATTTTGCAACAAAAATCCTGCATCAGTCTTTCGGCGAAGGAGGGGGCCCTGAGGGAAGAATCGGGATAAAACAGGCTTTCTTGGAAATCAAAGGAAAATACGCTTACGGGTTTTTAAAAAAAGAAACCGGAGTGCACAGGTTGGTCAGAATTTCTCCTTTTTCCTCCCAGCAATTGAGACACACCTCGTTTGCCCTGGTCGAAGTGCTGCCCGAAATAAAAATTGAGGAATCGGAAATAAAAATCAGACCGGAAGATTTGAAAATTGAATTTTATCGGGCTTCCGGCCCCGGGGGGCAATACGTGAACAAAAGAGAAACTTCCGTCAGAATCACTCATGAGCCTACGGGAATCGTGGTTTCTTGCCAATCGGAAAGGACGCAGGGCGATAACAGAAAAAGGGCGATGGAAATGCTTTATTCCAAACTTTACCAGCTTTCCCAGGAAACGCGGGAAGCCGAATTAAAAAAGGTGAAAGGCGCCAAAATATCGGCCAGTTGGGGAAACCAGATTAGGTCTTACGTTTTGCACCCTTATAAATTAGTGAAAGATCTGAGAACCGATGTTGAGTCTTCCAATGTTGAGGGAATTCTGGACGGTAACTTGGACGAATTTATTGAAAAGCAAGTTTCTGCAGAGTAAAAACGAAGATAAAGAAAAAATTTATTTCTTCGCTCGGAAATTAAAATTTAATTTTCATACATGATAAAGTTTCAAAACGTCTGTAAAACATATTCCGTCCATTCTCGGGACGGGCAAAAGACCGTAGCCCTGGACGATATAACTTTTGAGGTTAAACCAAAAGAATTTGTTTCCATTGTTGGCAAGTCGGGAGCCGGGAAAACAACCTTATTCAGGCTTCTTCTGGCCGAAGAACGGCCGACTTCCGGGCGGATTTTTTTCGACAATCAAAACATCCAGAAGATTGAACCGCAGAAGATTCCGGAACTTAGACGGAAAATCGGAGCGGTTTTTCAGGATTATAAATTGCTTTCTTCCAAGACCGCTTACGAAAACGTGGCTTATGCGATGGAAGTGGTCGGCGCTTCGGACGAAGAAATTGCCAGGGACGTAGCCGACGTTTTGGAGATTGTCGGATTAAAACACAGGGCCAATAATTTTCCCGTCCAGCTTTCGGGAGGAGAAAAGCAGAGAGTGGCGATTGCCAGGGCCTTGATCCACCGGCCGGAGATTATTCTGGCCGATGAGCCCACCGGGAATTTGGATCCTTATCATACTTTGGATATTATCCGCCTTTTATTGAAAATTAACGAATTCGGCACCACTGTAGTCCTGGCCACCCACAACAAAGAAATAATCAATTCTTTAGGGAAAAGAGTCGTCACTCTCCAGGAGGGGAAAATAATCAGAGACGAAGAAGAGGGGAGATTCGTAATTTAATATTTTTAACATGCTGGTTTTAACCAAAAGAATATTCAAGGCGGGTTGGAGAAACTTTTCACGGGACGGCGGGCAAAATATGGCCACTATTTTTATTTTGGTGATGGTTATTTCCGCGATAACTTCTCTTTTTCTTTTTAAGCAGGCGAGCCAATTTTTGATTTCAAGCATTCAGGAAAAAGTCGATATATCGGTTTATTTCAAATATGGGGCTTCAGAAGACGATATTTTGAATATAAAAAATGAGATTGCCGGAATTTCCGAAGTGAAAGAAGTGACATACGTTTCAACAGAAGAGGCATTTAAAAATTTTACCGAGAGGCACAAAGACAGCCAGATTTTGATGGAATCATTGGACGAAGTGGGGACGAATCCCTTTTTGGCCTCTTTGAGCATCAAGGCCTCCGAGGCCAGCCAATATCAGGCGGTAGCCGACTTTTTGGAAAATTCCAAATTCGACAGCATAGTCGAGAAGGTCGATTATTATCAGAGAAAGCCGATAATCGAAAGGATCTTTTCCCTGACTTCCAATTTGAATAAAGCGGGAATTCTTTTCTCGATAGTTTTGGCCATCTTTGCCATGCTGATTGTCTTTAATACCGTCAGGCTGGCGATTTACAGCAGCAAGGAAGAAATAAAAATTCAGAGGCTGGTCGGAGCTTCCAACTGGTTTATCCGGGGACCGTTTTTGGTCCAGGGAGCAGTTTCCGGAATCTTTGCCACCTTGATTTCTCTTTCGTTTTCCGTCTTGGTTTGCTGGATTTTCAGCCCCAAACTTGAAATTTTATTTCCCGGCCTTAATCTATTTAAATTCTTTATTGCCGATTTCTGGCTGATACTGCTGATACAGTTGTTTGCCGGACTCGGCGTCGGATTAATTTCCAGCTTAATTGCCGTCAGGAGATATCTAAAAGTTTAATTTTGCCGGGTCGTCTAACGGTAGGACCGTAGCCCCTGGAGCTATGTATCTTGGTTCGAATCCAAGCCCGGCAGCACACTACTATATTCTTGTTTTTCCGCTCCGTTTTCCGCCTCGTCCCGTTCGCGGGACTCAGCGGCTGGGGGCAAATTTTCGAGTATTTTCCACGCGGTGCGTGGAAAATATTTTATGTTTTGAGCCTCCAAAACAAGGTTCGAGCCGACTTTTTTGAGAAATTCGGCCTTTCCTGTCAAGTTAGTGCCGGAAGCCACTTTTTTAGCTTCATTTGAGGTTAAAATGAAGTTTTTGGCCGGTTCGAGCCAAGAGTACCCCTT
The DNA here is from genome assembly GCA_964474185.1 of uncultured Candidatus Saccharibacteria bacterium. GTDB lineage: Bacteria > Patescibacteriota > Minisyncoccia > Minisyncoccales > RBG-13-42-11 > CAYYRI01. The sequence goes on along the minus strand of CAYYRI010000006.1, from coordinate 179 downwards.
TTGTTGAAAAACCTTCAATTTCTCTAAAATCTCAATCTTTTGGTTGAGAATTTTTTGTTTCTTTTCCGCGTATTCTTCGGTAGAGATTGTACCGGACAATTGCAGGTCCAAAAGCTTGTCCAATTTGTCTTTACACTCCTCAATTTGAGATTTCAGATTTTGAACAAAAGAAAAGTCGG
>CAYYRI010000005.1:0-19957 GCA_964474185.1 uncultured Candidatus Saccharibacteria bacterium | reverse complement strand
ATACCTCAATGTATGTTCTTTTGGCGCCGAATTCTTTTGCTTCCCAGTAGGAAGGGAACCAGATGTCAATTTGATAGTTTCCTTTTTTCCAATTCATTCTGTCTTCAACTACAAAAACTTTATCTCCGTATATCTCCGGCATTCTGACCTTTGTTCCAAAGGGCAGATAATTATTTGCTATAATTCCGTCTCTAACCCAGGCTCCGGACGCCGTGATAAAGGGGCTGTCGTCGGTCTCCCAGACGGTAGAAGAATAGGCGGTTATAATTACCGGAAGTTTTTGGACCACTTTCAGCTCCGGACCCGAAGGATCAGACGTCGAAATTAAAGCATTTTCTCCTAAAAGCGCTATTTGGCTCTGGATCAGAACATCCGGGGGATTAACCGGGATCGAGCCAGCTTCGGTTTTAGGAAGGCCAAACTCAAAAATCAGCATCCCGGAAAGGGAAATGCCCAAAAACATAAAGAGAATCGGAAATTTAGAGTAGGTATTCATCTTTAAACCCCCTTTTATGGGGGTTTAATCATAATACCTTATTCCGGGAGAATTGTCAATCCTTCCTTTGAGCGGGCGATGAAGTTTTCCCCTTCGGGCTTGCCTCCATCTTCCGCTTTCATTACGGTTCAAGCGGGTGACGGGAATCGAACCCGTGTGATTTGATTGGCAACCAAACGCACTACCACTGTGCTACACCCGCACTTCGCCCTTTGGGCTCAGTGTGAACTGCCTTTCGTAGTTCACCCTGAGGAGTTAAGGCGACGAAGGGTGCCGGGGGAGGTAATCGAAACCTCGACCTCTTCTTTTTCAGAGAAGCGCTACTACCACTGAGCTACCCCGGCTTAAAAATCACCCCGACCCCCGGCTCAAAAAACCTTTGGTTTTTTGGCTCGCTTCGCTCTCATTTTTTCCACCACGGGGTGATTTTAAATTTTTAATTTTCAATTAAAAATTTTTGTGGACGGCACAGGATTCGAACCTGTAACCTCCGCGACTTGCCCCGTTAGATATTTATCTTTGTGGACGATGCAGGGCTCGGACCTGCGACCTCGTCGATGTAAGCGACGCGCTCTAACCAACTGAGCTAATCGTCCAGATATCTAACGGGGTGAATAAACGAGACGCTCTAGCCTCTGAGCTAACCGCCCTTAATCCTGTGCGCGGGAGAGGACTCGAACCTCCAAGAGCTTGCGCTCACCACCCCCTCAAAGTGGCGTGTTTTCCGATTTCACCACCCGCGCGTAGTGCCGTCACAATTTTTAAGAATTTTCTTTTAAGAATGGGTAGATTTTTACGATAGTATAATTTTGGAATAAGGATTATCGATTCTTTTTTAGCATATTTAAGTTGATATGCGATGTTATTGCCGTCTTGTGTTATGTGTCCATTAATACCAATGTACTTTTTCAAATTTTTGCGAAGCCAGTTAATAAATTCTTTACTTGCAGAAACGAATGTTGTATAGAACATAAAACTTTTTGGCCAACGGGGATCATAATAAGAGAAAAAAGATCCGTCTCCATCAAAACACCCTCTCAAAAAATCGAAGAAGAATTTTTTAGGTATACGGATGGACCCAATTGTTTTTGATTTGCGGGGAGTTATCCCGAGACCGAGAAGAAAATCGTAGAATCTGACATCACTGAATTGTACATAAAAATACTTCTTTATTTTTTCGGTGCTTCGCGTTTTCTTTTTAATTCCAATTTCCCTTCTTAAACAATCTTCGAATAATTTCACCAATTGTAAATCTTTTGAAGTAAAGATAATATGTCTTCCGTCAATGGAAAGATTTCCATCAGTAGCTATAAGACCGATTGCATAAGCGAATTTCGGCGACCATTTAATCTTTACTTTTAATTTAAGATCCACCTATTTATTATGCTTTGAATTTTAATCTCGCTCTTTTTCCCTTAGCTCCTCTCAAATAATAAAGTTTTTTCCTTCTGGCTTTTCCTCTTTTTATCACTTCTATTTTTTTAATAGCGGGTGAATGAAGCGGAAAAGTTATCTCCACTCCGATTCCGGAAATCACTTTTCTTAACTTAAAAGTGGCCGGAATCCCTTTGCCGTGTTTTTTAGAGATAACCTGTCCTTCAAAGCTCTGGATTCTTTCTTTATCCTTTTCTTGGATTGTTTGGCCAACCCGAACAGTATCGCCGGGACGGATGTCCGGCAGGTCTTTTTTAAGAGATTTCTGGTTAAAATTGTCTAATTTAGTGCTCATCGTAGATTGTTTAATGTTTCCTTTAAATCTTGAGGCAGTTCTGATTTGAACTCCCGTTCTCGACCGTTTGGCATTTCGATTTTCAGATAGCTTGCGTGTAAAAATTGTCTTTTTAAATTGTCAGGGTGAATTTGCCCCTTGAATCCGTATAATTTATCCCCTGCGACAGGGTGGCCAAGGTGGGCGAAATGAGCCCTGATCTGGTGTTTCCTGCCCGTTAGAAGCTCAGCTTCAACTAAATCATAATTTTCGAATCTTTGCAAGACGCGATAAAGGGTAATGGCCCTTCTCTTATCCGTAGCGCCCGGTTCCCCTTCCAAATAAACTTTCTGCTTGCGGCGGTCGCCAGGCGCGCGGCCGATTAAGGTTTTAATCTCACCTTCTTTATTTGGCAGATGACCGACTGCCAGGGCAAGATATTTTTTCTCCACTTTTCTTTCCTGGAACTGCTTTTGGAAAAATTCCAGCGCTTTTTGGTTTTTGGCTACCAAAAATATGCCCGAAGTGTCTTTATCTAGCCGATGGATTCTTAAAGGAAAATCATCGCAATTTACTCCCGCCGGCTTGTCGAAAACCTGGACATTTTCATCTTCGTAAATAATTTTCATATTGTGGGCGCGGCGGGATTTGAACCCGAAACCTTCTCTACGTCAAAGAGACGCTCTGCCATTGAGCTACGCGCCCATGTGGTGCGCGTGGGTGGGATCGAACCACCGACCTTTCGCTTATAAGGCGAATGCTGCTACCACTGAGCTACACGCGCAGAATTAAATGTGTCTGATTTTTAATTTTGTCGGCTTTTCTATCTTCGTCGGGGAAGCGGGCGTTTCAATCTTTCTTTGTTTAATCAGACTTTCAAATTCTTCTCTTTCAATGGTTTCTTTCTTAATCAAGGTTTCAGCAATTTTATTAAGCAAATGCCGTCTTTTGGCCAAAATTCTGTCAGCCTTTTCTTCGGCATTTTTAATGAATTTTTCCACTTCTTTGTCAATTAAAGCAGCCACTTTTTCAGAATAATTTCTTTGTTCGCCAAACTCTTTTCCCAAAAATACCATTTCCTCTTTTTCTCCGAAAGAAACGGGGCCCAAAGAAGACATCCCGTATTCTTTTACCAGTTTTCTGGCCAATTCGGAAGCTCTTTCCAGGTCGTTGCTGGCGCCGGTGGTAATTTCCCTGAACTTTAACTTTTCCGCGCAGAAACCCGCAAGCAGAGTTGCCATTTCGGATAAAAATTCCGATTTCGTTTTGATCCTTCTTTCTTCTGCGGGCATTTTTAAGGTATATCCCGCCGCCAGGCCCCTGGCAACAATGGAAATTTTTCTGACAGGTTCAGCATCAGGCAGGGAGGAAGAAACCAAGGCATGGCCTGCTTCGTGAAAAGCCGCGACCTCCTTTTCTTTCTTTGATAAAATATGGCTTTTTCTTTCCGGTCCCAATAAAACCTTCTCGATCGAATCTAAAAGCTCTTCCTGAAAAACCTGATGTTTATTTTTTCTGGCGGCCAACAACGCCGCTTCATTAACCACGCTGGCCAAATCGGCGCCGGAAAATCCCGGAGTTCTTTCTGCAATTTCTCTGAGATTGATATTCAATGCCAGGGGCTTTCCTTGGCAGTGAATTTTTAAAACTTCTTCCCGGTCATTAACGTCCGGCAAATCCAGAACTACTCTCCGGTCAAATCTGCCGGGACGCAACAAGGCCGGGTCTAAAACGTCGGGTCTGTTGGTTGCCGCTACTACGATTACGTTGGTATCTCTTTCAAAACCGTCCATTTCCACCAAAATTTGGTTTAAAGTTTGTTCCCTTTCATCATGGCCGCCGCCAAGCCCGGCGCCCCTGTGGCGGCCGATGGCATCAAGTTCATCGATAAAAATTATGGACGGCGCCGCTTTTTTTGCGGTTGAAAACAAATCTCTGACTCTTCCCGCACCCACTCCCACAAACATTTCAACGAATTCAGAGCCAGAAATATGGAAAAAAGGAACATGGGCCTCGCCGGCCACTGCCCTTGCCAACAAAGTGTTGTGTGATACTAAACCGTTAGCAATAAATGAATGGTATTTAGGAACTGTAAAATCATATACACGATTTCTGCAATTGTCAATTTTGGCTATTGGCGAAAAGAATAATTTAGCGTCGTAAAGATTTTTTAAGTAACTAATCTGATTATCTTTTAAACCGCATTTTTTGAATAAATCCAAGAATAAACCGAGGGAATTACGGGAAATTATTTTACGGTCTCTCACTTTATCTATTAAGTTAGCAAATCGAGAATTGCTTTTCCCGGATTTGCTTATTTTTTTCCACGTATTTTCAATTGTATTTACAACAAAAGGAAACAAGTCTATGTTTGTATTTTCTTTTGGGTGAGATTCTAAGTAGTCTTCAAGCAATTTTTGTTTGCGGGTTAAACGGAAGCCAACTTCTTTTTTAAACGCTTTTAGAGCCGAACCCGAAACAGTAATTTCGTAAACTGGTCGCGGATGGTATACATCAACATGAGATTTAATTCTGCGATGAGCAATGACGCCGAGATTAAGCAGCAACATCAATATCTGATCGGATAATTTTTTACTTACCGTTGCGTAGCCAAAATTATATCTTTCAAAATAACCATCGGTATCAAATAATCCTTGCAAGAAAGCAACAATTATTTCTTTTGGAGCCTGCATAACTGTATAAGGAACGGTTTTGTCGTAAGAGAGAAGATAAGACATTCCTGCGTTATACAGATCTTTTTTCACCTTCCAAGAAGTCACAGTTTTAGTTATTCCATCGGAACTATTGCCAATTTTAATTTCTTCTCCATAATTTTTATTCATATACGTATTAAAACTGTTGGCAATTTCCGGGTCAATTGTGGTTAATCCTATGCGATTGCTATGGCTTAAGTTTCCGTCTCCTGTCAGAAGTCCCAATAAGTATGCCCGATCTGGTTTAATTTCCTTTAAAGAGCCGAAATGCTGACCATTGAATTTTATTGCCACAAAATCATCATTTTTCAACTGACTTAGGGGTTTAAACTCAAGTCTTCCATTTTCGTTAAGAATGACGATCGGGTGTTCTAATGTTCCCTCCAGCTCAAAACCCTGTTTTAACGTAATCTTAATTGTTGGCTGCTCCCCCAGATCATACCAATGACTTGCCAACCCAATTTCGTTTTTCGATTCTTTTATATCAATTGTTGGTAATTTAGCTCCATAAACTTGGTGAGATTTTTCGTCAAAACTGAAATACCTTGGGATATCTTTTATTTCAATAAGTCCTTTATTGGTTAAGACCAAAGAATCACCGGTAATACATTTTCCTGTGCCCGGAGCTCCCATCAATAAAACTCCCCGGGGGATTCTTGCCCCCATCTGCAAAAACTTTTCCGAATTTTTCAGGAAATCGACGATTTCTTTTAATTCTTCTTTTGCTTCTTTCAAACCGGCTACGTCTTTGAAAGTAATTCTTTCGCTGGGATGGCCTTCGGCGCCGAATAACCTGGCTCTGGCTTTGGTAAAATCAAAAGCCTGCATCGTTCCGGTTTTTGCCTGTCTGAAAATCATCCAAAAAAACAGGCCGAATAACAGAAGAGGGAGTACCGCAAATAAAATCGGTCCCATCCAAGACCAGGTTCCTCCGCTTTCTTTCATTTCAACTCCGACCGCTTTTAATTTTTCTTCATCTACTCCGTAGTTTATCAAAGATTGAGAGAGCGCGGTTCCGGTTTCTTTCATTGATTTGGCCTTTGTGTCGTCCTGATAAATTATGTCGAGATTATCGCCGGAAACCGTAATGTTTTTTATTTTTCCCTGATTAATTTCTCCGACCAGCTGAGTCAGAGGCAATTGTTTTTCTTTTCCGGAGGGTTGCGAAAATAAAGTAAAAACGCCTGAAATTACCAGAAAAATCAGTAAAATAAATATAAAATTTTTTAACAAGTTCTTCATTTATCGAGTCGCAATGAGATGAAGAAGAGACGATTCTCTTCGACTTATTACTCTTTTAGGATATCAAAAAAAAACCGAAAAATCAAGAGAAAAAAAGAAAACAGCCTTGTCGCAAGCGCGACAAGGCTGTAGAAACCCTATTTTGTATTCCATCGCGAGACTATCTCACGTGGAATAGTCGATAGGGTCCGAAGAACTAGACCGACGATCTCTCTGGGAACCAGAGAGGTGTATTCCTCCGTAGTTGGATTCCATGTCCGGCTGCCATTGAGAATCAACCGCTTGCTGTCGTGGAGATACCAACAGGGCTCGGCTTCTCCACGGCCGACGTACCGGAGATCTCTCTGTTGAATATTGATTCCCCGGCGTTGTGTCTCCCTATTCCGGAGGGCTGCGGCCGTAAAATCTAAGTATACCGGGTAATTTCGGTTGACCTGGATCCCGGTGTAAAAATGATTTTTACCCCGAGATATGGTCCAAATTACCACGTGGGCTCCCGCTTCAAAAGCAGCGTCACGGCATTCGGGATGCCAGAGAAGGGAAGCTACTTTGATGCTGTTTGGCAACGTGGTCCATTCGGCATGCTTACTTAGATTTTCCCGGCTTCGGTTTCGAGCTGTTTCTTGACCGTAGATAATGTCAAAAAGCTCGAAGACACGTCCCTGAACCGTTTGCCAGTCGATTGTGCCATTGGTTTGAAATATTCGTGGATATCCCTCGATGACAAAATGGAGACTGGTTTCCGGCAGTTTTTCAACATTATCTACTGCCATGGCCATTTCCATAAGTGGTTTGAGTCCGGGGTCGGCGGAAAAGCCAAGCTTTTCTGCGATCAGATTTGCGCTGCTGCTTTTTCGGAAACCCTTTCCGTGCTGGTCGTATTGTCCGCCGCCGGTGTCGAAATAAAGGACGGCAGGATCGTTTTCTTTACCCAAAAGATACTGGCCCGCGTTCACAAAGGTAATCTCGGCATCTTTTGCTTTCGGGATGAACTTTTTAGCCATCCAGAGACAAAGCCAAGTATCGTCGTCTGGGAAACGATGTCCAACCAGTGTTTTGATTTCTGGAGAGCCATCTTCAAACATGGCCTTCAGAAGAAGATCAACCAGATTTTCCACCTTTCTTTGTTTTTCTTGAGCAGTCCTTTCTTTCAATCCTGTTTGGTTCATTTTCTCCTCCTTATGAAATTTTATTCAGGAACTGCAATGTTCCTGTGCTACTTAATTTATACCACTTTATTTTGAATTTGTCAAGCAACAAAAAAAACGGCAAAAATTCGCCGTTTTCAATTTTATTTATTTTTCTATTTTTCTTCCTTTAATTTCAGACTCATGCGGTGGACGGCTGGGTCAATGGATAAAATCTGAAATTTGTATTTTTCGCCTATTTTTAAAGCCGTTTCCATTTTAGATTTTGTTCCGAATTCTGAAATATGAATCAGTCCCTGAATCTTCGGCGAAATTGCGATAAAGGCTCCGTAGGGATTGAATTTGGTGACCTTGCCCGAAACCTCGTCTCCTTTCTTGTATTTTTCTTCGATATCAATCCAAGGATCTTTCTTCAATGACTTTAAAGACAGAGAAACCTTATCGTCTGATATCGAAATAATTTTTGCCTTAACTTTATCTCCTACCTTGACTATATCCGCCGGGTCCTCAATCAGCTGCCAATCCAGCTCCGAAATATGGATTAATCCTTCTAAATTATACGCTTCGCCTTCTGTAGTTTTAGCGGAGGAGGGAAATTTTATAAAAACTCCAAAATTGGTGATGCCCGTAATTTCTCCCTTGACCACGTCTCCCACTTTATAATTTTTTAAAATCTCTTTTACCTTTTCCGATCTTTTCGCCTTTTCAGATAAAATCAATTTTCCTTCTCTCGGATCGAGGTCGAAGACTTTTATTTCCATTTCCTTGCCGATAAATTTTTGAAGTTCCGTTAAAATTTTGCTGCTTTCGGCTCCTTCCACTCTGGGATAGTGTTCTGACAACAGTTGGGAAACCGGCAAAAAGGCGGGTATGCTTAAAACTTCTGCCAAAAGGCCGCCCTTGTTTGCTCCCAAAATTTTGACCATCATCGTTTCCCCTTTTTCTTTTTTTCGCCGAAGTTCTTCCCAGGTTATTTCGTCGGAAGCCTGGCTCAAAGAAAGCTCAACATAACCTTCTTCATTTTCAAGATCGATTACCTTGGTGAAAACGGTATCCCCGACTTTAAACTTTTTCAGTTCATTTTTAACCCCCAGAAATTCTTTCCCGTAGATTATTCCCGTACCCAAAGCTCCCAAATCCAAAAAGACGGCCGAACGGGCCTTGCCGATAAGTTTTCCCTCCACAATTTTGCCGATCTGAGGCGGTTTTATAGAATCCTCTTTTTCAAGCAAATCTTTCATCAAGCTTTATTCATTTTATATTAATAATAAATATAATCGTATTTTATAACTTACCACATCTCAAAAAGTTTTTCAACAGTTGAAGCTAGATATAATTTATGATAAAATTAAAATACTCAATGAAGCTAACGCTTCATTTCGAGCTTCGCTTCCACATGTAATATAAATTTTATGTATGGAAGCTTACTGTATGCAAATTATTTGGAAAGGACAATCTTGTTTTCAGATAACATCAAGCGAGGGGAAGAATAATCACGTGAATATAGTGATCGACCCCTTCGACGAAACCATCGGATTAAGGCTTCCTTCGCTCGAGGCGGATATTTTATGCGTTTCGCATCAACATCACGATCACAATAACGCGAAGGCAGTTTCGGGTAATCCCTTTTTAATTGAGGGGCCCGGGGAATATGAAATAAAAGAAGTTTATATTGAAGGAATTCCCTCCTTTCACGATTCCTCGTTAGGCAAAGAAAGGGGGCTGAATACTATTTATACGATAGAGGCTGAAGAAATAAGGATTTGTCATCTTGGAGATTTGGGGCAAAAAGAATTAACCGAAGAGCAACTAGAAAAAATTGGCGAGATCGACATTCTGATGATTCCCATCGGGGGAGTTTATACGATCGGAGTAAAAGAAGCCGTAAGAATAATGTCCCAGATTGAGCCGAATATCATCATCCCGATGCACTATCAGATACCGAAGTTAAAATTGAAACTCGACGGGGTGGACAAGTTTTTAAAAACCATGGGAATAGAATCGATCAGTCCCTTGCCTAAACTTTCAATAAAAAAGAAAGATATTTTATCTGAAGAAGCGAAGATAATAATTCTACAACCATAAAGTGGATATTCTAAAAAAACTTCAAAATCAACCTGAATCTGCAAGAAAAATTATTCTTTGGTCAACAGTTACGGTAATAGGTGTTTGTTTATTATTTTTTTGTATTAAAAATTTCCAGCAGAGATTAAAAAGTTTAAAAATGGAAGAATTTAAAGCAGAATTAAAACTCCCTTCTTTAGAAAAAGAATTCAAAACTCTTCCTAACTTGGAATTACCCACTGTTTCCACGCAGCCACGATGAAAAAGAATAACGAAATAAAAACTCAGAATACGGGATTCGGCCTTGTAAAGCCCCGAATAATTACAGAAGAAATGCAGGAATCATATATTGACTATGCCATGTCCGTTATTGTCGCCCGGGCGCTGCCCGACGTGAGAGACGGATTAAAACCGGTTCACCGGAGAATTTTATATACGATGCTGGAAGAAGGACTGAGGCATAATGCTAAATTCAGGAAGTCGGCGACCGTGGTGGGCTCCTGTCTCGGCCGATACCATCCTCATGGAGACATGGCCGTTTACGATTCTTTGGTCAGAATGGCCCAGGATTTTTCGTTAAGATACCCCCTGATTGACGGCCAGGGAAATTTCGGTTGTTTTACAAAAGATACTGAAGTTAAACTTTGTGATGGGAGGAATTTAAGTTTTGGAGGGTTGATCAAAGAACAGAAAGAAGGAAAAAAACATTGGACATTTGCTTTTAATCCGGAAAGTAAAAAGATTGAGATTGTCGAGGTAGAAAGACCGAGATTAACGAGGAAAAATGAAAAAATAATAGAGTTGACTTTAGATAACGGCAAAAAGATTAAATGTACTTTAGAGCATCAGTTTATGATGAGAGACGGAAACTACAGCGAAGCTAAGAATTTGAAACCTGGCGAATCTTTAATGCCAGCTTATTTTAATACAAGACAGATTAAAGATGGTAATCATTATTTAGCGATACTTCAACCTTTTACTGGTCGTTATGAATTTATTCATAAACTTTCTGATGAATATAATTACCGTTTTAATCGGATAAAAAAAAGTCTTAGTCCATTTATTTTACATCACAAAGATTTTAATCGTTGGAATAATTCACCAGATAATATAGAAAGACTATCTTGGAGACAACATTATAGAGTACATCTTAAACAAGTTAAAAACTTATGGAAAGAAAAAGGTGATGAATTTCGGGAAAAACAACGTGAAAGTTTAAGAAAGATATTTTCTGATCCGATTGTCCGAAAAGAAATCTCAGAGAGATCAAAAAAACTCTGGAAAGATCCAAAGTATAGAACAAAATATCCGGAAGGCCATTTTAGTAAAATGGCAAAGATGTTATGGAAAAATCCCGAAGTAAAAGAATTTCATAAAGAAAAAGCTATAAAACAATGGCAAGACCCTAAGTTTAGAAAAAAAGCATTGGCTAATCTTGCAAAAATAAGAAAACAGAGAGTTCTAGAAAAACCTTATTATATGAAGCAACTAGCTCGAAAAGCCAGTGTTTCCCTTAAAAAAAAATGGAAAGATCCTTATTATAAAGAAAAAGTTATTAGAAGTAAAATTTTAGGATATGTTTATTTCCTTTTTAAAAAATATTCAAAAATAACTCCTGAAATATATGAAAAAGAAAGATATAACAATTGTTTTCCTAGTGTTAAAAATGCTCTAAAATACTTCCATAATTTTTCAGAGATTATTACTGCATCCAAAGAATACAATCATAAAGTAATAAAAACCAGAATTCTTCAAAAAAGAGAAGATGTCTATGATTTAACCATTGAACCTTGGCACAATTTCCTCCTTGGCGCCGGTGTATTTGTTCATAATTCAATAGATGGGGATAGAAGTGCTGCTATGAGATACACGGAATGCAGATTATCCAAAATTGGCGAGGAAGCGCTTAAGGATATTGAAAAGAATACGGTTGATTTTGTAGATAATTATGACGGTACGAGAAAGGAACCCGTTGTTTTGCCGTCTCCCGTCCCCCAGCTGTTATTAAACGGTTCCTTGGGAATAGCGGTAGGGATGGCGACGAATATTCCCACCCATAATCTTTCTGAAGTTTGCGATGCTTTGATTTATTTGATTGAAAATCAAAAAGCCGAGACGAAGGATCTTTTTAAATTTATCCAGGGACCGGACTTTCCGACGGGCGGCATAATTTATAACCAGAAAGAAATACTTCAGGCTTATTCCCAGGGCAAGGGCCCGATAGTAATCAGAGGGAAGACCGAAATAGAAGAGCAGGAAAAGACGGGAAAAGCCCGTATTATTATTTCTGAAATTCCCTTTCAGGTTCAGAAATCGACGCTGATCGAACATTTCGCCAATTTGGTTCAGGAAAAAAAGATTGAAGGAATAAAAGACATCAGGGACGAATCCGATAAAGACGGAATGAGAATCGTCATCGAGCTTTCCAGAGAAGCTTATCCCCAAAAGATTTTAAATCGGCTTTATAAATTTACCGATTTGCAGAAAACTTTCCATTTGAACATGCTGGCCTTGGTTGACGGCATTCAGCCGAGAGTTTTAAATTTGGTTGAAATCCTCAATTATTTTATCGAACACCGGAAAACGGTCGTTTTCAGAAGAACCAAATTTGACCTGGAAACAGCTGCGGCTCGTGCCCATATTTTAGAAGGCTTGCACAAGTGTTTGGCTAATATCGACGCCGTGATCAGAATAATAAAAAATTCGCAAAGCAGAGAAGACGCCGAAAAGAATTTAATCAAAAGATTCCGCCTGACTAAAATCCAGGCCAATGCCATTTTGGAAACCAAGCTTGCGACCTTGGCTAAGCTTGAGAGAAAGAAAATCGAAGATGAGTTAAAGGAGCTCAAAACGAAAATCAAGGAATTGACAACCATTCTTAAAAGCCCCCAGAAGATAAAAGAAGTTATCAAAAAAGAAATAAAGGAGGTTAGAGAAAGTTTCGGAGACGCAAGAAAGACAAAGGTGCACCTGCAGCAATTGGGGGAGATTGCCGAGGAGGATTTGATACCGAAAGAAGAAACGATTATCACTTTGACCCAGGGAGGATATATAAAACGGATCAATCCCAGGACTTACAAAATTCAAAAAAGGGGAGGAAAGGGCATTCTGGGGATGAAAACTCTCCAGGACGATACGGTTTCCCATTTCCTTTCGGCGAACACCCACGATTCCCTGCTCTTTTTCACCGATTACGGAAAAGTTTTCAGAACGCAGGTTTATGAAATTCCCGAAGGGCAAAGAGTCGCCCGCGGCAGGGGGCTTTTGAATTTCCTTGAAATTGCTCCCGAAGAAAAAGTTTTGTCTTTATTCCCTCTGGGAAAAGAAGATATGGATTCTAACATAAAATATTTAGTAATGATCACCCAAAATGGTATAATTAAAAAAACCGCCCTTGGGGAATTCGAAAACGTCAGAAGATCGGGGCTTATCGCCATTACCCTGAAGAAAAACGATTTATTGAAAAAAATCTGCAAAAGCACGGGAGGCGATGAAATAATTCTGGCGACGAAAAAGGGGACGGCGGTGCGTTTCAAAGAAAAAGACATAAGAGAAATGGGAAGACAGGCCTCCGGGGTCAAAGGTATCAGATTGAAGGGAAAAGATAATGTGGTGGGGATGGACATTATCCGAAATCCGAAATCCGAAATCCGAAATCCGAAACTTTCGGAATATTTATTGGTGGTTACGGAACAAGGTTACGGCAAAAGAACGGACCTGAAAGAATACAGATTGCAGGGCAGAGGGGGTTCGGGAATCAAAACGGCCAACATTACTCCGAAAACGGGAGACCTGGTTGCTTCATTTCTTTTGTCTGGTTCGGAAGAGGATTTGATCGTTATTTCTCAAAAGGGGCAGGTAATCAGAACGAATATTTCCCAAATTCCGAAACTTTCCCGTTCCACTCAGGGAGTAAAACTGATGAAATTGGAAGAAGGAGACCGCGTCGCCTCCGCAACATGTATTTAGAAAAATTTTCAATCTTCAATCAATGTTCAATGTTTAAATTTTCAAACATTAAACATTCAATAATTTATTTAAACAAAGCCCGAGGTTGTTTAAAAAGAAATTTATTTCTTTGAGTATTATGCAAGGGTTTCTCAATCCGGAAGAAGTCTTAAAACAGCTGAAATTAAGAAGCAGCATGACGGCTGCGGATTTCGGTTCGGGCTCGGGCGGCTGGGTAATTCCTTTGGCGAAGAAATTGGAAGGAGGAAAAATTTATGCCATAGACATATTGGAAGAGCCTCTTTCCGCCCTGCGGGCCAAAACCAAATTAGAAAAAATTTTCAACGTTGAAACTGTTTCGGCCGACATAGAAAAAGGAGTGGATATTTTTGAGGACAGCTGCGATTTGGTTTTAATGACTAATCTTTTATTCCAGGTTGCCGATCAAAAAAGAGTTTTTGAAACAGCCAAAAAGATATTAAAAAAGGGAGGCAAAATTTTAGTGGTCGATTGGAAAAAAGACGCGACAATCGGTCCGAAAGAAGGGAGGGTTCTGCCCGAAGAGGTTAAAAAAATAGCCGAGGGCGCCGGATTAAAATTGGATAAAGAATTTGAAGCCAGTACTTATCATTACGGTTTGATATTTACCAAACAATGAGGTAATAATGAACTAAGATGAAACAAATTATATTGATTTCCATTTTTACGTGTTTGATTATGCCAGTTGCGGTTGCGGCCGAAGGGGAAATAATTCAAATTCAAAATCCCCTTACCGCCACCAGTTTTGAAGCGATTGTCGGCAACGGGATTGATTTTATTTTTAAAATAGCTGTTGTTTTAGCTCCTTTAATGGTGATTTTTGGCGGATTCTTATTTTTGACCGCCGGCGGAAATGCGGAGCAGATTAATCGGGCTAAAAATCTGCTTATTTGGACGGCGATAGGATTTTTGGTCGTCTTGCTTTCCAAGGGCATCCTTGCTATTATAAATCAAATATTGGAAGTCAGGGGAGGGTAGGACTTAAAGGTCAAATTTTTAATAATTAAATTGTGGTCGATGAAGATTGCTTCATCTCCACCTTCGCCCGCTTGAGGCGGGCTCGGTATATGAAGAAAATATTTTCAACTTTGACTTTATTGGCCTTGGTTGCCGGAGGAATGCTGGTTTTTGTTTCTCCCGTTCGGGCTCTAACCTCCACAGAGGGAGTTATCGAGGGGTGCACTATTACCGTAAATGCGGCATTGCTTGAAGGTTGTACTGCCGATTGCAATTTTGACGCAAACGCAAAATGCGGCATTTGCTGCCTTCTGCAGACTCTTTATAAGATTACCGACTGGATATTCGTTATTCTAATAAGTTTAGCCGGGCTTTTCGTGGTTATCGGAGCAATGACTCTTTTGATGTCTGCCGGCGATTCTTCAAAAGTTTCCTCGGGAAGAAATTACGTAATGTATGCTGTAATCGGATTAATCGTCGGCCTTCTGGCCAGAGCCATCCCGGCTATTGTCAGATTGGTAGTCGGAGCTTAAAAATTTTCAAAAGGTCGAATAAATTTTGTATTTTCTATCAATTAATTGACTCATGAAAAAAATTTTCTCAGCTTTAGTCGTAATTGGTTTTTTAGCTGTTGTTTTGGCAGCGCCTTTAACAACTTTTGCCCAAGAGCCGCCCTCGGAATGCTGCACCCTTAAAAGAGCGATTACTCTTGATTCTTCTTCCTGTGGCGCAGGTTCAATAGCAGCTCCCAATTCCACAGCAGCCGCAGAGTGTGGCACGGAAATTTATTGTACGGATTCGGCGGCAAAATGGGGAATGTTCTGTATAATGAATACGATATATAGCATTACCGACTGGATTTTTGTCATTTTAGTTGCGCTAGCGGGAATATTCATCGTTATCGGAGCAATGACCCTTTTGATGTCTGCAGGCAGTCCTGAAAAAGTTTCTTCGGGAAGACAGTATATAATGTATGCCGCGATAGGCCTGATAGTTGGTCTATTAGCTAAAGCTATTCCCAGTTTGGTCAGAATGATAGCCGGAATGTAATCAGAGAGCAAGCGTTAGCGCAGCTGAAGAAGAAATTTATTTCTTCGACTTTAATCATTTTTTAAGAAATTGCCCCGCCAGACAGTGTCTGGCGGGGTTGAATTTTTCAATAAAAGAGATAAACTTATCATGCGGACGTGGTGAAACTGGTACACACGTAGGACTTAGGATCCTATGCCGTAAGGCTTGTGGGTTCGAGTCCCACCGTCCGCACCAAACCTCAACAAAAAACCGCCATCGGGCGGTTTTAATTTTATCCCCTGACTACTATTCTTCTTTTCTTTTCTCTTAAAATTTTCGGTATTCTTATGGTTAAAATGCCGTCTTTCATCGTAGCTTCAGCTCTGTTCGGGTCGACGTCGGCGGGTAAAATTATTTCCCTTGAAAAAGGCCCCCAAAAGCATTCTTGGGAGAAATAATCCCCGTTTTCTTCAAATGGTCTTTGCCGGCTTCCTTTGATATTGATTACGTCTTTTTCCATAGATATATCCAGAATCTCCGGCTTGACTCCGGCTATTGCCGATTGGATAACCAGATCATTTTCCGTTTGATAAACGTCGATTGCCAGCTGTCCTTCTGATACCTGAGCATTGGCGAAGGTGGAAAAAGAGGATTTATCCTCTTTGCCCTCTCCGCCGAGACCCAACCATTTTTCTTTGTCCTTCGCCGCTACACCTACGGTAAAACTAAGTTTTTCTTCGGTTTCTTCGGGAGGAATTTGCGTTTCAATCGGGATCTTGGCGGAAGAAGGTTTTTCTTTCCTTTCAACTTCCTTTCCAATTTCTTCGGTCTCCATCTCAGGTTCCCCCGCACCAGAAACTTTGTTTCGGTACGGGACTGGTCCAGCACCGAGCTCTGCTCTGGTGCTGGGTTTCTCTATTTTAAGCGCCTTAACTTCAAATTTCCTCGTCTGCATTACGGGAGATTTTTCTTCTTTCGCGGTTTTTTTAACCCGAGTTTTCCTCTCTGGTTTTTTCGTTATTTTTTCTTCTGCGGGTTCTTCCGTCGTTTCTTCGATTTCTTTCCCAACCTCTCCTTCTTCGATTCCCATCCCCTTTTTTAGTTTTTCAAAAAATGATGCCATATATTATATTATTATATTTTATCCAGTATGACAACTTCGACTCGCTCCGCGATATTAAGGTTTTTTAGAAAAACCTTGTCGAAGTTGCTCTACTGGATTTTACACACACTTTTTAGTTTTTTCAACTTCTTGAATCCGAGAACGGTAAAAATTGCCAAACTGATTAGAATAAGGATTGGAATAAAAAAAGCCAGATCCCCTTCAATTTCTATGATAGAAAAATTATAAAGGCCGTGCAAGAGGGTGGCTATCCCCAGTCCCGCGATCAGCAGCTTTATCCTGTTTTTTGTTTCGAAAAAAGACAAAGCAAGAAAATATCCCAAGAGCCCCGAACACAGTGCGTGCAGGAAAGTTGCCCCTAAAAATCGAAAAACGCTGATTGAAAAGGTTTTTTCCAACAGAAAAGTGGGACCTAAAGAGAA
This sequence comes from uncultured Candidatus Saccharibacteria bacterium, assembly GCA_964474185.1. Lineage (GTDB taxonomy): Bacteria > Patescibacteriota > Minisyncoccia > Minisyncoccales > RBG-13-42-11 > CAYYRI01. Next base: position 3,085 of record CAYYRI010000005.1, on the reverse strand, counting down.
TAAAATCAAAATATTTTCCGAAGCGGCAAAACCAAGAGCCGAGATTATCATATAGAGCATGATATCCAGGGGTTCGTCGAATTCCGAGCTATTGGAAATCTTCCCTTTCACGACTAAATATTTTAAGAATTCCTCCACCAGAGCGACGGCGACAAAGATATTCAGCATCGACAATAAAAACGGAGAAAAATTCGGGTTCTGCACAAGAGCGGCGGGCAAGCTTTTAAATTCTTCCAAAATTCCTATTTCCAGCAGTACGGCGGGAACGGCAGCCAGCATTCCGTAGAAGAATATTTTTAAAACCATACGCTTCGGTTCGGGATGAGAGTCTCTTCTCAAATAGAACATAAGCCAGATTACGCTGGGTAAAATGCCGAAAAATGTATAAAGGGAATAAGACATGCTACTGGGGCCAGGATTCCACCATTAAACATTGTTTTTTATCTTTTATCGGCAATGTCTGATAGATTTCTTCGGTGATGAAGGGGATGAAAGGGTGTAAAATTTTAAGGGAATTTGATAAAACGAAAAGCAAAATTTTTTTGGTTTTTTCATCGTTTTGCTCTTTGGATTTTTCTATATAGATATCGCAAAAGTCATGCCAGAAGAAATCATATAAATTATGGGCCGCTTGTCCGAATTGAAAATCCTGCAATGATTTATTAACTGACTTTATTGTTTTATCTAATGCCTTAACGATTTTTTTATCAGCTTCAGTAAATTCGGATTTTGGAATTTGCAATTTGCTTGTGATTTGTTGTTCAGATTTCGGAATTTGCATTAATACATATCTGCTCGCATTCCATATTTTATTGCAAAATTTTCTGCCCATAACAATGTTGTCTTCGGTAAATTTGATATCCTGCCCTCCCATTAATTGCCAGGCTATTCCGAAGCGGGTGGCATCGGCGCCGTATTTTTCGCAAAGATTCAAGGGGTCTATTCCCGTGCCCAAAGATTTTGACATCCTTTCTCCTTCTTTAGTTAAAACTGTGGGATGGATAAAAACAGAGTGAAAAGGAGTTTTTCCCATAAATTCCATTCCCGAAAAAATCATTCTTGCGACCCATAAATTTATAATATCTCTTGCAGTTGACAGAACGTCGGTCGGATAAAAATTTTTCAAGTCTTCTTTTTTTTCTGGCCAGCCGAGAGTGGCGAAAGGCCATAAAGCAGAGGAGAACCAAGTATCCAGGACGTCGTTTTCCCCCTCGATGGGGATTTTATGGCCCCACCAAATCTGCCGGGAAATGCACCAGTCCTTGATATTTTTCAGCCAGTCAAAATAAACTTTTTCGAAGTTTTTGGGGATGAATTTCACTTTCCCGCTTTTTACGGCTTTGAGCGCCATCTTAGCCAATTTATCCATCTTTAGAAACCATTGTTTTGAAGGAATGGGCTCGATTAAAGAATGGCAGCGATAACAATAAGGAACGGAATGGATAAAATCTTCCGTTTTTTCAATTAAGTTTTTCTTTTCAAGCTCCTCTATTACGATTTCCCGGCATTGAAGAGGATTCGATCCTTCGCAAATTTTCGATTCTTTCGTCATTTTTCCTCCTTCATCGATCACCTTCAAAGATTCTAATTTATGGCGCTGACCGATTTCCCAATCGGTTAAATCATGAGCAGGGGTGACTTTTACGGCTCCAGTACCGAATTTCACATCAACGGCGGAATCCTCGATTATCGGAATTTCCCTGTTTTGGATGGGGAGAATGACGGTTCCGCCGACGAAATTTTTATATCTTTTGTCTTTCGGGCTTACCGCCACCGCCGTATCCCCCAGCATCGTTTCCGGTCTGGTTGTTGCTACCGTAATATAGTTTAAGATTTGGGATTTGAGACTTGAGATTTTTTTTATTGGATATTTTATGTACCACAGTTTCCCTTTTTCTTCTTTATACTCCAATTCCAGGTCCGAGAGGGATGTTCTGCATCTCGGGCACCAATTTACTACTCTTTCGCCCCGATAAATCCAACCTTTTTCGTAGTAGTGCAGAAAAGCATTCTCTACCGCCTTGACGTATTCTTCGTCCAAAGTAAACCTGGTTCTCGACCAGTCGCAGCTTGCCCCCAGTCTTTTAAGCTGATCCAGAATAATGTCACCGTACTTATTTTTCCATTCCCAAATTTTTTCAATGAATTTTTCTCTGCCCAAATCATGCCTGCTTATTCCTTCCTGTTTTCTTAATTCTTTTTCAACCTTCACCTGCGTCGCGATTCCGGCATGGTCGGTTCCGGGAAGCCAGAGAGTTCTGAATCCCTCCATTCTTTTTTTCCGGATTAAGATATCCTGGCACGTTGCATTCAAAGCATGGCCCATGTGAAGTTCGCCCGTAACGTTTGGCGGGGGGATTACGATTGCGTAGGATTTTTTTCTCGTTCCCGGGAGTTTATCCGGATTAAAAAAACCGGCCCTTAGCCAGAGTTGATAGATTTTATCTTCCGTTTTTTTGTGTTCGTAAGCCTTGGGAAGTTCTCCGTTCATACATTTTTATCTATTCTTAGATTAGCATTAGCAATCATTTTTTTCCAACCTGCCCCGTACCGAGCTTTGCTCTGGTGCGGGGTTTTAGTTTTTTCTTTTAACCATTGGAAATAAGCGGTTATTGCCGTCATTACCGCATTGTCAGTGCAATATCCGATACTCGGCACAAGGTATTTGGTGCGCGGTATCTCTTTTTCAATTTTCTGTTTTAATTGCCCTTTTAATTCTTCGTTGGCTGCCACTCCTCCGCCTAAAATTACGGTTTTGGCCTTGAAATCTTTAGCCGCTTTCATTGTTTTTTTGATTAAAACGTCAATTATCGATTGCTGCGATTCAAAACAAATTTCTTGAACCTTTTTTTTAGTTAATTTTTTTTCCGATTTCAGGTTTTTCACCAAATAAAGTACGGCCGTCTTTAATCCGGAAAAAGAAAAATCATAATCTTTTGTGTTCAGCATGGGTCGCGGCAATTTTATTTTGAATTTTGCCTGCCCCGTAGCATCCCGAAGGGATTGCTTCGAGGATTTTTGATAGGCGAAGAGGACTTCGTCCTCTTCTTCACCTACCCGAGTCGCAACGAAGGGTAGAGAAGAA
>CAYYRI010000004.1:15250-23812 GCA_964474185.1 uncultured Candidatus Saccharibacteria bacterium | reverse complement strand
TTCCATTCTTCGGGGATAGGCCTGTCGGCATAGAACTTTTTAAGATATTTAATAACCCAATAAGCCGCCATCCCGAAGCCGAAAATTATGGGAATGTGCATTAAAAGGTAATAAAGGCTGATCCCAAAAGGAGCGATGGTTAAAGGATTTATAGCATGCAATTCTAGAATAGGCATAGTATTTTACGATGTTACTTCTTTATATAAAAAGTAGGCGCCGAGAGCCAATAAAGTGCCGCCTATGGCATGAGGGATAAGCAAAAGCAGCTGCGTCTCAACCATGCCGGCATTCGGCCATTCATAAAAGCCCAGCATTTCTCCGATTTCGGCAATTGAAGTGATAAAAATGCCCCACAAAATGAACTTCCAAGATTTAGGAGCTCCTCTGCCGGCAAAATATCCTCGGGTATATTGAACAATGTAATAGGTGGCAATTATAAAGGCGACTGCGGCAAAAACCATAGCTAAGAGGGTAGGCCATTTCAACCAGCCAAGAGTTTGCCCCATCCATGTGTTTAAATCAAAGTACTCAATTCCGATAATCGGCGGATTAGGACTAGATGGTACAAGCATATTTTTAAATTAATTTTGTATGTTATTCGACCTTTCGGGTTATTAATTAATTTTACTCTTTGTAGAAAAATAGGCAATGAGCAACCACTGGACAATTTCAACAAGAACTACCGTCGCAAATCCAACCATCCCTCCTTTCATAATTAAATAAATAATTAATGGCGCTTCGACCAGTTCCATCGCTCCGATAACCAGCCCCCCTTTTACCAAAAGCTTACAGGCGAATATCAACCAGGTCTGGACTACGTTTATTATGACAAAAATTGCGGCCAAGAGAAATGTGATATCTGTCATGGAGCGGTTAAAATTCTTTCAAAAATTCGCTGAATTCTTCCCTGAGCGGCAGGGTGAAATAAAAAGTCGTGCCTTTGTTTTCTTCCGACTCAAACCAGATTTTGCCCCCGTGTGCCTCAATAATGTTTTTGGTTATAAACAGACCGAGACCGGAACCCTCGGTATTCAACCTCATCACATTGGCCCCTCTGAAAAATTTGCTGAAAACTCTCTCCTGCTGGTCTTTGGGGATGCCCACGCCCGTATCCCGTATTCTAAATTCAATTTCTTTTTTTTCTTTCAAATGAAATAAAGAAATAAATATCAAGCCACCCAAAGGAGTATATCTTATGGCGTTTTCCAGAAGATTATCAATGGCCAGCCTGATTTTTTCGACATCGACGGCAATCTGGGGCAATTTATTTATCGGTTTTTTTAATTCCACCTCCAGCCTTTTTCTTTTGATTTCATCCTGATGGGCGTTTATGACAAACTGAACAATATTTTCAAAATTGGTAAGAGTCGGTTTAAAAAGATATCTCCCTTCTTCTATTCTGGTTACATCCAAAAGGTCGTTAATTAAATTAATCATCCTTTCGTTCGATTGATAAGTTTTCTCGATAAACTCTCTCTGTTCTTTGGTTATCTCCCCCATATCGCCGTCCAAAAACATCCTCAGCGTCCATTTAATGGCGGAGAGGGGCGTGCGCAATTGGTGGGCGGCCAGGGAAACGAATTCTGTTTTTAATTTTTCAACCATTTTTTCGCGGGTGATATCGTGCGAAATAACCAAGGCCCCCAATTCTTCTTCGCCGCTGATCAGCGGAATGCTGGAAATTTCCAAAATTAAATTTTCCCTGATCAGCAGCTCTTTTCTGAAAATTCCCTTGATTTCTCTCCCCAATAAATTTATTAATGGTTGGAAGCCGACTAATTGGAAAAGGCTAGAAAGATCGGCACCAACAACTTCTTTTGTTTTTACGTTAAAAAACTCTTCTGCCTGAGGATTAATCAGAGAAAGCTTATTCTCTTTGTCAAAAACCAACAAACCGTCAGAAAAGTTGGTAATAATGGCCAGGGTTTTATTTTTTTCTTCTTCGGTTTTTTTTCTTCCGCCTTCGACGTCTTCCAGCATGTTCATCAGGGCCCTTCTCGAATCTTCTAAATCTTCCGCTCTTTTCTCTAACTCTTTAAGCTCTGCCTCTCTTTTCTCTCTAATCTCAGAGAGTTCTAAGTCTCTTTTGACGAGCATTTTAGCAATTCTGTCCAGCTCCTGAAGTTCTTTTTCTCTTTTTTGTCCAATTTCCGAAAATTCGGCAATTATAGCTTGCTGTTTTGTTTTTTTTATTATTTTTTTGCTATTTTTTAGGTTGGGCTTTTTTTCCATTCAAAACTAAAACTTTAAAGCGACTAAGGCTTAATTTCTTTTTGATTTTTGATTTTTAATATTTTATTTACTCTCCTAATACCATTAAAGCCATGGTCTCGTTATGAAACGCAGAAAAACATTCAGGTCCAAGTACCCCTCCCAAGGGTGCCTGCTCTCCATAAGTATAAAAGCCAATTAAGGGAATATCCTTCCCTAAAACATTCTGAATAGCCACAATTTCCTCTCCCATTCTTGCTCCTAAAAGTTTATTGCGGGCCATACAATCAAAAACAAAAATCGCTTTAGGTGTAGCCTCTTTTAATTGAGATAAAGCACTTCCAGCCGCTTCTTTAGCTGCTTGAATAGCTTTTTCTTGGTCGCCTAACATTAACCTGATATCTGAACCCTCGGGAATCTCTGCGGCACAAGTAATTTCTCCTTTTTCATTAGCAATGATTACATCTCGAATCAAAAGTTCTGGACTCCCCTCAACACTCATTCCCAAAGGATAAGTATAAGCCATCTTAGCGATCGGTTCTTTAATCAGTTCTTCTGCTTTTTTGCCAAAGTAATCCTCGTAAATTGAGAGGGCTGGCCGATTGTTTACCTCAATCAATTTTCCTCCTTTTGCTTTCGTCACTTTCATTGGTAATCCAATTGGCTCCCAACCATGTCTAACCCCTACTCCGAAGGAAAATTTACCGGAAAGCCCGATTCCAATCACACAATTTGACAAAACTTGGTCATTGTAATACTGGTATGTCTTTTTGAAAAGAAAGTCATCTCCAGCTGAACCTCCCATAATTGGGAAATTCTTTCCCAAAACTTCCTGAATTCCTCTTACCGCCGCTGCTCCATTTTCAGCCAAACCATCTAATAACATTACAAACAGAGAAAGAGGCTTTGGGGTTAATTTCTTTACTACCCCTGCTGCTTCTTTCCCAGCTTTAAAAGAATCCTTATCTGTTCCTCCTCCCACTCCAATTGTAAAATTAACAGAATCTGAACTTAGAGCCATTACTGCCACATACTTTGATACTGGCCCCTCGGTGGTAATTTCTCCCGAATCACTACAACCTACGAGAGGGATTTGGCCAGAAACCGACCTTACGCCTTTTAGCATTTCCTCTTGATTATAGGCAACTGTTGAGAAAACAACAATCAAATCGGCTTTGCCGCCAGATTGGTCTAAAGCTTGCCTAGTTGCCTCAACTCCGGCGATTGCCGCACCAGAATTATTACTTCTTCCCACGCCAGTTTTAATCATAAATTTACCACTTATTTAATTTATTGCTCTCGACCTTTATGTTTTTCTAATTCTTTTTTAAGTTCTTCAATTTCTTTTTCTAGATCCATCATTTTTAATTCAAGACTATGTGTCTATACAATAGCGAATCAAGGTTCTGCCGCGCAGGTTCTTACTTCCACCTTACTACAAATTCATGATAGGGGTCGTCCCTGAACATACATTTTGTTTCTTTAACCTGGAAATCAGACCCCTTTAATACGAACTGACCGATTCTTATAAAATATCCTCCCAAATAAGCGCAGAGTACGGGATGGATTTTGAATCCTTTAAGATGAAGAGTATAATATTTCTCCTTTAAATTATAATTTGCTCCTTCCAGTATCCCCACCGTGTAATGTTTTCTCCAATAATTGGGGGCTTCTTTGTAGGTTTTAGGAAAGCTTAAAAAATATTTCAGAAGCGACTTCACGATAAAAGAGTATTTTGGAGCGGCATTCCCCATTTCTTCTATGTCCTTGGCGCCGAAATCAAATACTTTTTGGATTGCCAAAAGAGAAACCAATCTCAGACCTATCGGATACCAGCCGGTGGCTTTGATGTTTTCGTAGTCGATGGGGCAATCGATTTTTTTTAATTCTTCCCTTACTCTAGCCAACCCCTCTTCTCCCTTTTTCGCCCTGATATATTCGGCATCGGTTTGGAAAACCGTTCCTCTAACCTTGCCGGGAATTTCCATTATTTTTTTGATTTTTTCCTTAGTAATTTGACCGTTTTCCATATTTCTTTTTAACTCTTGGTCTTTTTTAATTGTTGCTTCAGCTCGATCATCTTTAATTCTCTTCCTACGGCTAATCTGTTAAATTTTTCCAGCTCCTCAATTTTCTGCTGGAGCTCTTTTGTTCTGTTTTGGACATCCACTTCAAGACTATCAGAAAGTTCCTTTAATTCCTTAGTCCGGGCTTGAATTTTTATTTCCAAGGCCGCTTTTGCCGTTTCTATTTCTTCCTGGGCCTCAAGCGAACCGATATAGTGGTTTTGTAAATTTTTAGCGATGAAACCGATGATGCCTGCGGCCAATAAAATAAAAGAGAGGTCCAAATCGGGCAAGAGAACTCCTTTTAAAGGGTAATTAATGAACAAATAAAAATAACTTAAAATGGAAAATCCCGCAGCAAAAAAAACCGTTTTAATATCGCGAAAGAAACTGAATAATATAAAAATTAAAACGTAGCCTAAAATAATGGGCCTTCCCAAAGAAGGCGTTAAAAACAAAATAAGAATAGCCATGCTGGAAATCAAGGATATGCTGGCTAAATATTTGCCCCAGAAAACCATTATTTTCCCCGCCAAAATCGTTAACATCGCAAAATACGCGAAAAAAACGATCGAAAACAGGGAAAAAAATTCTTTCCAGGTTAAAATTTGAGACTCTAAAATTGATGAAGAAACAATTTGAAAAATAAAAGAGGAAATAAGAAAAATCGAGAAAAAAACCACGGAAAGCCGCGTAGTTTCTATTTCTTTTTGTTCCAAAAAATAACTTTTTAATGAATATATGGGCGTTTCAAGCTTATCGCAGAATTTTTTAATCGCATTCTCTCCGTACTTAGATTTAAAGCTCCAATTTTTAAATATACTGGAAAGCAATATGTTGCCGATTATCCTTCCTCCTTTTTTGTTTATGACGCTTGAAAAAGTAAGGTCGAGCAAATAAACGGAAAAAATATACCATTCGATTTGAGGCGAAAAGGCGGTGGTTGAAAAAAAACCGATGTTTTTGTATTTCAATCCTTTGATTTCCTTAATATATCTTGCCAAGGGCAGGGAAACCCTGGTCCAGTTGGGACTGCCGAAGCAAACAACATCGTAGCTTGAAGCATCCTGGATTTTGGGATTTTGGATATCACAGTCTCCCTTAAACATTCGGATGTGCCACCAGCCGAAAAAACTGTGCTCTTTTTTTGGTTTGATTATTTCCGTATCAACGGAATGACCCCTGTCTTCAAATTCTTTTTTAATGGCTTCCGCCAGCTTTTCCGTCCCCCCCCATTTCGAATAATAAGCGATTAAAATACGCATTGTTTTTTAATTTTACCACAACTTTAGGTTTTCCCCAATGGATTCTTTTTTCCCTGAAGCATTTGCTGAGGGGGAAGATAAAGCAGTCTTCATCGCCCTTTCTTTTCCTTCAGACGACAATCTTTTTATCAAGCTGTGAAATTCGAAATCCTCCAAAAGCCCGACTACTTTGTTTTTATCGTATTCCCCAAAACGGCATTTCTCCAAATTGAATTCTATCGGCGTATTTTTCTCAATCTGGGCCAAAGTTTTGGAAAAAAGGGCCTGTTCTTTGTATTCCAAAATGGTCTCTCTCAATTTGGGCCTTAAATCCTTGGCATTCTGCGAATTCTCTTCGATTTCTTTGTAGAGATTTTCCAAGGTACCGAACTTCAAAAGAAGCTGGATCGCGGTTTTCTCCCCTATGCCCGTGATGCCCGGAATATTATCGGAAGGATCTCCCCTTAGTGCTTTGAAATCGAGAATTTGCTGCGGAATCAATCCCTGAAATTTCTCCTGTACTCGCTTTTCGTCATATAAGACAACGTCCTTAACCCCCTTTCTCAAGGCATAAACTTTTGTCTGGGGATTAATCAATTGGAGAGCGTCCAAATCTCCGCTCAAAATAATAGTTTCAATTTTCGGCAAAACCTGTTTTTTAGGAGCCAGGGTGGCGATTGTCCCGATAATATCGTCCGCTTCAAAGCCTTCTTTTTCAAAAATAGACACTCCGAAAGCTTTTAAAACTTCTTTGACTTTTGGGATCTGCAAATAAAGTTCAGCGGGAGCAGGCGGCCTTTTCGCCTTGTAATCTTTGTATTTTTTATGACGGAAAGTTGGAGCCGGGAAATCAAAAGCGGCCGCAATAAAATCCGGCTGAAATTCCTTGATTATTTTCAGAAAAACCAGCAAAAATCCGTAAATGGCATTCACCAGTTCTCCCTTTTTTGTAGTTAAGGGAGGAAGAGCATGATAAGCCCGGTGTATCACGGAATTGGAATCGATAATGACCAAACGTTTTGTTTCCTCTGGCATAATTTTGAATAGAATGAAAAATTATAAAGGAAGATGAAGCAACGCTTCATCGACCGCCATTATTATTTTTGGGATTGTATTGTAATTTTTCTTGACGTTTTGCCGACAAATCCAAACTTCAACGACAGAACATTCTTCGGCAATATTTTTTTTATTCGGTCTGCCCATTCAATGGCGACAATATGCCGTGGATTGGAAATCATTTCTTTAAACCCTAAGTCGAAAATTTCTTTTGCTTTCCGAATCCGATAACAATCGATGTGGTAAAAATCATGGAATATAGAACTTGGGATATGGAACCTTTTTATAATAACGAATGTCGGACTGGTAATTTTTTCTTTGACACCCAAACCCTTGGCGAAACCTTGTAAGAAGGTTGTTTTCCCGCCCCCCAAATCCCCTTCCAGCCCCAAAACAAGAGCTCTTGTCCCAATGCGGGTTTTAAGAATTTTTTTCGCCAAAATTTCTCCTATTTTTTTAGTTTGGGTAGGGTTTTCGGTTAAATATTCAATTTTCATTGACTTTTAAGGGATTTTAAGTTAATTTAAACTAGGCGAAGAGGATTAATCCTCTTCTTCATCTTCGATAATCAACTTCATTGTAGATCCTTATGGAAGAATATTCAAAACAAAGCAGCCAGGAAGGAATAACGATTTCTTCACGAATTAATGCCGAAATTCAAAAGAAAATAAAAAGCATTCTTGATTTTAAAGAAAAAATCGGGGGATCTCTTAAAAAAGATACATCTGAACTTTTAGAAATTTTTTTGGGGGGAGGAATTCATCTGTCAGCTTCCGATCTCCACGTTGAGCCGACGGAAACCCAGGCTAAAATCCGGGCGAGAATCGACGGAGTTTTACAGGATGCCGCCATAATTGATCGAGAAATATACGGAAATCTTCTCTCAAGAATAAAACTTTTATCCGGAATCAAATTGAACATTACCGACCGGCCGCAAGATGGCCGATTTTCTGTTTTAACGGGAGGAAAATCGGAGCACGTTTCCATCGAAATCAGGGTCTCCACCTTGCCGTCGGAATACGGAGAATCGATTGTTTTAAGAATTTTAAACCCAAAATCTTTAATCGATTTGGAGGCTCTGGGGCTGAGAGAAGATTTATTAAATCTTTTTAATAAAGAAATCAAAAAACCGAACGGAATGATTATCGTTACCGGTCCCACCGGCTCAGGAAAAACCACCACTCTTTATGCTTTTTTAAAAAAGATCCAAAAACCGGAAATAAAAGTCATCACCATAGAAGATCCGATTGAGTACCATTTAAAAGGAATTTCTCAGACTCAGGTCAACCCTGCCAGAGGTTATGACTTTTCTTCCGGTCTTCAATCAATCATGCGGCAAGATCCGGACGTGATTCTGGTGGGTGAAATCAGAGATTCAAAAACTTGCCAAATTGCTCTCCAGGCCGCCCTGACGGGACACTTGGTTTTGACAACCTTGCATACCAATGATGCCGCCGGCACTGTTGTCAGATTGATAAGTTTGGAGGGAAATTTGGCGAATATAGGACCGGCCGTCAATATGATCGTCGCCCAAAGGTTGGTCAGAAAACTTTGCGACAAATGCTTCCAATTTATGCCCGTTTCTTCTTCAATTCTCGAAAAATTGGAAAAAAATTTAAAAGGAATTTCCAAAGAAGTAAAAATCCCGAAGTTAAATCCCGGATTGAAAATTCCCGAAGTAAAGGGTTGCAAATATTGTAATTTTACCGGGTTCAGAGGCAGGGTGGGAATATTTGAAGCAATTCTGATAGATGACGAAATGGAAAAATTTATTTTAAAAAATCCTTCTGTCGCTGATTTTCAGGAACTGGCGATGAAAAAAGGAATGGTAACCATGTACCAAGACGGCTTAATAAAGGTTTTGCAGGGCATCACCACCATCGAAGAATTGGAGAGAATAACAGGGGAGTAAACCCCGTAATACAACTTCCAGTGTTCTCCGAACAAAAACACCGAAGGTGCTGGAAGATGATATACGGGGTAAA
>CAYYRI010000004.1:0-15150 GCA_964474185.1 uncultured Candidatus Saccharibacteria bacterium | reverse complement strand
CAGTGTTCTCCGAACAAAAACACCGAAGGTGCTGGAAGATGATATACGGGGTAAACCCCGTAATACAACTTCCAGTGTTCTCCGAACAAAAACACCGAAGGTGCTGGAAGATGATATACGGGGTAAAAAAACAGCCCCAAAACTGGGGGCGAACTAAGGCATTAGGAGCGCAAAGTTTAGAATTTTTCCGAGGAGTAGCTCAGTGGGAACCAAGCTATCCGGCTAAGAGAAACTCTGGGGCCCCCAGCTTTAAGGCTGATTTACTATTGTAATATATTATGACAAATTTGTCAAGGGCAGTAGTTTTGCTTTTTTTGTTTCTCCCCGTTCTACCGATTCAGGCGGCCAGTCCCCTTGATATAATGATTAATGAAATTTCCTGGATGGGAGAAGAGAAAAACGGCAATGATGAATGGTTAGAATTATATAATAGCACCAATTTGCCGATAAGTCTTGACGGCTGGTCTTTAAAAGCCGCCGACGGGACGCCGGAGATCAAACTTTCGGGAGAGATATCCGCCAATGGATTTTATTTATTGGAAAGAACCGACGATGACAGCGTCCCTGGAATCCCGGCCGACCAGATTTATAAAGGAGCTCTGGAAAACAACGGTGAAAATTTGGAACTTTATGACGATAAAGGAAACTTGGTGGATTTTCTCGACTGCAGTTCTAAATGGTCTGCCGGCGACAATATAACCAAACAGACAATGGAAAGGATCGACTCAAAAAACTGGCAGAATAGTAAAAATGCCGGCGGGACGCCGAAGGCAAAAAACGGCATCATAAACACGGCTGAATCTGGCTCCCAATCGTCTTCCACACCAACTCAGGAAAAATCAAAATCTTTGGCATACCCTTCCGGCATTGTTATCAATGAAATCCTTCCCTCGCCGGAGGGCAAGGATTCGGAAGAAGAATGGCTGGAAATTTTTAATCAAAACGATTTGGAAACCAGCCTTGCCGACTGGAAAATCAGCGACATCACGGGCGTCGTCAAAACTTACACTTTCCCCGAAGAAACAAAAATACCAGCCAAAGAATTTTTAGTGCTTACCCGACCCGTCTCAAAGATTACTTTAAACAACGAAGGCGACGGCCTGAAACTTATCCGGCCCGACGGAAAGACGGTAGATTCCGTAGAATATGTTAAGGCCCCAAAGGGGCAATCCTTTAACCGAACTGCCGAGGGCTGGGTTTGGAGCGATATCCTTACGCCCGGCTCATTAAATGAAGATTCTGAAACAGAACCGGGAGTTGGAACAATCAAAACGGACGAAACCAATCCAGAATTTCAAGTTAAAGAAGGGCTGGCGGCGGTGAGCCAGTCTTTTGAAAAATCCCAACGACAGAAAATTCCCAATTCTTTTCCTCCTTATTTAATTGCGGTTTCTCTCGCTGTCTTTTCCGGAGCAGTAATTTTTTCACTAAAAAGATTGATTTCTTCAAAGAATTAGATTAAAATCAATATGATATGGAAATAAAGGAATTGAAAGAATTATATCTTAAAAAGAAATTATCCTCCCCTAAAATTGCTGAAAGATTGAATTGTAGCCCAACCTTTGTCAGAAATAAATTAAGAGAATATGGTATTCCCATCCGATCCCTTAAAGAAGCTCTTCTTTTATCTAATACTCCGAAGTATCCACGATATAATTTTAATGGAGATTTAAAAGAAAAAGCATATTTAATAGGTTTCCGGCGAGGAGATTTACATGCTCATCAAGCTAGATCAAGAACTATTCTAGTTTTTATGAGTTCTAGTAAAGATAGCCAACTTAAACTTTTTAAAAATTTGTTTTCTAAATATGGTCATATATGGAGCGGCAAGACAAAGGCGCCGGATGAAACGTGGGAACTCACAATGTGTTGTTATCTTGATAATACCTTTAAATTTATAATCGACAAAAAAGATTTAATTGAACCGTGGATTTTGGAAAATAGAAAAATTTTTGCAGCCTTTTTGGCGGGGTATATCGATGCTGAAGGAACTTTTTGTTTGTGTAAGAACGATGCTGTTTTCAGTGTCAGGTCTCAAGATAAAAATATTCTTCATCAAATTCGTATAAAATTAATTGAATTAGGAATTCTTCTACGACCTTCTCAAATAGTTCGTAAAAAAGGAACAAAAGATAAAAGGGGAATAATAAGTAATGGAGATATTTGGGGAATTTTTATACACCGTAAAGATTCTATCCTTAAATTAATTGATTTAATTATTCCATATTTAAAACATGCTAAGAAAAGAAAAAATATGGAAATTGTAAAAAATAATATTCTTTGGCGAAACAAACAATATAATAATCAACAAGATAGAAGATATTATAAATTATATTTAGAAGAAGGAATAAAAGTATGAGCGGACACAGCCACGCTAAAACTATAAAACACCTGAAAGAGCAAACCGACAAGAAAAGAAGCCAAATGTTCTCGAAAGTTACGAGATTAATTTCGGTTGCGGTTAAAGCCGGCGGGAGCAATACCGAAACCAATTCTAAATTAAGAATGGCGATTGAGCAGGCCAAATATTTTAATATGCCGAAGGAAAATGTCGAAAGAGCCATTAAAAGAGCGGCTGGAGAGGGGGGAGAAGAACAATTGGAAGAGGTCCTTTTTGAAACTTTTGGCCCCGGCGGAGTCGCCGTTTTGGTCGAAGGGATTACCGATAACAGAAACAGGACCCTCGGGGAAATCAAACAGATTTTAAATCAAAATGGAGGAAAATTGGCGGGAGAAGGCTCGGTAAAATGGCTTTTTGAGAGGAAAGGAACGATAATGGTTGATTGGAAAATGCAAAATGCAGATTTGCAAAACAAAGAAAAAATAGAATTAATTGCGATCGAAGCGGGGGCGGACGATATTTATCGACATGACGAAGTCTTGGATGTTTACACAAAGCCGGACGAATTGGAAAAAGTGAAGAAAATTTTGGAAGAAAAAGGAATTAAAATTGATTCTGCTTCTTTGGATTGGGTGGCAAAAGAAGAAATCGAACTGAATCAAGAAGATAAAGACGCCTGCCAGAAACTTTTTGACTCTTTGGACGAAAACGATTCGGTCCAGGAAGTATATAGTAATTTGAAATTATAATTCAAAGAGCGCTTCGCGCTCTTTTCTATCTTCATTTACCGAGCCTGCGAAGCAGGCGAAGGTCAAGAAGAGGATTTATCCTCTTCGTCTTTAATAAATAAAATTCGATACTCAATGAAGTTAAGGCTTCATTTCGATCTTCGATAAATATTAAATATTTATCTCCATGCCAAAAGAATCTGAAATCAGAAAAAGAGCAATTCAAATATTAGAAAGAGAAAAATGGGTTGTCTGGTGGCCGTCTAAAATAAAATTCAAACAAAGCGATATTTTTGGGATTTTTGATATAATTTGCTGGAGAAAAATAACGGGGAACCTTAAATTTATTCAGCTGACTACCGTATCCAATTTGTCAACCCGGAGGAAAAAAATACAATATTTTTTTAAGAAAAATAAAATAAATCCTAAAATCGCATATAATACGGAGGTTGAAATTTGGGCGTGGAACGAACGCAGTATAACATTTGAAAGAGAGCTAATATAAGGAATGGGCCCTTGACGGGCTCTTTAAAATTAATATAATACTGGATATGTGAAACCCGATCCCGCCAAAATCTGTTTCGGCGGGAAAAAGGTCGTAAAGGGAAAATAATTAATATATAAAAACAAAAAAATGATTTACGAAGAAAAAGAATTAACTCCGATTACTAATCAGGAAGAAGGAGAAGAAACTAAAGAAGAAGAAACAGAAGAGACGGAAGAAACAAAAGCAGTTGAATAAAAATCCAGCCCCCGATAAGGGGGCTTTGGCTTATATTATTTTAACAAATTTTCTTTTCCCTATCTGGACAACCATGTCTTTTTTTGTTTGGATAATCTCCCGCCAATTATCTTGAATTTTACCATTAATTTTTACTCCCTTCTGTAAAATCAATCTTTTGGCTTCGGATTTGGAAGATACCAATTTTGTTCTTACTAAAAAATCTAAAATATTAATTTTCCCCTCTTCCAACCTTATTACCGGAATAATTGAGGGCTGTTCTTTCTGCTTAAAAACTTTATTAAATTCTTCTTGCGCTTTTTTAGCTCCTGCGAAAGAATAAAAAAATCTAACAATTTCAAAAGCTAATTTCATTTTGTAATCCTTCGGGTTATTACCCGCCTCCATCTCTTTAATATACTTTTCAATTTCAGTTATATCTAATCTGGTTGCCAAAATAAGATATTTGATAATTAAATTATCTTTGAGCGACATTATCTTGCCGTACATTTCATTGACTGGATCAAACAAGTTAATAGTGTTGCCCCAACTTGAACTCATTTTTCTGCCATCTAATCCTTCGATTAACGGATTAGTCATAATATCTTGCGGTTCTTGACCATAAAAACGTTGGAGTTTTCTGCCTGCTAACAAATTAAACCTTTGATCGGTTCCGCCAATTTCTACGTCAGCTTTTACCGCTACTGAATCATAACCCTGCATGAGAGGGTATAATAATTCTCTAAGAGAGACGCGTTTCCCTGCATCTATCCTTTTTTTTATGTTCTCTCTGGAAATAAATTCATTTAGAGAAAAAACGTCGGCCTGCCTGCCTATTTGACGGTAATCTAATTTATTGAGCCACTCGCTATTATAACGAACTTCGCACTTTTCAATGTCGATTATCTTTTTTGCCTGTCCAACATAGTCCTTCATATTTTGTTTAATTTGCTTTTCGGTTAGCATCGGCCTCTCACTGTCTTTGTCGGAAGTATCGCCGATTACACCGGTAAAGTCCCCGATTATAAGGACAATTTTATGGCCAAGCTCCTGGAAATCTCTTAATTTAAGCAGAGGGATAGCTCTACCGATATGAATATTGGGGCTAGTAGGATCTATACCAAGTTTGATACGCAGTTGTTTTCCGCTTTTTAATTTTTTCTTGAGATGATCATTTTCAATTACTTCCTCTACCCCTCTGGCCAGTATTTCTTCAATTTTTTTAGGATTGGTATTTATCTTCATATGTTTTTATTTTAGCAAAATCACTTTTAAATTACCACTTCTTATCAGATTGAAAAGGGGGCTCTTTTTTAGTAAAATTAATAACATGCCGGAAAGAAAATTTTATCGAAAAGTTTATCGGCAAAATAAGAAGATAAAAAAAACGCTTTCTCTTTTCAAGTTTTTTGTTTATTGTTTTTTATTATTTGTTATTTCTGCTTTGTTTTTGTTCATTTTTTACGCCAAAGACCTGCCGAGGCCGGAAAAATTCACCGAAAAGCAATTTGTCCAGTCCACAAAAATTTATGACCGCCAAGGCCAAGTTTTATTGTATGAAATTTACGGAGAAGAAAAAAGAACGCTGGTTTCTCTGAGCGTCGTCCCGGAATATTTAAAACAAGCGGTGATCGCGACCGAAGACGCCAACTTTTACCGCCACTTCGGAATTGATTTTAAGGGAATAATGCGGTCAATTCTGATTAACTTTAAATTGAAAGAGCCGATATACGGCGGCTCTACCATCCCCCAACAATTAATAAGATCAACCTTTTTTTCAACCGAAAAAACGGCGCAAAGAAAAATCAGGGAAATTGTTTTGGCTCTGGAATTAGACAGACGTTATTCAAAAGAACAAATTTTGGAATGGTACTTGAACCAAATTCCTTTCGGCCAGAATTCCTACGGAGTGGAAGCGGCAAGCCAAACTTATTTCGGAAAATCGGTTCAGGATCTTTCTCTCCCGGAAGCCGCCACCCTATCAGCTTTAATACAAGCTCCCAGCCGCCTTTCCCCTTATGGCGAACATAAAAATGAATTGCTGACAAGAAAAAATTACGTTTTAGAAAGGATGGCTTCCGAAGGATTTTTGACCGAAGAACAGTCAGAAAATGCCGAAAAAGAGGAATTAAAATTTACCGAAGAACCGACCGAAATAAAAGCTCCTTATTTCACTTTATGGGTTAAGCAACAAATTGAAGAAAAATATGGCGAAGATTTTTTAAGAAAAAACGGCCTTAAAATATACACTTCTTTAGACTGGGAAATCCAAAAAACGGCGGAAGAAGCGCTGAGAGAAGGAATAGAAAGAAATAAAAATTATAATGCTTATAACGGAGGGCTGGTGGCGATCAATCCGAAAAATGGAGAAATTCTGGCTATGACCGTCGGAACGGGAGATTACTATGCCCCTTCTTACCCTGAAAATTGTACGGCCGGAGTGGATTGCCTGTTTGACCCAAAATTCAATGTGACAATCGGCACGAAAGAAAACCCCGGCAGACAACCAGGATCCGCCTTTAAGCCCTTTATTTATGCCGCCGCTTTCAACAAGGGGTATAATGCCTCAACTACCGTGCTTGACGCCGAAACCAATTTTGGAATTTGGGGGGATAAAGAATATACGCCCCAAAATTACGATGGAAAATTCCGCGGTCAGGTTACCTTGAAACAGGGGCTAGCTCAGTCTTTAAATATCCCTTCGATAAAGGTTCTTTTTTTGGCCGGAACCGAAAACATAATTGAAACTCCTTTAACAACCAACAATTTTATCGGACAGGAAAAAGTTTTTGTTGAGGGTTTAAAAAACAGCATTGGGATCGCAAGAGAAATGGGCATCACTACTTTAGACAAACCCCTCTCATCTTATGGTCCTGCAATTGTTCTGGGCGGAGGAGAAGTAAAGTTGTTAGACATAACTTCGGCTTACGGGGTTTTTGCCGCTGAAGGATTAAAGGTGCCGCCTGTTTCTATTTTAAAAATTGAAGATTACCAGGGAAATATTATTGAAGAAAATAAAAAAACCCAGCAAAGGGTTTTATCAAGCGAAACGGCCAGGATGATAAATGATATCCTTTCAGACAATGAGGCCAGGACTCCCATGTTCGGGCCAAGGTCCCATTTGTATTTTGAAAATTACAAGGTGGCGGCAAAAACAGGAACGACAGATGATTTCCGCGACTGCTGGGCCGTCGGATACACCCCCTCTATCACAGTCGGTGTCTGGATCGGCAACAGCAACAACGAACCCATGATAAGAAAACAACCGGCTGCAACTGTGGCCGGTCCGATTTTCCATAGTTTTTTAGAAAAAGTTCTGCCCAACCTGCCCCGTTAGAAATTCGGGGGGCCTATTTTTTATTGAAGAATCCTAAGGCGAAGCCGTCTAACGGCTTAGTGCTTTCTATCACAGAGTTTAATGTTAAATTTTTAACGGGGCCTGCCTAATTAGTTTTTATCGGCATCACCAAATAAAGATAAGTGTCGTCATCTTTCGGTTTTATGATGCCGGGTTTTTCTGAATTTATCAGTTCTAAAACTATTTTTTGATTTTTTTCTTGATTGGCGCTTATATTCAAAAGGCCGTCAAGCAAAAACCGGTGATTGAAAGAAATTTCACAAGGCTTGCCCTGAACCTCACCCGACAAATAACTGTGGTGTTCTCCTATATCCGGACTCTGGCTGAAAATGTCTATTTGGTTTTTTTTAGGGTCGATTTTCAATTTGATTTCGTTTATCTTCCCGCTGAAAAGGGAAGCTAATTTGATTTGGTTGATAAATTCATTATTTTGAATTGTGATTCTCGTCTCGAATTTTTTAGGAATGATCTCCTGATAATTCGGGTATTCTCCTTCGATTAAACGGGAGATGAGCTGAATTTGAGGATGGGGCGTTTCCGGAAGATAGGTTTCAAACAAAATCTGGTTCGGCGAAAAATATATTTTTAAATCCCCCTCTTTCTCCGCAAAAATATTTATTATTTCTCTGGCCGCCCTTTGGGGCAGGATTAACGAGTAATCTTTGGAAATATTCGTTGATTGCGATCGCGATTCCAAATAAAGCTTCTTTTCTCCCAATCTGAAACTGTCCGTTGCGGTCATGGTTATCAAATTCTTTTGGAATAAAAAATAAACACCGGAAATTTCAGGTTTAGCCGAGGAATAACTGGCGATATCAACCACCTGTTTTAAATTTTGGCAGAAAATCTTACTCTTTAATGAAATGCCTTCCTCGGTCGTGATTTTGGGGATAATCGGAAAATCTTCCGGGTTGGAGCCCTTTATTGACGTCTGATAATTTTCGCACTCCACTTTCAGGCTTAAGTCTTTCACCTCTAAATTTACCGGTTTATTCGGTAAAAAATTGACGAAGCCAGATAAAATTCTAGAAGGGATGGCAATTTCCCCTTCTCTTTCCGTTTTTACCAACGTCCACCAATTTATTCCGATTTCCAGATCGGTTGCTGTTAATTTAAAAAAGTTTTTTTCCGCTGTAATCAAAACATTGTTTAAAATTGGGAGATTTAAGGACTTTGCAGAAACTCTTTCTACAACATTAATCCCTTCTTTTAGTTTTTCTTTTAGAATTATTGTTTTCATTAATAAGCTAGTAATTAATATATTATTTATTGTTATTACTGCTGTGGATAATTTTTTATTTATATTGGATTTTACCTACGAAGAAACGATTGATTGGGGGGTGAAATTTTGGGGAAAATTTTTCTGTTTATTATTCCCCCGATTTATCCCCTGACTTATCCACTAAAAATACGCTGCCTTATCAGGTTGATTTCGTTATTAAGATTTTCATTAACTTCGATTTCCTTCGTTATTTTTTCACAGGCGTAAATAGCCGTGGTGTGGTCTTTCCCGCCGAATCTTCTTCCGATAAAGGGATAGGAACTTTTCAATTCTGCTCTAAATAGAAACATGGCTATCTGTCGGGGCTTGACCACTTCTTTTTTTCTCGATAGAGACAGCAATTCTTTTTCCTTTAAGTCGTAAAATTCAGAAACTATCTGGATTATTTTTTTAGGATTAGCCACTTTATTAGGAGAAAGGAACAAGGTTCTGAGCAACGATTTGGCTATCTCCAAATCCGGGACTTTATTATTTATTCTTTGGTAGGCCAATAATCTATTTAGGGCCCCCTCGAGTTCCCTTATGTTTCTTTGGATGTTTGAAGAAATATAATCCAATACTTCGTCCGGGAAATTAACTTCTTTCTCCTGGCTTTTTATTTTTAAAATGGCAATTCTGGTTTCATAATCAGGATAACCAATGTCTCCGATCATCCCCCCTTCAAAGCGGGAACGAAGTCTTTCCGTCAGGGTCGGTATCGCCTTCGGAGGGCGGTCGGAAGAAATGATTATCTGTTTGCCATTTTCATACAAACTGTTGAAAGTATGAAAGAATTCTTCCTGAGTTTTTTCTTTTCCGGCCAGAAACTGGACATCGTCCAGAATAAGAACGTCAATGGCTCGGTATTTCGCCTTGAAGTTCTCCATATCGTGCTTGTTTATCGAAGAGATCACGCCGGCGGTAAATTTCTCGGCGGGAATGTATTTTACTTTCTTCTGGGGAGAATCTTTTATCACTGCGTTTCCGACCGCCTGCAGAAGATGAGTTTTGCCAAGCCCGACGCCTCCGTAAATAAAGAGAGGATTATAAACCAGGCCGGGTTTTTTCGAGACCGCTTCCGCCGCCGCGTGAGCGAGTTCATTAAAGGGGCCCACGACAAAATTATCAAAAGTGTAACGGGGATTAAGATTTGTTTCTTTATCGATTTGAAATTCTTCAAATTCGAGCTGGCCTGCGTCTGGGACGGAGACCTGAGTTCTTTTCAGGGTTTTTAATTCGGTTTTTCCTACCGTATATTTTATTTCTTTGATTTCCCTGTCCAGACTAAATAAAATTTTAAAAATAGTTTTTCCGTATTTATTTTCCAGCCATTCTTTTGCAAAAGAATTCGGGACGGATATTATCGTCTCGCCGTCTTTATAAGAGAGGATTCCCGTATCTTTAAACCACGTGGCAAAGTTTGCCTGAGAAATAGTTAATTGAATTTGGGCGAGAACCGCCTGCCAGAGTTCCTCTTTTGTCATGAGCCGAGCCCCCATAAGGGGCGAAGGCGAATAAAGATGAGGGCTTATCCCTCATCGCCTTCATTAATTATTCATTGAGTATTGTACCACAATATCAAAAGAAGTAAAAATAGAGCAAAATAAGTAGTGGTTGTTAACAACCTGAGGAAAAGATGTGAAATTGACTTCTCTAAATCTTTCTGCTAAAATTTTAGATATGTCTATCACCTTTCATAAAAAGAAAAAAAAGAGACAAAGAACCCACGGTTTTTTGAGAAGACAGAAAACCAAAGGAGGAAGGAGAATTTTGGCTAGGAGGAGAAAAAAAAGGAGACGGAGTCTTACAGTCTAGCATCCCTCATCGGAGAGGGGTCGGGAGAACCCTTCGGTTCTTCCGTGTAGGAAAATATTAAAAACCGAGGGTTGTTAAGGAGCGGCGTTAGCGCGATTGCCGAAAGGCAATATTTAATAAACGCGCGTGCCGCGACCTGATTAGGTATCACCAATATGCTTTACAAAATTAACCGGCTCCAAAAAGAAAAAGATATTGAAAGGGTTTTTAAAAAAGGAAGAGGATTCAAAGAAGATTTTTTGGTTATCAAAACGCTGAAGAATGATTCAAATAAAATCCGTTTTGGGTTTGTAGTTTCTCAGAAGGTTTCCAAAAAAGCCAGCATAAGAAACAAAATTAAAAGAAGGCTGAGCGAACTGGTGAGGTTGAAATTAAAGTCCAAAGCTTTGGCGAATCGCTCCGATAATCTGTTTATTGCCGCTCCCGGATTGGAAAAAAAAGATTTTTGGGAGATTGAGGAAACGATAAATAAATTATTTCAAAAAGCAGGTCTTATTAAATAATCGATGAATCTTTGATTCATCTTAATCTTCAATAAATCTCCGATTTATTTCGATGATAAAAGATTTAATTTTGAAAATCGTTCATTCTTATCAAAAATTTATTTCGCCGAATCTGGGTCAAAATTGCCGTTTTTACCCAAGCTGTTCAGAATATGCTCTTTTGGCAATCAATAAATACGGCGCGCCAAAAGGGCTCGCGAAGGGAATTTATAGAATATTAAGATGCAATCCTTTCAATAAGGGAGGAGTAGACTTACCCTAATGGCTTTTTTTATCAACGTTTTCAAAATAATATTATATCAGCCCTTGTTTAACGCCCTGATTTTGCTTTATATATACCTGCCCGGCCACGATTTTGGGGTGGCGGTGATTGTTCTGACGGTTATAATCAGAATCATTCTCTATCCTTTGATGGTGCAATCCATTAAATCCCAAAAAATATTGTCGGAGTTGCAGCCAAAAATTCAGGAAATCCAGCGGCAATTTAAAGACGATAAGGAAAAACAAACGAGAGCGACGATGGAACTTTACAAGAAAGAAAAAATTAATCCTTTCGGCGGATGCCTTCCCCTGCTGATCCAATTCCCGATTTTAATCGCTCTTTACCAGGTCTTTTGGAAAGGGTTGCAACCGGGAGCCATGAGGCATCTTTATGGGTTTACTCCGAATCCCGGTACGATCGACCCTACCTTTTTTGGTTTTATCAATCTTGCCGAACCGAGTTTGTGGCTGGCATTTTTGGCCGGAGCCATTCAGTTTTTTCAGTCGAAAATGTTGGCTCCCAAGACCTTAAAAACCGAGAAGAAAACAGGACAAATGGCTCAATTTTCTAATACAATGCAAAAACAGATGCTTTATTTTTTCCCCGTTTTTACCGTTTTTATCCTTTGGAAACTGCCCTCCGCCATCGGTCTTTATTGGATAATAACCAGCCTGTTTTCAATAGGACAGCAATATTTAATTTTTAAAAAACCTGCCGTTCAGCCCCAAAATGATTAGTTCAAACGACATAAAAACAATTAAAAAAATCGCCGAAGAATTTTTCGGCAAGACCACTTTCGAAGCTGAGATAGAGGTTTTACCGGAAGAAAATCAAACGGTTCCAATTAATTTAAAAATCGAGGAGCCTCAAATTTTGATTGGAGAAGGAGGCCAAACCTTAAACGATATTCAGCACCTCTTAAAGGCGATATTAAGAAAGAAAATAGATTCCAAGGAGATGTTTTACATCGACCTTGATATAAACAATTATAAAAAGAAAAAAACGGAATATTTGAAAGAGACGGCGCGCCTGGCCGCCGACGAGGTGTCTCTCAGCAAAAAAGAAAAAATGCTGGCACCGATGCCGGCATACGAGAGAAGGATTATCCATTTGGAACTCGTTGACAGGAGCGACGTTATTTCAGAAAGCACAGGCCAAGAGCCCGAAAGAAGGGTGATAATAAAGCTTCATCCTTAATGAAGTTGCGGTAAATTAAGCGTGGTCAGGTCTGGATTGATAACTTGCAGAATTAACCAAGAAGTCAAAATGATTAAAAGCCCTAAAAGGGCGCTTTTTATTTTATCTTTAGCATCGCCGATTGCCGTAGGGTTACCGGCCGAACTTAGATACTGAAAACCTCCCCAAACCAGTATAACAAAAGCGGACAAACCGGCGACCCCCACGATAAAGTAATAAAACCAAGCGATTAATTTATTTAAGTCCATGTCTAAAGTTAATGTATAGCCACCAAATGTTGGGTAATTCAACTCTAAAGCCAAGGAAGCAGCTGGTAAAAGCAGAAACGATATTAAAAAAATTGAAGTTAAAATTTTTTTCATTAATTTAGTATATCATTTTTCTCTTAAAGTAAGAATAACTGAAATTGTCCAAAAGGGCAGAAGCCCAACGAAAGGGATAAGTTCTCCCAAAAGAGTCGCGCCGACCCTTATAAAAGTTTTTCGCAGGGGTCCTTTTGTTATTCCTTTTGCTAATTGCTGTTGCATTTGGGTCGATTTTTGAGCTAATTGTTTTTGAAAGGCCCTTTTTTGTTCTTCTCGGCTCTTTGAGATTCTTCCTATTCTCCAATAAATCCAACCGCCGATAATTGTAAAAGTAATAATATCCATGATAATGCCCACTGTTTTTGGAAGAATAAAAACACTGGTGAGTTCTAGAATAATATCAATAGCGTCAACAATAATTGCAAAGGGCAGGGCAAAACATATAAAATCCGGGTCGAGGGGGCTAACCCTTGCTTTTTCTCCGGCATTTTCTGTAGATTGTTCTGCGGATAATTCTGCTGTTGTTTCTGCCATAATTTTAAGACGTTGAGTCCTTGGCTCTTTTTATTTTGAGGACTTCTTCGGGAGAAGTGGTGATAAACTGGTCCTCGGCGTAGGAAGCCACTACTTTTATCGCTACGTGTTTCTGACCGGCAAAAAATATCCCCTCTCCCACTTCCGCCTCTATCAACAAATATTTTTCTTCTTCGGTTAAGTTAAAAGTCTTTTGGACGACGTCCATCGTCGCCGGGGATTGTTTCATCAAAAGCTGCAAAGAAGAATTGGTGATAATCGGCTGGCCGTAACTGGATTTCATAAAATCTCCGACATCCTGGGTAATAGTGGTAACTCCCAGCCAGTATTTTCTCGCCCGCTTGCAAATTCCGAACAAAAATGATGCTCCGTCTTCCGTACGCATTATCCACCAGGCTTCGTCGACTACCAGGATTCTTTTTTTGAGTTCGGAGCGGACTTCGTTCCAAATATATCTCATAATAATAAACATCGCGATGGGCCTCAATTCATCTTCCATATCCCTTATCCCGAAAACCACGAAGGGCTTGTCCATAGATATATTGGTAGGCTGGTTAAAGAATTGAGAGAAAGTGCCTTTGGTGAATTTTCTTACTCTTCTGACCAAAGATTCCGCCCCTTCCATACTGTCCAGCACCTGTTCAAAATCCGACATCAGGGGAATTCTCTCTTGCCAGGCGGAAGGATCAGTTGCGGGAGTAATGTCTTTTGCCGCATAAGTTTCGGTTAAGGCCCTATCAATAATCGCGTCTTCTTCCGGCGTTAATCCCCCCAGCATAATTCTCAAAAGCCCCACCAGATTAATTATATTGGAACGCAAAACATCCTCCGGTTTTTCATCTTCTCTCGGAGTGGGAAGATCAAAAGGATTAATGTGGCTTGGGGACGCAAGAGACATATTGAAGAAAGACCCTCCGACCGAATCGGACAAAAATTGGTATTCATTTTCCGGGTCAAGAACAATTATGTCGACACCTAACATTAAAGAACGCAGAATTTCTAATTTTACCGCATAACTTTTTCCAGAACCACTTTTCGCGAATAAAATCATGTTCCCATTCTCCAAACTGAAGCGGTCAAACAATATTAAGGAGTTATTATGACGATTTATCCCATATAAAATTCCCTCATTGGAACTTAAATCAAAAGAAACGAAAGGAAAAGTCGAAGAAAGGGGTCCAGTGTTCATAGGAGTGTGGACTGCTAATTGGTCCAAGCCATAAGGCGAGGTTGAATTAAATCCTTCTTTCTGCTGATAAAGCGCGGGCTTGATGTAAATTAACCTCGCTTCCAGAATTGACCTCAAGGTTGTTTCGACTTCTCGAATAGTTTTCAAGTCGTCTCCATAGACGGTGAGATAAAGGCCGAATTTGAACATTCTTTCTTGGGCGGTTTGCAGTCTGTCCCTTAATTCTTCCAGATCCCTGTAAGCCGTTTCCAGCGCCGGGTCTCTGATTAATCCTTTTTCCTCTCTCTCCATAATTTCCGCCTGAACTTCCGTCACTCTCTTTCTTAACTGTTTTAAAACCTGGCCCGTTTCGATGGGATAAACGTGAAAACCGATATCCATCGGAGTGTCTAAATTGATAATCGGGGAAAACCAGGCGGTGCTGAGATATCTTGGATAAGAAAAAATAAAAAAAGACTTGGCAAATTTCTTTCCCAGTTTCAAATGGTCGGAAGTCACCAGAATGGAAGAAGGAGCAATGATGTCTTTCGCTTCTATGGTCGGCGCTTCAAATATTTTTTCCGATATTTCAGTTGTTTTTTTCTTAAAAAATGGAATTTTTATCATCGAAATAAATTAAAAATTCATTGATCATTGTATTAACTCAGACGGTATTTCCGGGTAATAACCGACTTCCGCTTCTTCGGGATGGTACAAGCTCCAGAAAAGTTCGATTAATTCGGAAGTGTTAAGAGGAATACATTGCAGCCCGCATCTTCTCAAACCCAAAGAGACAAACTCCATTCTTTGCCAAAGCTGGGATTTGGCTCTTTGAAACTGGTCTTCACTTGGAGCTTCAGACGAAGGTTTTTTAAAAAGGCCGGTTGCCGACTTCATTCCGGGGATTTCAATGAAAGTAAAGGGGACCACGACAAAAAAGTTTTTAGATAAAATTTG
>CAYYRI010000003.1:9783-24285 GCA_964474185.1 uncultured Candidatus Saccharibacteria bacterium | reverse complement strand
GGCTAAGTCGGAATTTATATCCATTGCATCTCACCAATTAAGAACGCCTTTGACGGCAATTAAGGGCTATATTTCGATGATGATTGAAGAAAGCTACGGAAAGCCGCCGGAAAAAATGAGAAAACCCCTCGAAAATATTTATCTTTCCAATGAAAGACTGATAAAATTAGTTAACGACCTCTTAAGCGTTTCCAGGATTGAATCGGGAAGAATAAAAATCAAATTGGAAAAAGTTTCGATAGATGAGATAATCGTCAGTCTAATCGAAGAATTAAAGGACCTCGCCCGGGAAAAAGATCTTTATTTAAAATTTGAAAAACCGGAAAAACCATTGCCCGAAATTTCTGTCGATGAAGAAAGAATAAGACAGGTTATCCTGAATTTAATAGAAAACGCTATCCGCTACACTAATAAAGGAAGTATTACAATAAGTGCTAAAAAATCGGATTCTAAAATTCAGATTTCAATAAAAGATACCGGTGAAGGAATAAGCAAAGAAGAGATCCCTTATCTTTTTGAGAGTTTTTCCAGAGGAAGCGCTGGAACCAGATTTTGGACGGAAGGAGCGGGCTTGGGCCTCTATGTTGCCAAAAAATTCGTTGAAATGCATAATGGCAAAATCTGGGCGGAAAGCCCGGGAAGAGGGAAGGGTTCCACATTTTACATAGAATTAAAAATCCGTTAAACTAATGGAGCATAAAATTTTGATCATCGAGGATGAAAAAGTCTTGGCCGAAATGTATAAGGATAAATTTATCCAGGCCGGGTTTGAAGTAATTTTGGCCTATTCGTCCGAAGAGGCTCTTAAGGTTCTGCAGAAAGAAAAACCGGATTTGATACTTCTCGATATTCTTCTGCCGAGAATCAACGGAATCGGTTTTTTAACGAGAATAAAGAAAAATTCAGAAATTTCTTCAATTCCCGTAATAGCCTTTTCAAATTATGATGATGCGGAAACAAAAGGAGAAGCCCTCCGTCTGGGGGTGAAAGATTATTTGATTAAAACGAATTATACCCCTCAGGAAATTATTGAAAAAGTTAAAACTTATCTTACATAAATATGTTAAGAACTCTTATTTCAGAAACCGTTCAATGCGCTGGCCAAAAAGTAAAAGTGGCGGGGTGGATCAACTCCAGAAGAGACCACGGCGGTATCGTTTTTTTGGATTTAAGAGACAGATCCGGTATTTTGCAGATTGTTTCAAAGCCTGATTTAGTTAAAGACATTAAAGAAGAAGACGTTTTAGAAATTGAAGGAACTGTTCAGGAACGGCCGATTAAAATGGTAAATCCCGATTTGGCAACGGGAAAAGTGGAATTAAAAACTGAAAAACTGATAGTTTTATCAAAAGCCGAAACGCTGCCTTTTGACTTAAGGGATTTGAACGTCAGTTTGCCGACTTTGTTGGATTTTAGGCCTTTGACTTTGCGAAATGAAAAAGTCAAAGCGATTTTCAAAATTCAAGAACAGGTTATTGAAAGCTTCAGAAAAACGTTAAAAGATTTGGACTTTACTGAGTTTAATGCGCCAATGATAGTTCCCACCAACGCGGAAGGGGGAGCGGAAGTATTTCAAATTGATTATTACAAAAATGATGCTTTTTTATCACAAAGCCCTCAACTATATAAACAAATTTTAGTCGGTATTTTTGAAAGGGTTTTTACCATTACTCATGTTTTTCGCGCTGAACCCAGTGTCACCACCCGGCATCTTTCTGAATATATCAGTTTGGACGCCGAAATGGGATTTATAAATTCCTGGGAGGATTTAATGGACACCTGCGAAAATTTAATACGGAAGATTTTTGCCGATTTGCAAAAGAATTGCAATCAAGAACTAAAGCTGCACCAAGCGACTCTACCCAAAATAAGCGAAAAAATTCCTTGTTTGAAAATGCGGGAAGCGCAAAAGATTATTTTCCAAAGGACGGGTCGAGACAACAGAAAGGAAAATGATTTGGAACCGGAAGATGAAAAAGAAATTTGTCAGTTTGCAAAAGAAAAATACGGTTCGGAATTAATTTTTATCACTCATTATCCCGTGTCAAAACGACCTTTTTACACCCTTGCCGACCCGAAAGATCCTGAATACACTTTAAGTTTTGATTTGCTTTGCCGAGGTTTAGAAATAGTCACCGGCGGTCAGAGAATAAATGAATACAAAAAATTGGTTGAGAATATTAAAAAATGGGGGAATAGAGTTGAAAATTTTAAATTTTATCTTCAAACCTTTCAATACGGTTTTCCTCCAGAAGGAGGATTTGCTTTGGGAACGGAAAGAATAGTAAAACAAATTCTGGGTCTGGAGAACGTCCGAGAGGCGAGTTTGTTCCCGAGAGATATGGAACGAATTGACCAAAGATTGTCATTAAGAAAAAAGAAATCCGGCAAGAAAAAAAACAGTAAACAGATTAGGTCTAAAAAATGACAACTAGACTTAAAATTTTTCTAACCGCATTAGTTTTGAGTTTACCCTTTTGGTGGGGGATAAATCTTTTGGAGAAGAACTTAAGCGATTTTTTCTATTTGCAGGAAGTCAGTAAAAATCCCCAAATTTTCGCCGCCCAAATCAACCTCCAGGAACATATAAAAAATCTGAGGCCTCTCCGGGACAAAAACGTTCCCGATCTGGAAATCATAGCCAAATCGGGACTTTCGGTCTTGATTAAAAATGACGGCGAAGAAAAAATTCTTTTTGAAAAAGACGTTGATCAAAAACTGCCGATTGCCAGCCTGAGCAAACTGATGACGACTCTGGTTGTTTTGGACAACTACGATCTTTCAAAAGAAATTAAAATTTCCAAAGAAGCGGTTGCCCAGGAAGAAGATTTCGGCAAATTGGAAATAGGAAGGGTGTATACGGTGAATTATCTCCTTTACCCTTTGCTGATGGAATCAAGCAACGACGCCGCATTTTCCCTGGCCAACGACTACGACGGCATGACCTTTGAAAAATTCGTTGAATTGATGAATTCGACCGCCCGAAAATTGGGCTTCAACAATACTTCTTTTGTAAATCCCAGCGGCCTTGACCCGGAAGAAAACGAACCCCAAACCAGGATAAATTATTCGACCGTGCGGGATCTCGCTGAACTGACCAAAGGATTACTGAATAAGCCCTTAATCTGGGAAATTCTTTCCACTCCTAAATACAGCTTCTACGGTCCCGAACTCACGAATACCAATGAACTCCTGGGAGAAATTCCGGGAATAGTAGGGGGAAAAACCGGCTATACCGATACGGCCGGGGGCTGCATGGTCTTGGTGACAAAGGCGCCGGGAGAAAAGGGAATTTTGGTCAATGTGATTTTGGGTTCGGATGGAGGAAACGGCAGATTCGGAGAAATGAAAAAATTAGTCAATTGGTTAAATACGGCCTACAAGTGGGAATAAGAAAAAATTATTTATATGTTGTATCTGCCCGAAGCAGCCATAGATGTAATTAAAATCTTCACCTTGGGAGCGGTTTCTTTCATCGTCGCTTTTTTATTGACGCCCCTTTTGACCCGTTTTTTATACAAATATAAACTCTGGCGGAAAGAAGTAAGGCAAAAGGCAATAGACGGAAAAGGAGTTCCAATATTCCAAAAATTCCATTCAGAGGGTGAAACTCATATTCCCAGAGCCGGCGGACTTTTAATCTGGGGGACGACCCTGGTTTTAATTTTTTTATTTTTCGGAATTTCCCAGATTACCGACATCTGGTGGCTAAAGAAACTTAATTTTTTAAGCAGGAGCCAAACGTGGCTTCCTCTTTTTACTCTGGTGGCGGCCTCTTTGATAGGCTTAAGCGACGATCTTCTGCAGGTTTTCGGCAAAGGAAAATACATCGGCGGGGGAGTAAGCCTGAAAAAAAGGCTTTTATTGGTTATTGTTATCGGCCTAATCGGAGCCCTCTGGTTTTATTTCAAATTGGATTGGCGCACGATCCATATACCCGGAATCGGGGACTTCGGAATTGACGGCTGGTATATTCCGCTTTTTATTTTTGTGATGATGGCGGTTTATTCCGGCGGAGTGATCGACGGGATAGACGGACTGGCGGGCGGCGCTTTTGCCTCAATTTTCGGGGCGTTCGCCGGAATTGCCCTGTTTCTGGGACAGATTGACATCGCCGCTTTCTGCGCCGTTATTTTGGGCGCGCTGCTGGCTTTCTTGTGGTTTAACATACCTCCCGCCAGATTTTATATGGGAGAAACCGGAATGATGGGGTTGTGCGCCACCTTAACCGTCGTAGCTTTTCTGACGAACTCCGTTTTGGTTTTGCCCATAATCGGATTTCTGCTGGTGATTGAATCGGGCTCGGTAATCCTGCAGCTTCTTTCCAAAAAATTCAGGCACAAAAAAATATTTCTGGCTTCCCCGGTTCATCTTCATTTTGAAGCAGTGGGCTGGCCGCATTACAAAGTGACCATGCGGTTTTGGGTTATCGGAGCGGTTGCGGCGATCGTCGGAATTGCAATCCGATTATTGGGATAGGCATTGAATTTATGGACTTAAAAAATTTGCAAAAAAAATATCCTCGGTTTATTTACGAAAGCTACTCCTGCAGAATTTCAGGTAAAGACCTGAAAATTTCTTTTAATTTCAGAGTTGAACCCGGCCTCTCTTTCAATCCCGTCATAATCATTCAGGACATTCCAAAACTTAGCTTAGCCAAGTTTGATAATCTGATATTCAATCTCGGCCTGATAGAAATGATCAGCTACTGGAAAGCGACCTGTTCTCCAACAATTGAAATCAAAGCCGGATCACTGAATAAAGAACAAATAAACTTTTGGCAAGGCCTGATTTTGAAGGGTATGGGCCAGTTTTTCTTTGAAAATAAAATACCTTTTCAAAAACCAAAACTAATAACCGGCAAAACTCGCTTATTGAAGATAATCTTCAACAATTTAGGAAGGGGGATTCTGGTACCGGTGGGGGGAGGAAAAGATTCGGCGGTTACCTTGGAGTTAATGAAAAAAGCAGGAAAAGGCGTTCAGTGCTTTTCCCTGAATCCAACAGGTGCCGCTTTAAAAACAATGAAAGTCGCCGGTTGTAAAAAGCCGATTATCGTCAGAAGGAAAATTGATAAAAAATTATTGGAATTGAACAGAAGGGGTTTTTTGAACGGCCATACGCCTTTTTCGGCATATTTGGCTTTTTTAAGCTTGCTGGCGGCTGCAATTTTCGGGCAAAAATACGTTGCCTTATCCAATGAAAGAAGCTCCAACGAGGGCAATGTAAAATACTTAGGGCGGACAATCAATCACCAGTGGTCAAAGAGTTTCGAGTTCGAGCAAAAATTCAGAAATTACTGCAAAAGATATCTGGCTCCAGTAGTCAAAGAGGATAAATCCTCTTTTCCACCTTCGTCCCGCTTACAGCGGGACTCGGTAATCGAATATTTCAGTTTTCTGCGGCCCTTATACGAAATCCAGATAGCGAAATTGTTCGGCAAATACCCAAAGTATTTCCCGGTTTTTTTGAGCTGCAACGAAGCCTATAAAACCGCTTCCGGAACCAAATTACCTGCGAAAAAATGGTGCGGCAAATGTTCAAAATGCTTATTCGTTTTTACGATTCTATATCCGTTTCTCGGCAACGAATTAATAAAGATTTTTAATAAAAATCTTTTTAAAGACAAAGCGCTATTACCGATAATGCAGGAGTTAATAGGGGAAAAGGGATTTAAACCTTTTGAATGCGTCGGCACCGAAAAAGAAAGCTTAGCGGCTTTTTACCTTTCCCTCCGCAGCTTCATGCGAAAGAGGATCAAGCCGCCATTTCTTCTTCGATATTTTGAAGAGAAAATCCTGCCGAAATATCGAAACTTGGAAAAAGAATCCGAAATACTGTTAAATTCCCGGAACAGCAAGAATAATTTACCCGAAAAATTTAAAAAAATTTTCAAATATAGCTCGAAAAAGAGCTGAAATTGTGCTATTTTAAGGACAGAATGAAGCTAGATGAACTAAAAGATAAAAAAGTTCTCATTTTGGGTTTTGGACGAGAAGGCCAAGATACCTTTTTGTTTTTGAGAAAATTATTTCCGAAAAAAGTTTTAGGAATCGCTGACGTAAAATACAAAATACAAGATACTAAATACAAAATACAAAATGTAAAATGGCATTTGGGTAAAAATTATCTTAATTTCCTCAAAAATTACGACGTCGTAATAAAATCTCCGGGAATTCCTTTTAAAATTTTGCCCAGATCGGTTCTTAAAAAAATCATTACTCAGACCGATGTTTTTTTTGACAATTGCCCCGGGGAGATCATCGGGGTAACGGGCACGAAAGGAAAAAGCACGACTACTTCTTTGATTTACGAAATATTAAAGGCGGGGAAAATTAAGGCCCATCTGGTTGGGAATATCGGAAAGCCCGTTTTAAATCTTTTGTTTTCCGCTACGCCCAAAGACGTCTATGTTTATGAATTGTCTTCTCACCAACTCTATAATCTTAAAAAATCTCCCCATGTCGCGGTCATGCTGAATATTTATCCCGAGCATCTGGATTATTACAGAAATTTTAAAGAGTATGCCTGGGCCAAATCCAACATTGCTCTTCATCAGACAAAAAATGACTATTTGGTTTTTAACTCGGGAGACAAAGTCGTCAGAGAAATCGCCGGAAAGACAAAAGCCAAAAAAATTCCGGTTAAGGGAGAGTATTATGAATTGGATAAAAACGCGGCAAGAGCCGTGGGAAAAATATTTAAGATTCCCGGAAAAATTATCGATAAAGCAGTAAAAAAATTCAAATACCTTCCGCACAGACTGGAATTAGTCGGAACTTTCAGGGGAATTACTTTTTATAATGACGCCCTGGCAACCATTCCCGAGGCGACAATGGCCGCCATTGGAACCCTGGGGAAGAAAGTCCAAACCATTATGCTCGGCGGATTCGACAGAAATATTGATTTTAAAAATTTGGCGAAAAAAGTTTTGGAAAGCAAAATAAAAACCGTAATTCTTTTTCCGACAACGGGAATAATAATCTGGAAAGATATTTTGAAATTGTCGCGGGGCAGGGGATTGCCGAAAAATTTCTTTGTCAGCAACATGGAGGATGCGGTCAAATTGGCTTATCAACACACAAAACCGGGCAATATCTGCCTTTTGTCTACTGCTTCTTCCAGTTTCAGCATTTTCAAAAATTATGAAGAAAAAGGCAATTTATTCAAGAAATTCGTAAAAAAATATGGCAAGAAGTAACGCCCGCCCCGATCTTTTTATGTTGGGGATAATGGTTTTCTTAATCGCTTTCGGAATATTGATTTTAGCCAGCGTTTCCGCGCCTTATTCGCTGGAAAAATTCGGGACAGCTTTTTATTTTTTAAGGCATCAAATACTATTCGGCCTGATTCCGGGGCTGATTCTGGCATTTTTCGCTTTCCGGATTGATTTATCCCGTTTGAAAAAATGGGCTCCGCGGTTGCTTTTATTCAATTTAATCCTGATGGTAATGGTGTTTTTGCCGGTAGTAGGTTCCGGTTCGGGATCGGCGGCCAGGTGGATTTATCTGGGGCCATTCTCGTTCCAGCCGTCGGAACTCCTGAAGCTGACTTTCATACTTTATCTGACGAGCTGGCTCAGCAGCAGGACGGAAAAAATATCGCCGTATAAAAATAATAAGGAATTCGGACAGACTCTTTTTGCCTTCATAGTAATTTTGATCGTAGTCGCCGCTCTTTTATATTTCCAATCGCATGCCAGCACCTTGGCGATAATCCTTGTCATTTCCGCAATAATGTATTTTTCAGTCAATTTGCCCTTATGGCACAGTATTTTAATGATTTTGATAGGAGTCGGAGGATTATTTTCTTTAATAAAATTTGCCCCCTATAGGGCTAACCGTTTCCTGGTTTTCCTTCATCCCGACACGGATCCCATGGGAATCGGATACCAGATAAATCAGGCCCTGATTGCCATCGGCTCCGGCGGATTGGCAGGACTGGGCCTCAGCATGAGCACCCAGAAATGGGGGTTTTTGCCCCAAACTATTTCCGATTCCATATTTGCCATTTTTTCCGAAGAAACCGGATTCATCGGAAGCATTTTTTTAATTTCTCTTTTTTTGATTTTTTTATGGAGAGGCTTCAGAATCGCGAAAGACGCCAAAGACAGAT
Organism: uncultured Candidatus Saccharibacteria bacterium; assembly: GCA_964474185.1. Taxonomy (GTDB): domain Bacteria; phylum Patescibacteriota; class Minisyncoccia; order Minisyncoccales; family RBG-13-42-11; genus CAYYRI01. The sequence goes on along the minus strand of CAYYRI010000003.1, from coordinate 16,170 downwards.
TTTCCCAGCTTCTGTCCCTGGGAATTACCTCTTGGATTATTCTGCAGGCTTTTGTTAATATTGGAGCAATGACGGGAATTCTGCCCCTAACCGGAGTACCGCTGCCCTTCATCAGTTACGGCGGTTCAGCCTTAGCCATCGAACTTGTCGGAGCGGGATTATTATTAAATGTATCTAAAGCTCAATGAATTTTCAATTCATTTCAATCTTCAATAAATTCTTAATTTATTTCGAACAATGAAAATATTATTTACCGGCGGAGGCACCGGCGGCCACATCGTCCCGATTATCGCCATCACCAGAGAGATAAGAAGGATTTACCCCTCTGGGCCGGGCCCAACGGACCATAGGCAAAAAACAGACCTTCAATTCTTTTATTTGGGCCCCAAAGACGAATTCGGCTCGATCTTGCTTTCCCAGGAAGGCATAAAAGTCAGGGAAGTTTTTGCCGGAAAACTCAGAAGGCATTCGGGATGGAAAAGCTTTCTGCAAAATTTTGCCGATGTCTGTTTTAAAATACCGATCGGAGTACTGCAATCTTTCTTTTATATTTTCTTTTTGTCTCCCGATATGATCTTCTGCAAAGGGGGATTCGGCTCTATTCCGGGAGTTATTGCGGGCAAGCTTCTTTTGGTTCCCGTTTTTTTGCATGAATCGGATATTGTTCCCGGAGTAGCCAATCAATTCATTTCCCGGTTTGCCTTGGAAATATTCGTTTCTTTTCCGGGAACCGAATATTTCCCCTTAAAAAAGATGATTTTGGTGGGAAATCCGATAAGGAGAGAAGTTTTGGAGGGTTCGAAAGCTGAGGGTGAAAGTTTTTTCAAATTAAGTTCCGCCAAACCGGTCGTTCTCATCCTGGGCGGTTCCCAGGGAGCCCAGAGGATCAATGATAAAATTCTTGAAATACTGCCCAATCTTTTGGAAAATTTTGAAGTAATCCACCAGTGCGGCGAAAAGAATTTCGAGCAGGTTAAAGCGGAATCAAAAGTGATGATGAGAGGGAAAGAAGACCTGGAAAAGTTCTATCATCTTTTTCCGTTTTTGAAAGAGCCCGAACTTCGTCATGCATATGCTACCGCCGATATAATCTGCAGCCGGGCAGGCTCGGGAAGCATTTTTGAGATCGCCGCCGCAGGCAAACCCTCCATTTTGATTCCTCTTCCAGAATCCGCCCAAAATCATCAGGTGAAAAATGCCTATGCTTATCAGGAAACCGGAGCGAGCCTAGTTCTGGAAGAAGCCAATTTTACGCCTCACTTCTTTTTGGAAAAATTAAAATCTCTTTTTTCTCAGCCGGAAACTCTTATAGAAATGGCCAAAGCCACCAAAGAATTTTCAAAACCTGAAGCAGCCAGAATAATCGCTAATTATCTTGTGGAATTTCTTACCGGGCGATGAGATAAATCTCATCTTCCATCTCACCCCGCTGTCTGCGAGGTTCGATAAATGATAAAATTAAAATATATGGTTTCCGAAGAAGAATTTAAATTTATAACGCCCGGGGGAGTAAGAACAAGAATTGCTCCTTCGCCAACCGGCTTTTTGCATATCGGCTTGGCCAGAACCGCTCTTTTTAATTATCTCTTTGCCAAAAAATATCAGGGAAGTTTCGTTTTAAGGATAGAAGATACCGATTTGGAAAGATCTTCCCCCGAATTCGAAAAAGACATCATCGAAAGCTTGAAATGGCTGGGAATCGAATGGTCCGAAGGTCCGGATATCGACGGGCAATACGGGCCTTACCGCCAGAGGGAAAGACTGAATATTTACGCCAAATATCTGGAAAAACTCCTGGCGGAAGACAAGGCTTATCATTGTTTCTGTTCGGAAGAAGAATTGGAGACCCAAAGGCAATATCAAATGTCGATCGGAGAAACGCCCCGCTATACCGGAAAATGCGCAAATCTGGACAAGGAGATGGTCAAAAAATATTTGGCCGAAGGGAAACCGTCGGTAATCAGATTCAGGGTCGTCCCCAAAAAACTGCACTTTGACGATTTGATAAGGGGCCGCCTGGAGTTCGATACCGAGTTAATGGGGGATATCGTCATTGCCAAAAACCTGGAAACTCCTTTATATAATTTTGCCGTAGTCATAGATGATTTTGAAATGAAAATAAGCCATGTGATAAGGGGGGAAGACCATATTTCGAATACTCCAAAGCAAATTTTAATGCAGGAGGCTCTGGGTCTTTCCCAGCCGATTTACGGCCACTTGCCCTTGATCCTGGGGCCCGACAGAACCAAATTGAGCAAAAGGCACGCCACCGTGTCCGTTTCGAAGTACAGAAAGGAAGGATATCTCGCCGAATCCCTGATCAATTTTATGGCATTTCTGGGCTGGAATCCCGGCGACGAAAGAGAAATTTATTCGATGAACTCTCTGATAAAAGAATTCTCCCTGGAAAAAGTCCAAAAGGGCGGAGCGATTTTCAACATTAAAAGGCTGGATTACTTAAACGGATTTTACATCCGTCAGAAATCAATTGAGAGACTGCTGGATCTGTGCCTTCCTTATCTCAGGGAAAAAGGGCTTGTCGGCGATGATTACAACCAGGAAGAAGTCAAAAAAATTATCGCCATCCACCAGGAAAGATTGAAAAAACTTTCCGAAATTGCGGAATTGGCCGATTTCTTTTTCAAAGAAAAAATCGATTACGATAAAAATTTATTAAAATGGGATGGGATGGAAGAAAAAGAAATCAAGAATTCTCTGGAAAAATCGGAAAAAATATTATCCAAAATAAAGTCCGAGGATTGGAATAAAGAAAACCTGCAGAATGTTTTGATGCCGGAAGCCGAAGAAATGGGGGACAGGGGAAGGCTTTTATGGCCCTTAAGGGTTGCTTTAACGGGAAAAGCGGCCTCGGCCGGCCCTTTTGACATAGCGGATATTCTGGGCAAAGAAAAAACGATAAAAAGGATAAAAGAAGCCAGAGATTTGGTAAAATGAAATAAGGCGAAGAGGAATCCGTCCTCTTCTTCAACTTCGGCTTAATAAATTAAGTCTCGTTATGCAAAAAATATTATCAACTTTAATTTTATTTTGCCTCTTAGCTCCGTTATTTGTTTTCGCCCAATCGGAAAATCAGATCACTCCGCCGGCAAACATAGAAGAAGTGAAAGAAGTGGGGGAGAAAGCTCTTACCATAGGAGAAAAAGAACTGCCGGGAATAATACAAAAAATCTGGAAGGAAGAAGTCGTTCCTCTTTGGTTGAAAATGTACGGCTGGTTTAAATCAAGGTATGGAGACAGAATTAATGATTGGTTTCAAAAAACTATAAAACCCGAATTGGACAAAAGAAAACCCAAAGTTGAAGAAGAATTCAAAAAAGAAAGCGGGGAAATGAAAACGGAGGTCAAACAAGAACTTCCGAAAATCGGCCAGTCCCTCTGGGAAAAATTCAAAGAATTAATCAAATAGAATTACTCACAAATGCACACGCTGGCATATATTTTAATTGCCTCTTTTTTAATAGCTTCCGGCGCCCTCGTCGGAATTATCGCTTTGACGGTCAGAAAAGAACTGATTGAAAAGATTCTTTTATCTTTGGTTTCGCTTTCGGCCGGAACTTTAATGGGCGGCGCATTTTTCCATTTGATGCCCGAAGCCGCAGAAAAATTGGAAATTACCAAACTTCTTTATATCGTTTTGTTTTCTTTTATACTTTTCTTTTTCATTGAAAAAATAATCCATTGGCACCATCACCACACGGCAGAGTGCGAAATCCATACTTTCGGATATATAAACATAGTAGGGAGCAGTATCCATAATTTCATCGACGGCCTGATTATTGCGGCGACCTTTTTGGTAGACGTGAGGCTGGGAATAACAACCAGCGTTGCCATCGCTTCCCATGAAATACCGCAGAAAATCGGTGATTTCTGCATATTTCTTTATGCCGGTTTCGAAAAAAGAAAGGCGATAATCATAAACATCTTGGTTGCCTTAACTATTGTAATCGGAGGCGTCCTCGGATATTTTTTATCTCAAAGCATCAGCGGGCTGATAACGTATCTTCTGCCTTTTGCCGCCGGAGGATTTTTATACATTTCGACCTCTGATTTAATCCCGGAAATCAAGAAAGAAAAAGATTTGAAAAAATCTTTGGTTTCTTTTGTTTTTTTTCTGATCGGAATTACTATTATGTATTTGGCTAAATTTATCGAGTAGTAAATTCAAGCGACATTACTCAATGAATCTTTAATTCATTTCGATCTTCAATAAATTTTTAATTTATTTCGATGTGCGACATTTAACAGGGTACTGAAACTGCCGGGGTAGGGGAAACCGGCAGTTTTTTATTTTTGGGCGATGAAGTTTACCCCTTCGGGTTTGCCTTCATCTTCACCTGCGCTTTCGCTTCGCGAAAGCTTGGTTCTTGACAAATATTCTTAGTATTTTACTATAAAAGTAGGAAGAGGGGCTGGTAGGCTTGCATCCCAGCCCCTCTCTCCCGTAAATCATCTTTTCCAGCTCATTTACAATTCACTCGCTGCAATTAGACGCAGCACATCTATTATTATGGGCACATCTTCTCTTGTGCCCTCGTTTTTTTTATTATGTCAAAAGCATAGGGGATAAGGATTTTTACCCTTGACAAGGCTATTCGGCCTGTATATTATAGAGGTAGAAATGGTCGCACAATGTAGGTAAAGCGTCATTTCTTAGATATAAGAAAAGACGCTTATACCTAGCGCAGGTTTTGCAACACTTCTCCGAAGAATCGCAAAAACCTGCTTTATCTTCATTACACATGCAAAAATCAAATAAAAAAATTATAGAACATATCCCCGACTTTCTGGATTACTGCGAAGTTGAAAAAGGTTTATCAAATAAAACTCAGGAGAATTACAGCCGCTACCTCCAGAAGTTCCTCTCTTGGCTAAAAAAGACCCAAAAAGAGGCCTTATTACCCCATGAGCTTACGGCCGAGGATATTTGGGATTATCGTCTGTATTTAAGCCGTTATGCGGATGAAAAGGGCCATACCTTGAAGAAGGTCACCCAAAACTACTATCTTATCGCTCTAAGAGCCCTTTTGGGCTATTTTACCGCCAAAGACATAGAATCGCTCCCTGCCGACAAAATAGCCCTCCCAAAGGACGCCAAAGCCGAAAAAACCGTCAAATTCCTTAACCTGGATCAGGTTGAGAAGCTTTTAATGGCTCCCAATACCAAGATCCCTCAGGGCCTGAGAGACAGGGCTATTTTGGAAGCGTTGTTTTCAACCGGACTTAGAATAGCCGAATTGGTGGCCCTTAACCGGGAGCAGTTCAACAGCATAAAAGACAAAAAGGATTTGGAAATCGGAATTATCGGGAAAGGCAGCCACCCGAGGACGGTTTATTTTTCGGAAAGATCTTTGCTGTGGATTAAGAAATATTTAGATACCCGCCATGACAAAGAAAAACCCTTGTTTATCCATTACCGGGCCAGACAGGACTCAGAGTCCCGGCTCACCCCCCGTTCCATTGAAAGACTGGTAAAAAAATACGCCATATTGGCCGGAGTTCCGATTTTTACCACTCCCCATACGTTAAGACATTCTATGGCAACTGATTTGCTTACTCAAGGCGTTGATTTAAGAACCATCCAGGAATTCCTCGGCCACCAGAATATCGTCACAACCCAGATATATACTCACGTAACAAACAAACGCCTCCGCGACATCCACCGTCAATTCCACAGTGGAAAAAATTTGAAGGAATAGAAAAAAACCGTTAAGGTCTCCCCCATCTTCTTCGTCTATTAAATAAAAACAATCACCACAGCACAAGCCGGTAATTGGAATTGGCCCGTTTTGGACGAAATCACCGTCCACCATTATCACTCCATTAATGGTGGTTTTTTGATATCCCCGCCAACTGCCATCTTCAACCAACTCGGCCAATATATTGCATAAAGGTCTCTGTTCTGACAATTCTTCAGCCATCTTTTCACCTCGATTTTTTATTTTCTTCCGCGAGTTTCAGAATAATCTGCTGCAACCCCTTGGCAATAATTGGATTCCTGCTCATGGTACAAAATTCAATGCTCGGTCTTGGGATTTTTAATCCCATTTCGTCAATCTCATAAATTGACATAACCACATCTCCATCCGGTTGCAGCAAAAGATTCAGCCGAGTTTTCTGGCCCATGTCGCCTTCAATATCGGTAATGCGAAGATTGCCGCCGCTATCACGTTCATTTTGTATTTCCATATTATCCGCCCTCCTTAGCGATATTAAGAACTATATCTTCAAATATAATTTTCAAGATACTTCTTTTTAGTATTTTTAAATTAAAAAATCAAGTTAAACAAAAAACCGCCGGTTCCCTGCCCCGTCGGTCTTCTTCCGTTCCCTAAACGTCGCACAATATTAATAGCCAAACAGATTTAT
>CAYYRI010000003.1:6388-9683 GCA_964474185.1 uncultured Candidatus Saccharibacteria bacterium | reverse complement strand
CGGTCTTCTTCCGTTCCCTAAACGTCGCACAATATTAATAGCCAAACAGATTTATTTTTTTACAGTATTAACCTCAAAACTATTATGGTCTTTTTCAAATTTGATTCGGTATTTATCAAAAAAACCCTCCTGTCCTAATAAAACACCAACTGTGGGACTTTTGACAAAACAAATGGGAATTTTTACTGCCTCGTCAAAATTTTTTAATTTAATTTTAACGTCTTCTAAACGACGCCCATCTAATTGGCCACTTATTCCCGTAAGCTTTACCGGTTTTGCCCTTGATAAATCTATACCAAGTAACTCAGCTATCTCTTCGTTAAAGAGTGCGTTATCTGCTCCAGAATCTATAAGGGCATCAAATTCTTTACTATCCTTGGGACCAAAAATCTCTATTGTGATTATTGGTCTTCTTATCCATTTTAAGCTTCTATCGGGTGGAACAAAACATGTATAATCATATTTCATAAATTCCTGGCATATAAAATGATTCTGATGGAAATACCTTCAAAAAAACAACATCTTTTGTTCTGGCCTTCGATGCAACATCTTTTAGTTTATTTCCTTCTGCAATAACTTCTTTGTGATCGCCAGATAAAGCCACCCACTTATTTGCGTATGGTTTTAACAGTTCCCTTAAATCGTAATTTTTCTGTTTTGTGCTCATAATTTTTTATTTTATACAACTTATAGCTTATTATAGCTTATTTTTATAATATCAAACTATTTACCATAATTCAAGCCACTTTCGGGCTAAATTTTTCTTAATTTTTTCTTTCATAGAGTTATCACCTTAAATACCGATTAAAACTTCTACAAAACCAGTTCTTGCGTAAAAGGCACGACTAGTACTTCCGTGACCGGGACCCTTAGTTCGTGGTTGAACTAAAACTCCCATAGCTCCAGTTAATTCGTTAAATCCTTTTTCTTTAATCGTATTCTGGACTAATTTATAATCTTTCTTGACTTGTTTTTTTGTTTTCTTATCCAATAAATCAAATGTTCCGACGTTGATCAAGTTAGAATGTTCTTCTTTTTTGTTCTCGAACTCTCGACCGCAGATGATCAAACTTTCTAATTTTTTTAATAGATGACTTTGTTCAAAATCAGTTTCGGCAACATTTTTAGCGTTAATCATTGTAATTGCCATAGTTTCTTTCGGAAAATACAATCCATTTTTCTTAATCAGTGGCACTATTTTTAATTCCCACGATTGACCATTGGGAGCCTGCAATGAGCTAAGTCCTAATCCTAAATATTTCTCTAATACATGTCCAGCCCACCCCTTGTTGAGTTTTCCATTCTTGAAAACTGTAACATTGTATTCATCAGCCAATTTTCTCAAGTCCTTACCAATTAATTTTTTAAGTTTTTGGGCCGCCTCTTCCCGTTTAAGAATAAACATAAATTTTTATGATTCTTTAACGAAATCTTTAAATCTTTTTTTTGATAATTCTAAATATTTTTTTTCTTTATCAACCCCGATAAATTTACAATTAAGCATTATTGCGGCTAGACCAGTAGTAGAACTCCCAGTAAACGGATCTAAAACAATTTCTTCTTTATTTGTACTTGCTAAAACTATTCTTTTCAATAAATCAAACGGCTTTTGAGTGGGGTGTTTACCAAATTTTTTCTCCCACGAATTAGGAGTATTTATTGCCCAAACTGAACGCATTTGTTTATTTGGTCTTTTCAAAAAATCGTTAGACCAATCTCCTTCTCTCATTTCTTTATAATTAAAAGTGTGTTTTGTTCTTTTATCTTTTGCGGCCCAAATGAGCGTTTCATGGCTTGCCGTAAAATAACGACAGCTTAAATTCGGCGAGGCGTTTGGTTTATACCAAGATATGTCGTTAAGAATTTTGTACCCAGCGACTTGCAAAGCAAATCCGCACTCATGTATCGAATGATAAGTTCCGCTTATCCAAATAGTTCCATTGGACTTTAAAACTCTTTTGCAGGCCTTAATCCAATTGAAATGAAATTCAAAATCTTTTTTTAGTCCATTGCTTACATCCCAATTTCCTTTGTTTACGCTTACGCGTTTACCAGCGTGTACAGTAAAACCGCCATTCGAAAGCATATAGGGTGGATCGGCAAAAATCATATCGACCGAATCTTCCGGTAGTTGTTCTAAAATTTTTAAACAATCTTCGTGATAAAGCACAAAATTTCCTTGCTGGAAATAGGGTCTATTTTTAATTGAGGCTAATATCTTTTTGTCTTCTTTCATGGTTTTTCTTATTTTATCTTACTCTTTTTCCCGAAAAAATTCAAAAATCACTTACCTTGGCTCCGTTTTTGGTAAAAGTCAAGGAATGAATACCAGCTTAGCTAAGCCAAGCTGGTAGCTTAGCCTGGTTTATCTTCAACCTCTAAAAAACCGCCTCCGTAATCTTCAGTCGATTACTCGGGCGACTTATGTTTTAATGTTTTCCTCCTTAATCGTCCAAACTTGTCGGCCTATTTCTGTTTTGCACCCATTCGGCGTCGTCTTTCATCTTATCAAGATGGTCTATCTTCGTGCGGTCGTAGACGCCAATTGGATAATCAATGCCTTCGGTGCAGGGATAGCGGCGAGAACCGATTTTTTGGGTTTGGCCCCGGAAAGTCCAGGTCCCGGCAACTTTATCAACGGTTACGCCTTTGGGCACCCCCGCTATCAAAGTGGAATAACAGGTGTTCACGGGCCAGACAAGCGAGATTAAATCCTTTTTCCTGAATTTCACTTCGGTATCAGCCATTCTCTCCCTCCTTACTGTTTGATTACCATGAGCGCTCTGGTTATCGGCGTCTTCTTCGTGACAGTCGAAATCACACTGGGCACTTTCGGACGCAACGGGCAAGCCGAAATTCTTAATATCCCGCAACCGTCAAGCAACCGGTGGCCGACATAACGGTCGTCCACCAAGTCGGAAAGAATACATTTACCAAGGAAATTGAGCCAGTCCCTTTCTTGGAGTAAATGGACTCCATAGAAATGATAGGATCTGCCGGAATGAAGGATTATCCCCTCCTGGTCGATTCCCCGGATAAATGATTCTATAATATCCCATCTCCCCTCGCATTTCCGCTCGTCGAAATCCATCATAGGGATATGGGCTCTGCTTCTTCCCGCTCTGACTCTCGATAATACGCCGAGAACAACATCTTCTTTCAGGGAATTTATTATCCCGTTTATGCTCTCGGCTGTCACCCCTCCTTTCCTTAATTTGTAATGCTCGGCTGACAGATCGTGATAAAGCAAACGATCAATCAACGGCCGGCCCTTTCTTCCCCTCATCGATTCCTT
>CAYYRI010000003.1:0-6288 GCA_964474185.1 uncultured Candidatus Saccharibacteria bacterium | reverse complement strand
TCTGGATTTACAATACGGATTGGACGACTTTTCTTTTCAAGATTTTTCTGACCAGGACATCCGCTATTTCAAACGCTCCGAAAAAGACGGTTGCATAAAACAGATTTCCCAATAAGGTATTTCTGAAAAAGGGCAGGGCCATTAAATAAGACTGGATTAATCCCGAAAAAGTTTTAGCATACCAGGGAGTAAAAGCCCAGACGGCAAAATTTGTCAGAAAGAAAAATATGAGAGCGGACAAAACAGAACTTCCCAAAATTGTCTGCCATTTTTTGTGTCGCTTTAACCAAAACCCGAGAACAACGCAGAGCAAAAAACTTCCATAAACGAAAGCCATCAAAGCAACTTCGTAATAGCCGATGAATACGTCGGAAATCACCATTGCCGCCAAGGGTATTACAAGGGCTAATTTTCTTGAAAGATAAACTCCTCCAAACAAGGCAATCGCACCAATAGGAGCAAAATTAGGAGCATGAGGAATCAGCCTTAAACTTGCTCCTATTAAAACAAACACAATAGCAATCGAGACTTCTAATATCTTCCTATTTTTAATTATATTTTTCATGGCTTAGAATGGCGATTTCTCGAATTTAAATTTAATTTCATCGCCGGGTTTTATCTCTTTTTTATCGGCCGAAACGGGCGCCATTTCTCCGTTGACATAATACAGCCAATATTTCCCATCCTGACCATTTTCTTTTTCTCCGATAGCTTCAATCATAATTCCAATGTCATAGGTCTTTGTTTTTAAAACCAGATTTAATTCTTCCGCTTTGTTTTTTAACAGATCGAAGGCGGTCATCCCCTCTTTTTCTTCAACCTTAAAGGATTGCGGCTCTCCTTCTCCGTTGTCAATTATCAAAACTGTTTCTTTTCCGATTTTTTCTTGAACAGAAAGGCCTCCCGCCTCTTTTTGGATGGTAAATCGTTCAACTGCATTGGAAAATATTATCCAGCCGCCGATAACGATGATTATTCCTATTCCAATTTTGATAAAAATATTTTTTACCATGGGCTTTCAATCAAGACAAATAACCGTCTGAAATTTTCCGGAAATGAAATCCCTTGATGGCCAGGTCGATCGCCATCGGGAAAAATTTCGGTTTTTTAAAAAGGCTCCAAAAGAACAGCTTCCAATAATAAACCCTTCCTTTTTCTCTGATTCCCAATATCCAGATTGATTTTAACAGGGCAAGAAGCTGATTAAAATGAATTTTATAATTTCCCCCCTTTTTTTCTCCGGGTTTGTACTCTTTCAAAAAAGTAATCAATCTTTGGTAATAATTCTTGGGCGAATAAATATGGCTTATAATTTTTTTATAGCCCGCAGTCAGGGAATTAAGATCCATTCTGGGCATAAAATTAATAGTGCCGTCGGTATCGGCGGTTGCCTGGGAAATCAACCTTCCCTCTTTATTCAACCTGTTCCACAGTCTTGTTTTCGGCAGGGCCTGCAAAATCCCCACCATAGCCGTCATTATTCCGCTGGTCTGGATAAAAATTATCATCTGGTCAAAAATCGAAGGAGTATCCTGATCGAACCCGATAATAAATCCCGCCTGAACCTGCAAACCGCGGTTTTGAAGAGTTCTGATTGATTTTAATAAATCACGATTCACATTTTGAAATTTGCCGCATCCTTTTAAACTCTCCTCCTTCGGGCTCTCAATCCCGATGAAAACGGTGACAAAGCCGGCTTTTACCATCAGCGCCATCAATTCTTCGTCGTCGGCAAGGTTGATTGAGGCCTGAGTGTTGAAAGAAAAAGGATGCTTCTTTCCCTCCATCCATTCTATTATGGCCGGCAGGATTTCCTCTTTTAATTTTGTTTTGTTTCCGATAAAATTATCATCGACAAAAAAGACGCCTCCCCGCCAGCCCCTCCAGTATAAAGCGTCCAGCTCGTTTAAAATCTGCTCCCTGCTTTTTATTCTGGGGAATCTGCCGTTCAAAAGAACGATGTCGCAAAATTCGCAATTAAAAGGGCAGCCCCTTGAAAACTGAATGCCCATTGAGGCGTATTTTTTCATATCAATAAGCTTCCATTCGGGAATCGGGGTATAGCCTATGTCGGGCCACCGGTCGTCGGGCTTATAAACTTTTTTTAGATCACCTTTTTTAAAATCCTCCAAAAACAAAGGCAGAGTAACCTCTCCTTCCCCCAGAACAAAACAATCAATATCGTTTAAGAATTCTTCGTAGCCCGTTGTAAAAAGAGGGCCGCCGGCGACAATTTTTTTCCCGAGCGATTTCGCCAGATTTATAATCTCTCGGACTGATTCCTTCTGGACGATCATCGCCGAAATAAAAATAAGGTCCGCCCAATGGAGGTCTTTTTCATCCAAATCTTGGATGTTCAAATCGATCAATTTTTTCTCCCAGTCTCGGGGAAGCATGGCCGCCACCGTCAACAAGCCAAGGGGCGGAAAAGCCGCTTTTTTCCCGATAAAAGGAAGGGCGTATTTGAAACTCCAAAAAGTCTTGGGAAATTCCGGATATAAAAGAAGGATCTTCATATATCGAGCTTTAATTTATTAAGGCGAAGATGAAAATGAAGCAAGGCTTCATCGCCTATTTTATTCTAGCAAAAAATCGCCCGGCTGGCGATTTTAATCGGCATCCTGAATGCTTTCTTGCTGACTTTTTGAGATCGCCTGATTTATCTTCTTTGCCTCCTGTTCTTTTTTCTTCATTTTCCTGATGGTTGCCATCAATTCTTCATGAGATTTTTTATGATCTTCTTTTCCCATATATAATTAAATTTGAACATAATCAAAAAAGATGTCAAGGGATAATTGCCGAATGCTAAAGTTTTTCCGTGATATTGATGTTGTGTTCCAAGATAATTTCGCCTTCTTTGAAAATAAAATCCGCCTTTAATTTTTTGCCTTCCAAAATTTCGGGAAGCCAGAGTTTATCGTCGTCCCACATTTTATCGTAAGGAATTTCTTTTTCATTAAACCATTCGGGCCTCATTTCCTCGGTCTCAAAGGGCGTCCCTTCCCACTCTCTGGCGAGGAAGACATGGACGTTCTGGTCCCATTCTTTTTCTTCGGAAATATAGGGGAAACAAAAATTCAAAACTGCGACTTTTTCCAATTTTTTTATCTTTACTCCGATTTCTTCCTCTGTTTCCCTGATGGCTGTTTCTATGATATTTTTATCTCCTTTCCGCGAATCCGGTTTTCCTCCGACACCGTTCCACTTCCCTGCCCCAAAACCCCTTTTTTTCATCGCTAAAAGCAGCTCTTTTCCGTCCTGATTTTCCCTGATTAACAGACACAGTGTCGTTTCCTTTATCATGAGCGTTAGCGAATTAAGAAGAGATTTATCTCTTCGACTGTTGAGATTTTATTATTTTACCGAATTTAAAACCTTAATAAAAATTATTTTAAACCAATGGGTATATTTTCCGGGATTTTCTTTTACGTCTTTTTGCAAATCTTCCGGACTTATCCATTTCCAGTCTTCGGCTTCTTTGGGATCTAACTTGGGATTGCCATCGGATTTCCCCACAAAAACGTGATCGAACTCATACTCCGTTAAATCTCCCAAATCCGCCTTGTAGACAAAACTGAGAATTTCTTTTATTTTACAGCTGATTCCCATCTCTTCTATTAATCTTCTCTCTGCCTCTTCCCCGATTCTTTTTTGGGGTTCGGGATGGGAGCAGCAGGCATTTGTCCAAAGCCCTCCCGAATGATATTTCGTCCCGGCTCTTTTTTGCAGAAGCATTTCTCCTTTTGAATTGAAAATGAAAATCGAGAAAGCCCGATGCAGTTTGCCTTCTTTATGGGCTTTTAATTTTTCATCCGTTCCGATTTCATTGTCTTTTTCATCAACCAAAACAAGGTTCATATACCGAACTTCCATTACCGAGTTCCCATTTATGGGAACGAGGTGGAAAAGAAATAATTTTCTTTGACTATGGAAGTGAATCGAAAAATATTCGTTTTTCTCTACCCTTCGTTGCGACTCGGGAAGGTGAAGAAGAGGATAAATTCCTCTTCGCCATATTTTTTATTCTACCAAAAATCACTCGAATAGAAAACTCGAAGAATATTCATTCTTCTCCACCCTCATTGCGATTCGGGTGATTGACAAATTCGTTATTTAAGGTTAAAATATACAACTATGCAAGCTATCGCTATCTTTCTTGTTGTTGCCGTGGCCTTTACCGGTTATTATTATTTCGGGGTAATCAAGAAAATGGAAGGGACGCCGAAGCTTCAGGAAACCGTTTCTCAGGATAATTCCACCGAAACTACGCCGACGACGACAACGACGACGACAAGCAAAAACACTGCTAAAAATACCGCCGCTTTACAGCTTCAGAAGTTAAAGCCTGGCATTTTAGTTGATACTCTTATCATCTCCGGACCGCAAAACGGAGAAATTATCGATAAAACGAACAAGGTTACTTTTGAATTTCAGGGGATACTTCCCTCAAATCTAAAAGGGCAAACGATAACTTTTGAAACAAAAGTAAAGGATCTGGACAAAGATTGGCAAAAAACTTCTTCCAACAGCAGGACAATCGATTTCCCGTCGGGCTCCAAAGAATATACTTTCTCGATAAGGGCGAGAACAATAAATTCCGTCGATCCTTTCCCGGCCGAAAGAACTTTCAGAATAAATATGTCTCCTTCCTTCGGCAAGGTAAAAATTGCCAGCGCTTCCCATTCCCTGATTACCATCCAATATCAGCTTAAAGGAACGGAAACAACCGATATAACGAATTGGAAATTAAAAGGAAAGAGCGGAGAATTTGTCATCCCCCGGGGCGTGGAATTGTTTATTCCCGGAAGCTCAATCCCCGATAAAGACATTGTTTTAAAACAATCCGACACGGTCCATATTTACAGCAAGAAAGACCCGTTTAGCACGAATAAGAGTTTCAGGCCGAATAAATGTTTCGGATATTTGAATGATTATTATAAAACTTCAACCGGCTATTCTTTTTCAAAAATCTGCCCCAGAATAAATCGCGATGAGGTTTGTTATTTCAGCAAGGGATGCCAGAGCGCCATTTTGGCGCTGGAAAGCTGCACTCCGAAAGACTACTCTAAAAATCTCGCCGTGACGTTTGACTCAACCTGCCAGTCTTATGCCGACAATTACATTTCCAGATATCTTAATTACGACGGCTGCACGGGATATTATTCCAAAGACAAGGATTTCTTAAAAAATTACTGGGACATTTACGCGGGTTATGATATCGTCTGCAAATGCAACGACACCCTCTACCTCTACGACCAGAACGGGTTTTTGGTGGATAAATACGAGATAAAAGTTTATTAAAATTATTCATTGAAGATTGAAATGAATCAAAGATTCATTGATTCTGAAAAGAAGAAGGGGTGGCCGCGGAAATTCCGCGCCACCCCTTTTTTTTGTGCCAGTACGGCTATCCCGTCCTTTCCAGGGCTAAAAGTTCGCTGAGCCGCGGCGAAAGATGAAGAAGAGGATTTATCCTCTTCGCCTATTTTTAAACGCCTTTTCTTCTTTCTCTTTCCGAGTAGTCTTTGATTATTTCTTCGAATTCTTTCGGCCCGAAAACGGGCAAAAAAGTCCGGGTAAAATACAGCTGGGAATAAGCGGCATCCCACATCATAAATCCCGCTGAGATATGAGGATCATCCTCGCAACCGGTTCTGATAATCAGATCGACCGGAGGCAGATCTTTAGTCCAAAGATTTTCTTTAATTAACTTTTCGGTGACTTTTATTGTTTTTCCCCTGGAAAGATCCGCAATTTTCCGGACGCAAGCCATCATCTCGTCCGTCCCGTTGTAAGCCAAAAGAAAAGTCAAAAAATATTTGTTGTAATCTTTTGTCGCTTCCCGGACCTTCTCTATCGCCTTTTGGGTTTCCTCGGGCAAGATTTCTCTCCAGCGGCCCAAAACGTCGATTCGAACTTTATTTTGATGGATTCTTTTGTCGTTTGCAATTCTTTTGAACTGATCGGCGTATACTTTAAAAAGAAATTTGATTTCGATTTTTGGCCTTTTGGTCAGATTGTCCCAGGAGCCTCCCCAAAAAGTTAAATAAGGAATTTTTAATTCCAGAGATTTCTCCAAGACCTTCTCAAAAGATTTCATCCCCACTTCGTGTCCGATCCAGGGACGCAGTCCTCTCTTTTTCGCCCAGCGCCGATTGCCGTCGGGAATAACGGCTACGTGATTTGGAATGTTTTTTATTTCAGATGCCATACCCAGTATATCAACCCCGTATAGCTCCTAAAGGATTATACGGGGCTACGCCCAGTATAGCTCTTTTGAGATTATAC
>CAYYRI010000002.1:0-25987 GCA_964474185.1 uncultured Candidatus Saccharibacteria bacterium | reverse complement strand
GAGGGCGCGGCGGAAGAAAGGGGCGAGGGGGAGGAATTCCGCCGCGCCCGAGCGAAAATTATCAAAATTCAGCGTCGGGATTTTCCCGAAAAAAGGTTCGAATTTTAACCAAAAGAGACAGCACGAATAATCGCCCAAAGGGCGGTTTTTTGGTTCTCCTTCGCTCTTGTTAGCTTCGGACGGACGCGGTAGAATGGATTATTGAATAAAATGGAAACAGAAAAATTCTATACCTTGCCTCGGCTGTCTTACGGATACAAAGATCTGGAGCCGTATATTTCCGAACAGCAGCTGACTATTCACCATCAGAAGCACCACCAGGCCTACGTTAACGGAGCCAATGCGATTTTGGAGAAACTTGAAAAGGCAAGAAAAGACAACGCCGATTTGGATATGAAGTCCGTCTTGAAAGAACTGTCTTTCAACGTGGGAGGGCATTTGCTGCACTCTTTGTTTTGGGGCAATCTGGCGTCCGCCAGCAGGGGCGGAGGAGTCTCGAAAGGAATCTTGGCCGGTTTAATTGAAAAGGAGTTCGGCAGTTTTGAAAGATTCAGAAAAGAATTTAGCCAAGCCGCTCTTTCCGTCGAAGGCTCCGGCTGGGCAGCATTGGCTTTTGACAAAGAAAGGAGCTGGCCCGTAATAATGCAGATAGAAAAACACAATGCCAATATTTATCCGACGTTTGAAATTTTAATGGTGCTTGACGTTTTCGAGCACGCGTATTATCTTGATTATAAAAACGAAAGGGCAAAATTCATCGACGCTTTTTGGAATATCGTTAATTGGGACGAGGTAGAAAAAAGAAGAATGTCATGCTAGCCATAGAGGTAAAAAATTTAACCAAAGAATACAACGATTTGAAAGCGGTAGACGGCATCTCCTTCCAGGTTCAAGAAGGAGAAATTTTTGGTTTATTGGGGCCGAACGGAGCGGGAAAAACCACGACCATCAAAATGCTGACGACTTTGCTGAAACCGACCTCGGGAGAGGCCAGGGTTTGGGGATACGACGTTTTGGAGGAAAAAGACAAAGTAAGAAATTCCGTGGGCATTGTTTTTCAGGAGCCGGCCCTGGATAATCGTCTGACCGGTTATGAAAACCTGGATTTTCACGCGAGATTATACGGCCTGACCAAAGAAATCCGCGAAAAAAGGATCAAAGAAGTTTTAGATTTAGTCGAACTCCGGGACAAGGCGAAGGTTTTGGTCAAAGACTATTCGGGGGGAATGCAGAGGCGGCTGGAAATTGCGAGGGGACTGATGCACTATCCGAAGGTTTTGTTTTTGGATGAACCGACATTGGGGCTGGATACCCAGACCCGCCGCCATATCTGGGATTACATTCTAAAATTAAATGAAAAAGAAAAAACGACCATTATTCTGACCACTCATTACATGGAAGAAGCGGATTATCTTTGCCAAAGAATAGCAATTATTGATTTCGGCAAGATTATCGCCCTGGATAATCCCCAGAATCTGAAAAATATTTTAGGCGGGGACGTTATTTCAATTGAAGCGGCTCCTCCGGAAAAAGCCATGGATGTTTTTAGAAACCTTTCCTGGATTAAAAAAATCAGTCGCCATAACGGCGCCATAGATTTAAACGTCGCCCAGGGAGAAAAGAAAATCCCGCTTTTAATAAAAATAGACCAGAAGGAAGCGGGTTTCACGATAAAATCGGTTAGCCTGAGAAAACCGACTTTAGAAGACGTCTTTTTGCATTTTACCGGTAAAACCATAAGAGAAGTGGAAGCCGGCCAGGCCGAAAGAAATATAATGAAACAGAGATTTAACAGATAAAATTCACTTAAATGAATTCAAACAATCTGCAAACAATTTACGTAATGTGGTTGAGAGAAATGAAAAGATTTTTAAGAGCCAAAAGCCGGATCATCGGAACTTTGGCGATGCCTTTCTTCTTTCTTATCAGTATGAATTTCGGCTTGAGTCCCAGTTTCAATTTAATGGGCCTGCCTCCGAACGCCCGCTACATTGATTTTTTAGTCCCGGGAATAATCGGCATGACCATGCTTTTTACTTCCATGTTCGCCGGCATTTCTGTTTTATGGGATAAAGAATTCGGCTTTTTAAAAGAAATCATGGTCGCTCCGGTGAGGCGTTCGGCCATTGTTTTGGGCAGAATTGCGGGTGGAGTGACGACTTCTTTAATCCAAGGATTTTTAATTTTAATTATGTCTCTTTTTATGGGATTTAAAATTGCGAATCCTCTCGGTTTGATTTTTGCCTTGGTTTTAATGTGTTTGATCAGCGCCGGATTTATCGGTCTTGGCATAGCTTTGGCTTCCGTAATGGAAGATACCCAGGGATTTTCTTTAATTGTGAACTTTATCATTTTTCCGACATTCCTTTTGTCGGGAGCTCTTTTTCCTCTTACCAATCTGCCAAGCTGGCTGAAGGCGGTTACTTACGTTGATCCTTTGGTTTACGGGGTGGACGGGCTCAGGGCCAGCTTAATCGGTTTCTCTCAAATGTCTTTATTTTTAGACGTGGTTATTCTTTTAGTTTTTGATTTCTTGATGGTTTCTCTCGGCGCCTGGCTTTTCAGCAAAACGGAAGTCTAAATATAAAATGAAACTCAAGGTTTTATACGAAGACAATCATCTGATAGCGGTTTATAAACCGGCCGGCATTTTAACGCAGGGGGATAGCAGTAAAGACGTCTGCATGATGGATATGGTTAAAGACTATCTTAAAAAGAAATACCACAAACCTTACAATGTTTTTTTGGGGCTTCTGCACCGTTTGGACAGGCAGGTGCAAGGGATTGTTTTATTCGCCAAAACAAGCAAGGGCGCTTCGCGCCTCTCGGAACAATTCCGCAGCCGCAAGGTTGAAAAGATATACCATGCCGTAGTTTTGGGAGAACCGAAGCGGGACCTTGAGAAATTGGTAAGCTTTCTCAAGAAAAACGAAAAGGAAAACATAAAAAGGGCGGAACTTTTTTATGAAGTTTTAGCTTCGAATAAAAAATACTCGCTTCTTAAAATAAGACTCCAAACCGGAAGATTCCACCAAATCCGCGTTCAGTTATCTTTGATGGGTTTTCCAATTTTGGGCGATGTCAGATACGGCGCCCCTTTTTTATTGCCGGATAAAAACATTGCTCTTTCCGCCACTTCGCTTTCTTTTAAATTGGCAACGTCGAAGAAAATTATTTCTTCTTCACCTCCGTTTTCGTCATACGAAAGCTCGGTAAAAGAAGACATGGAAAAAATTTCCATCCCGATTCCCGGTGAATGGCGGGAATACGTCAAATTTTGATTTTTATTTGAGTCGAAGAGATAAATCTCTTCTTCACCTCGGTTATAACCTCGGTATATGGAACAATTATCGGACAAAGAAAAATATTTTGATGTGGCGGTAATCGGAGGAGGACCCTCGGGCATGATGGCTTCGGGCAAAGCCGGCGAAGCGGGAGCTAAAGTTTTATTAATAGAAAAGAACAAGACGCCAGGCAAAAAACTCTTGCTGACCGGCAAAGGAAGATGTAATTTTACTCGGGCCGAATTTAACGAACGTTTATTTGTTGAAGATTTCGGGAAAGGCGGTAAATTTCTTCTTTCCGCGCTTTTTAATTTCGGGGCGGAAGACGTTATCGGTTTTTTTGAAAAGCACAAGCTGAAAACCAAAATTGAAAGAGGTAAAAGAGTTTTTCCGGCGACCGACCAAGCAGAAGACGTTTTGAACGTTTTAATCCGATATCTGGAAGAGAATAAAGTTCAGGTGATGGGCGGAACAAGGGTTGTTGATTTGGAGAGAGAGGGAAACCGCATAAAAAGATTGGTTACCTCAAAAGGAGATATTTTAGCCAAAAATTTCATTATCTGCACGGGCGGCAAATCCTATCCCTTAACGGGATCTGCGGGAGACGGCTATGATTTTGCCCGTAAATTGGGCCATAAAATAATAACTCCCGAGCCCGCCCTGGTTCCGATTAAAATAAAAGAAAAATGGGTGGGGGATTTGCAGGGGTTGAGCCTTAAAAACGTTCAGATAAACGTTTTTCAGAACGGCAAAAAACAGGACGACAGGTTCGGAGAAATGCTATTTGCGCATTTCGGATTAAGCGGCCCGATAATTCTGGATATAAGCAAGAAAGTGGGCGAATTATTAAAGCTTGGCGAAACAATCATATCTTTGGATTTGAAACCGGCTTTGGAATACCCCCTTTTGGACCAAAGGATACAGAAAGATTTTAAAAAATACAATAACAAGATTTTTAAAAATTCTTTGAAAGAGCTTCTGCCCCAAAAATTAATTCCCGTAATCATAAAATTGTCGGGAATCAATCCCGAAAAGACGGTAAATGTCATCACCAAAGAAGAAAGAAAAAAGTTGGTGGGCTTGTTGAAAAATCTCAAAATGCAGGCTTTGGGATTGCTGGGGTTTGATCAGGCCATCGTAACCAGCGGCGGCGTTGATTTGAAAGAAATAGATCCTAAAACCATGAAATCAAAATTGATTGATAATTTATTTTTTGCCGGAGAAATAATTAATCTCCATGGCCCCACCGGCGGCTACAATCTTCAGCTTTGCTGGAGCACCGGCTGCCTCGCCGGAAAAAACGCCGCGCGCTTAGCGTGGTTCTAGTCGAAGAACATTCGTTCTTCTCCACCCTTCGCTGCGGCTCGGGTATTTGACGAATAAAAGAGAAGCTTTTATAATAAATTAATGCCGCAAAAAACCAAAAAACCAATCAAAAAATCTCCCCTTAAGGCTTCTATCCAGCCGTTCAGGCCGGGAAGCGAAAAAATCAGAAAAACCAAAGTCCGGGTAATCGGCATAGGAGGAGGAGGCGGAAATATTGTTTCGGAAATTGCTTCAAGAATGACTAAGGCCAGTTTTGTCGTTGCCAATACCGACACAAAAGCTCTGAAAATTTCCGGCAGAAAAGTAAGCCGTTTTCAGTTCGGCCAGAATTTAACTCAGGGGCTGGGAACCGGGATGAATCCCGAATTGGGCGAGGCCGCGGCTCTGCAAGATAAGGATAAAATTAAAAAACTTCTGGAAGGTCAGGATTTATGTATTTTAGTCGCTTGTTTGGGAGGCGGAACGGGATCGGGCGCCGCCCCTGTTTTTGTCAAAACATCCAAGAACCTCGGCAATATTACTTACGGAATTTTTACCCTGCCTTTTAAATTCGAAGGAGAAAAGAAAATGGAAATCGCCCGGGAATCTTTAAGGAAAATAAAGTCTCACTTGAACGCTTTTTCCATCATCCCTAACGAAAGAGCTTTCCAGATTATTGATAAAGCCACTCCTTTGAAACAAGCCCTTTCCGTTGTAAACAAAAGCTTGTCCGAAAGCTTGGAAGGCTTAATTGAAACCATTTACGAACCGGGATTAATAAACATCGATTTTGCCGATTTGAGGACGATTTTGGAAGGCAGAGGAAAATTGGCTTATTTGAATACGGTTGAAGTCCAGAGAAAAGAAGGCTCGACAAAAGAATTAATGACGAGGGTTCTCAATTCCCCCCTGTATCCTTACACCATTCGGGGGGCAAAAGGAGTTTTGTTTAACATCGCCGGCGAAAAGAAAATTTCTCTCGCCGAAGTAAGCCAGATATCAAAAACCATTTCCGAACTGGCGAATCCTCAGGCCAAAATTATTTTTGGAGTGGCCGAAAGCAAGAAATATTCGGATGTCATCAAAACTATTTTATTGGCCGTGGGCTGCGGAGGAACGAAAATTTTTTCCGGGGAGGCGAAAAAGAAAAAAGTCGTTGCAAGGCCAATTTTGAAAAAGAGGCAGCCGTCAAAGCGCAGGAAAAGAAACAAAAAGCCAAGTCAGCCTGCTCCCAAAAAGAAAACCCTTCAACGGGTTCAGGGTGGTGAGTCACGTCGAACCATAAAAATTAAAGTTGAAGCAGTAAAAGAACCCAAAGAAAAAGAATCTTCCGGATCCGAAGCTCCGAAAGAAGGCATTTTTTCCTCTATCAGCCTGGCTGCGGAAAAAAGCAGCAATGAAGAAAGGGTCAGGAAAAATGCTCTCCAAATCAAGAGGGAGTCCGAAGATGCCGAAAGAGAAATGCTGGAAAAAGAAAAAATTTGGGAAACACCAGCTTTTTTAAGAAAAAAATTAATCAAAGGTCAATAATTAATCTTAATAAGTGAGGAGGCGATGAGAATTTCATTCTCGTCTTTATCTTCACTTCCATAAATGGAAGTTCGATGATTGAAATAACAAAAGATATATTAAAAAATATTTACAAACCCAGGTCAGCCGGCTCCAGAAAATACGATTACGGTCTTTTGTTGGTAATCGGCGGTTCGGATTTTTATTCTGGTTCTCCGGCTCTTTCGGCAATGGCGGCCTTCAAGTCGGGAGTTGATATGGTAAGAATCATCGCTCCGAGGAGAGCAGCCGACATTATTGCCGGCTTCACTCCGGTTTTGGCGGCCTACCCCCTGGAGGGGAAATATTTGGAAGAAAAACATTTGGCAACGCTGATTTCAATGACGGAAGCCGCAAAGGCGGTTTCGGGAGGCAAGACGGCGGTGGTAATCGGCGGAGGAATGGGGAGAACCCAAGAAACCCAGGAAGCAATTTTGGAATATCTCTCCCAGGTTCAGATACCCGCGGTTATAGATGCCGATGCCATTCATGCAATAGGGAAAAAGCCCGAGATAATCGCCGGTAAAAACTTTTTAATTACTCCCCATACTTATGAATTTTTTATCTTGACCGGAAAAGAAATTTATAAATTATCGGAAGAAGAAAAAATAAAAGCGGTTGAATCCGAAGCGGCCCGTCTTCAAACGACGATTTTATTGAAAGGCGCAACCGACATAATTTCCAACGGCAAAGAAACGGCTTTGGACAGGGCGGGGTCTCCCTATATGACAAAGGGAGGATTGGGCGACACTTTAGCCGGGATTTGCGGATCTTTGCTTGCCAGGAGCTCCAATGTTTTTGAAGCCGCTTGCGCCGCTTCTTACATCAATAAAAAAGCCGGCGAGCTCGCCGTCCAGAAATTAAAGGAGGGGATATCGGCCACCGATTTGATCGAAGCTATTCCAGAAGCGATAAAATCTTAAAAACATGGTCTATGATTTAATTATTATTGGCGGGGGACCGGCAGGGATTACGGCCGGTATTTACGCCGCGAGGCAAAAACTCAATGCCCTGTTGATTACAAAGAGCTTCGGCGGGCAAATGGCCAGAAAGGCCGTGGCTATTGAGAATTATCCCGGTTTCGAAAAAATTTCTGGATTGGAATTAATCCAAAAGTTTGAAAGTCATTTGAAGAAACAGAAAATCGACATTGAAGAAGCCGCGGTATTAAAGATAAAAAAAATCGGCGGGATTTTTTCGGTTTTTACCGGCAATAAAAAACAATTTAAATCCAAAACGGTTATTATTTCTTCGGGAGCTGATCCGCGGCCCCTTGAAGTTCCCGGAGAGAAAAAATTTATCGGAAAAGGGGTTTCTTACTGCACGGCTTGCGACGCGCCTTTTTATGTAAGGAAAGACGTTGCGGTAATCGGAGGAGGAAATGCCGGCTTTGAGGCGGCGATAGCCCTAAGCAGCTGGTCTAAAAAAATTTATATTTTAGAACACGGTTCAAAAATCAGAGCGGATGAAATAAACCAGGAAAAAGTTAAGGCAACGGGGAAAATAGAAATCATAACCGATGCCATTTTAAAGAAAATTCAGGGCGAAAACTTTGTCAGTTCTTTGATTTATCAGGATAATAAGCTGAAAAGAAATAAAACGTTAAAAATTGAGGGTGTTTTTGTGGAAATCGGTTCGCAGCCCGCCACCTCTTTTGTGAAAGGATTGGTCGATTTCAATGAGAGAGATGAAATTGTGGTGAATCCTAAAACCGGCGAAACAAAAACCAAGGGTTTATTCGCCGCAGGCGACGTGAGCGACGTTATTTTTAAACAAATTGTAATCGCCGCCGGAGAAGGGGCCAAAGCCGCTTTTTCAGTTTCTAATTATCTCCAAAATTTTTGATTGGATATCATGGTAAAAATTTCACGAATCAAAGCAGGAAAAATTATAGATTCAAGAGGAATGCCGACGGTAAAAGCGGAATTGGAAACCGATTTCGGCAAATTTTCGGCATCGGTGCCTTCGGGCGTTTCTACCGGAAAATACGAAGCGGTGGAGTTGAGGGACGAAGATAGAAAGGGAGTATCGATTGCGATTGGAAATATCGAAAAAATTATTGCTCCGGCATTGGCAAAAGAGGATTTAACCGATCAAAAACAGGTTGACGATATATTAATCCGGCTGGATGGCACAGAAAATAAATCGCGTTTGGGAGCCAACGCGATTTTAGCCGTAAGCATTGCCATGTGCCGCGCGATAGCTAAAGAAAAAAACCTCCCTCTCTATAAATATATTTCTAAAATCGCCGCCGTCGATTACGGCCTGCCCAAGCCGTCTTTTAATATGATTGAAGGGGGAAAGCACGCAGAATCAGGTTTGGCCTTCCAGGAGTTTATGATAATTCCGCAGAAAGACAATTTTTCAGAAAATTTAAAAATCGGGATAGAAATTTACAAATCTCTCAAGAAACTTTTAGAAAATAAATTTGGAAAGAAGAACATTAATTTAAGCAAGGAAGGTGCTTTTGCGGCGCCGCTAAGAGAAAACGCTCAAGCAATAGAATTTATTTTAGAAGCGGCAAAAAATACAGGGGTAGGGGTATATGAAGACGGTATAAAAATCGCTATTGATGCCGCCGCATCTGAATTTTTTGAAAACGGCAGTTATAAGACTGATGGCGTAATTTTTTCCCGAGAGCAATTAACAGATTTTTATTTAAACTTAATAAAAAAATATCCGATAATTTTAATTGAGGACCCTTTTGCCGAAGAAGACTATGATGCCTGGTCGTCATCCCTCCAATACAAAATACCGAATACCATATACCATATATTAGTTTTCGGCGACGATTTGACAGCAACCAATCTGGAAAGGATAAGGATGGCTGCTGATAAAAATTTGTGCAATGCTCTTATTATAAAGCCGAACCAAATAGGAACGGTTACGGAAACAATCGAAGCGGCAAAATTAGCAAAATCATACGGCTGGAAAATCATGGTGGCTAACAGGGCGGGGGAAACGGAGGATGATTTCATCGCCGATTTAGCCGTCGGCATCGGAGCCGATTTCATAAAATCGGGGGCTCCTTTTACTAAAGAAAGAATGGCGAAATACGACAGATTAGTTAAAATAGAAAAAGAAATTCATGGCTAAATTAATTTTACTTCGTCATTTCCAATCGCAGTGGAACAAAGAAAACCGTTTTACCGGCTGGACCGATGTTCCCTTGAGTGAGGAAGGAATTAAAAGCGCAAAAGAGGTTGCCGGGAAACTTGCAGGTTTCCACATTGATAAAGTTTATACTTCGCCCTTAATCAGGAATAAGGATACGGTATCCTTATTATTAGAAAATCTCGGCAGAAAAGATTTACCGGTTGTCGTCGACAAGGCGTTAGATGAAAGAAATTACGGAATATTGCAGGGATTGAATAAAGACGAAATGAAGAAAAAATACGGCGAGGAACAGGTCAAGTTATGGCGGAGAAGCTGGAATCAGGCGCCGCCGGAAGGGGAGAGCTTAAAAGACGTATATGGAAGAGCCGTGCCCTTTTTTAAAAAATATATTGAGGCAGATTTGAAGCGGGGGGAAAATGTTTTAGTGGTTGCCAGCCATAATTCCTTGCGGGCTCTGGTGAAATACTTAGATAAAATATCCGATGAGGATATAATCGGCTTTGAAATGCCGACGGCCGGCATAAAAGAATACGATTTTTAGGTATTGACAGATTCTTGTCATTTGATAATATATAGATAATCATCTATATATTTTTATTTTATGACTAAAAAGTGCCCAAGCTGTCTTTCTTTATTGGGAGACAGTACAAGAAATAAAATAATCCAATGTTTAAAGAAAAAACCGACTACGGTTTCCAATATCGCAGCTAATTTTTTTTTGAAGCAACCGACTATTTCTTACCACTTAAAGATTCTGAAAGAACTTGGCATGGTAAAAAGTCAAAAAACAGGGAGAGAAGTTCGTTATTGCCTAAATAATAAATATCCCTGCAAAAAGTGTAATATTTTTAAAATGCCTTTTAAGAGATGAAAAGAATTTACTTAGATTACGCGGCCACTACCCCGGCAGATCCCCGGGTTATTCGGGCTATGCTGCCGTACCTGAATAAAAAATTCGGGAACACGATGTCTTTGCATAACTTCGGCCAGGAAGCAAAATCGGCTTTGGAAGAGAGCAGAGAAGTCGTGGCCGGTCTGATGGGAGCCAAAGCGAACGAAATAATCTTTACCGGTTCGGCTACCGAAAGCAATAATTTGACTCTGAAGGGGATAGCTTTCGCCAACAAGAAAAGGGGGAGACACATTATAATCTCCCGGGTTGAACATCCCTGCATTATGGAGTCGGCAAAATGGCTGGAATCCCAAGGGTTTGAAATCACCAGATTGAAGGTTGATAAATACGGATTTGTTAATCCCAAAGACGTCAAGAAAGCAATAAAAAAGGGGACGATTCTGGTTTCCGTAATCCATGCTTCAAATGAAATAGGAACCATTCAGCCGATTGTTAAAATCGGAAAAATTTGCAAAGAATCAGGAGTTTACTTCCACACCGATGCCGTCCAAAGTTTCGGGAAAATACCGATTGATGTCGATAAAATGAATATTGATTTGCTTTCCGCTTCTTCCCATAAAATGTACGGGCCCAAAGGAGCAGCTTGTCTATATATAAGAGAGGGAACGAGAATTGAGCCGATTTTACACGGGGGCGGCCAGGAACAGGGGTTCCGGTCCTCAACGGTTAACGTCCCGGCAATTATCGGATTTGCTAAAGCCGTGGAAATTGCCGAAAAAGAAATGAGGAAAGAAGCCGAAAGATTAACAAAATTAAGGAACAAACTAATAAAAGGAGTTTTAGGAAAGATTCCCGGCTCGCATTTAAGCGGCCATCCCCAAAAACGTTTGCCCAATAACGCCAATTTCTGGTTTGAAAACGTTGAAGGTGAGTCAATTATTATTCAGTTGGATTTGTCGGGAATGGCGGCTTCCACTGGTTCCGCCTGCTCTTCGGCGAAATTGGAGCCCAGCCACGTTCTTTTGGCCATAGGGCTGAAACACGAGGAAGCCCACGGATCTTTAAGGTTGAGTTTGGGAAAATGGACAAAAGCGTCAGAAATAAATTACATTCTAAAGGTCTTGCCCGGAATTATTAAAAAATTAAGAGAGATATCGGGAACAAAACAATTCTAATGAAACCATATTACACAAAAGAAGTAATCAAAAGATTCACTCATCCCAAGAACTTCGGAGAAATAAAAAACGCTGACGGCGTAGGGAAAGTCGGCAATCCTAGATGTGGCGACTTGATGAAGTTATATCTCAAAATAGAAAAGAAAAACGGTAGAGAAGTTATCAAAGACATCAAATTTCATACTTTGGGCTGCGCGGCAGCCATTGCCACTTCCGACATGGCCTGCGATTTGGTAAAAGGCAAAACGCTCAAAGAGGCCTTGAAAATTGATTACCAGAAAATAATCAAGGCATTGGGCGATTTGCCGCCGATTAAAATCCACTGTTCGGTTTTAGCCAGAGAGGGGCTGAAAGCGGCGATCGAGAACTATGAGAAAAGAAAAAGCAAAAAGAAATAAGGTCTTGATAGCAATGTCGGGCGGCGTTGATTCAAGCGTGGCGGCGGCTCTTTTAAAAAGAGGCGGTTTTTACCCTGAGCTGGGTCGAAGGGTTGAAGTCGTCGGAGTTTTTATGAAATTCTGGTCAGAACCTGGCAATAATAATTTAACCAAGGGTTGGAATAGATGCTGCTCTCCAGATTCCGAAAAAAGGGCCCGCCAGGTGGCAAAAATTTTAAATATCCCGTTTTATGTGGTTCGATTCGAAAAAGAATTCAAAAAAAGAATTGTTGATTATTTTTTAGAAGAACACAGGGCGGGGCCGACCCCGAATCCCTGCGTAATCTGCAATAAAGAAATAAAATTCGGACTCTTGCTGGAAAAAGCGCTGGCTCTGGATGCCGACTTTATCGCCACCGGCCATTATGCCCGTCTTAGGAAAACGAAAGACG
The DNA here is from genome assembly GCA_964474185.1 of uncultured Candidatus Saccharibacteria bacterium. GTDB lineage: Bacteria > Patescibacteriota > Minisyncoccia > Minisyncoccales > RBG-13-42-11 > CAYYRI01. The sequence goes on along the minus strand of CAYYRI010000002.1, from coordinate 13,876 downwards.
GATTCCATTTGCTTCGTAGTAAAGACAAAGACAAGGACCAGTCGTATTTCCTTTGGCAGCTTAGCCAAAAGCAGCTTGGACGCGTTTTATTTCCGATTGAAAATTACACTCGAGCCGAAGTTGAAAAGCTGGCAAAAAAGTTTAAGCTGCCCTTTTCCGGCGTTCGCAAATCTCAGGAAATCTGTTTTATATTAGATACCGTTGAAGATTTTTTGAAAAGGCACATAAAAGCAAAACCGGGAAAGATCATGACCGTAGAAGGAAAAAAAATAGGGGAGCATTCGGGATTATGGTTTTACACGATCGGCCAGAGAAAAGGGATGGGGCTTTCCGGGGGCCCTTATTATGTTTTAGGCAAAGATTTAAAAAAGAATGTCCTGATTATCACCAAAAATGAAAAAGATTTGTACAAGAAAGAGTTGATTGCCAAAAATGTCAGCTGGATTTCTGGGCTATCCCCGAAGCTTCCGTTAAAGATTAAAGCCAAAATAAGATACAGACACAAATTGGATTTTGCAGTCGTAAATTCATCTGGAAGAAAAACCGTTAGGGTTGTTTTCGACAAACCCCAGCGGGCAATCACTCCGGGACAGTCGGTGGTTTTTTATAAAGGCGGAGAGCTTTTGGGCGGAGGGATAATCAAATAGACCTGTGAATAATTTGGTATTGACACAGGTTCTTGCATACACTATGATATGTAGTGTATAGAAAATTTAAACAAGCGCAAACTATTTTTATAAGAAAATTTTATGATAAAATCATTCCAACTTAAACAATTTAAACTTCACAGCAAAGGCGTTACTAAAATTTTAGGTGAGCTTGAATCGGAAATCATGGAAATTGTCTGGCAGCAAAAAATCAGTACTGTCCGAGAAATTTGTAATCATCTTTCCCAAATAAGAAAAAAGGCGCTTTCATTCAATACTATCATGACTATTATGAACAGATTGGTGGAGAAGGGCTTGTTGGAGAAGAGGCGGGGAGAAAATTGCTATGAGTATGAACCCAAATTAACTAAAAGAGAATTTTTGGACGATGTTTCCGATGATGTCATTAAAGATCTGATGAAAAATTTTAAACCCTATGTTCTGGCTCATTTTGCTGAAAATTTAGATAAAGATGATTTGGAAGAACTTATTAAATTGAGAGAGGAATATTTAAGGGAAAGTTGATTTTTTATGAAAATAAATACTACTAAATTAAGTTTTTACAGTTCATTTGTTTTTGGCCTCCTTTTTGTATTTGGATTAGCCGTTTTATTATTAAAAATTTTACCCAGCTTTAATTCATTAATAACGAAAGCCTGTCGTAGTGTCGGCCCCTATTGCCAGCAATCAATTCCCTTTTCCAACCCGATAATTTCAATCCCTTACTTTTTTCTTTGGGCACTCGGCTCCTTGATTGTAGCCATTGGCCTAGCTTCTTTGTTTTATCAGGTATTGGCCACCCTGAAATTTAAAAGAGAACTCCTTGCTAAAAAAATAGTCCCGTCTCTGGAAACAGCAGAGCTTTTTAAAAAAACAGGATTGCAAAATAAGGTTTATGTAATTAGTGATTCTAAGATATTTAGCTTCTGCCTGGGCTTTATTTCTCCTAAAATTTATTTATCTTCCGCCGTTTTAACCAAGCTTAATTTGGCTGAAACAGAAGCTGTTTTATTGCATGAAAAGTATCACTTAGAGCATCGCGATCCTTTAAAAATTTTAATCAGTCAAAATATAAAGAGAGCCCTTTTCTTTTTACCGATATTTAAAGACTTAAACGACGGATATATTATAGGAAAGGAACTGGCCGCTGATAAGAAAGCCATCTTAGTTTTGGAAAATAAAAAAACATTAATCGAAGCGCTTATAAAAATATTCACTTCTCAATCAGAATTCAGCTACAAGGGGGCAATAACCGGTCCCATATCTGTAACCAAAGAAAGGATTGAAGCCCTGAGGGAAACAAAAAAGATTAAAAAATTGCGCATTTCATTTTTAAATATTTTCTTTAGTTTAATAATTATTGCCTCGCTGTTTTTTATAGGCAAGAACGTAAACAGCGCCGCAAGCGCCACAGTTGATTCGGGTTGTTCATGTACCGCTGATAATCAATGCATCACGGAAAACCAGGACTATTCTTGTAAAACAGGAGAGAGCAGCTGTTTGATGAATTCAAAATAATTTTTTTAAGGGATAACACCCTTTTAATTTTTAACAACAATACTACATTTTGTAGTGTATAGATTAACGGTAAATAAAATATGCTAAAAAAAATCAAAATTAAAATTGAGGGAATCCGTTCTCAGGACGACAAGGCTCTGGTTGAGGCCGAAATAGATGTCTTAAAGGGGGTAAGTAACGTAAAGGTTGATGAAAAAACTGGCGAATCCCAGATAAATTTTGATGATGTTTTTATCTCTAAAAATAAGATTATAGAGACAATTGAAAGTCTTGGATATAAATTAGAAGAGGGTGTCGGACTCAGCCACGCTCTGAAAGAGCAGCTTTATTTTGTTAAGGGGATGCACTGTGCATCTTGTGAAATTTTGATAGAGAAAAAACTGCTTTCGATCGGGGGAATAAAATCAGTCGAGGCCAAGGCTGACAAGGGCGAAGTTTTGATTGAATATGTCGGCAAGAGACCAAAAATGGAAATGTTAAATTCTATTCTTAGAAAAGAAAACTACGTATTTTTTGATCAGCCCGTCGAAAGAGAGAACAGCCTTAAAAAGAATAACCCCCTTAAAATTTTCCTCATTTCCGCATTGTTTATCGGCGGGTTTTTATATTTATATAAATCGGGATTGTCCGGTTTGGTAAATGTCAGTTCAAAATCATCGTTGCCCGCCTTTTTTGCTTTAGGACTTATCGCAGGAGTATCCAGTTGCGCCGCTTTGGTGGGAGGAATGGTCCTTTCCATGTCAAAACAATGGTTAGAAATATATTCTGACCGCAAATCTACTTTGGAGAAACTTCAGCCGCACATAATGTTTAATACGGGAAGAGTCGTCTCTTTCGCCGTTCTGGGAGTGATACTCGGGGTCATTGGAAGCAGATTGCAGATTTCTTTAGGGTTCACTTCATTCTTGATTATCGTCGTTTCCATCGTAATGTTCTTTTTAGCGCTCCAAATGCTCGGCGTTAAAGGCCTTCGGAAATTCCAGTTTACCTTGCCTAAATTTGTCACCAGGTATATTGCCGACGAAACCAATTTCAAAGGCCGTTATATGCCCTTTGCGATGGGAGCCTTCACTTTCTTCCTGCCTTGCGGGTTTACCATCACCGCTCAGGGAATGGCTTTACTTTCCGGAAATCCCGTTCAAGGCGGGCTTATAATGGCTTTATTCGCCCTCGGAACCACTCCTGCGCTTTTACTTATCGGTTTCTCAGCTGTAAAATTCTCAAGCCGTCCCCATTTGTCTTATCAATTTTCAAAAATTGCCGGTGTTCTAATTTTGTTTTTCGCCATTTTTAATGTTAATAACCAATTAAATGTTTTGGGGTTTTCCAGCCTGAATGATTTTTCCCGTAAATCAGCAGTCATCGCTAAAGATGCGAATACGAACGCAAATTCAAAGACTTCCGACGAAGGATTGGCGCCGATAGTTGACGGCAAGCAGATTTTGAAAATGGATGCCTCAAGCAGAGGGTACCAGCCAAATTATTTTAAAATAAAGGCGGGGATTCCCGTAAGGTGGGAAGTTAGAGATGTCGGGACAAGCGGTTGCACCAATGCCATCATCTCAAGAAGTTTATTTGAAGGACAAATTCCTTTAACTCCAGGCAAAACCAGCATAAAAGAATTTACGCCCACCAAAGCCGGCAAATACAAGTTTAGCTGCTGGATGGGGATGGTTTCCGGGATTATAGAAGTGGTAAGCGATACGGGGTCGGTAGTAGGCACTGCCGCTGTTTCCGCCGCTTCAAATGGAATTAATACAAATAACAGTGATATTGTCCCATCGGGAGCCAGTGGTTGCGGCTGTGGCGGTGGCGGCGGCAGTGGCGGAAGTTGCGGAGGCCGATAAAATAATGAATTCTAACTAAATTTTTAAATTATTAATCACTAATAATAAAAAATTATGCAAAAACTAAAATTCCAAATCAAAGGCATGCACTGTAATTCTTGCGCTTTGTTGATAGAAGAAAGATTAAAGGGCCGCCCGGGAATCATCAAGGCGAAAACGAGTTACGATTCCCAGAAAACAGTCGTGATTTACGATGAACAAAAAATTCAGGAATCAGAAATTGTTCAGATTATTAAAGAAGCTGGAGATTACCAAGCAGAAAAAATCGAAGAAAAAGAAGAAGAATCTTCAAATAATGATCCTCTTCCCCGCAAAGAAGAAAAATTCCAATCATCCCCGGAAACTTCGGGTTATTTAAAATTTCTGACCAGCCTTGTTATTCTTTCTTTCGGGTTAAGCATCGCATCATTAATTATTTCTTTTAAATTATCGTCTCAGAAAACAAACCAGGATAACGATAAACTTGAGGCGACGATCGGCGAAAACTTGCCTTCTCAGAACAATCCCACCGCAGACCAGCAGCAGCTTGCCGGCGGCGGAAACGCAACCATTCAGAATTTTGATATTAGCAATGATAATCACGTCAGGGGTAATTTCAATGCCCCCGTTACCCTGGTTGAATTTTCAGATTTTGAGTGTCCGTTTTGCGAGAGGATTTTTCCGACAATGAATAAGATTTTGGGCGATTACGAAGGTAAAGTAAGATTGGTTTATAAACAATTTCCCTTATCTTTTCATCCTAATGCCCAAAAGGCCGCCGAGGCCTCGGAGTGCGCTTCAGAACAGGGTAAATTCTGGGAGTATCACGATAAATTATTCGAAAACCAATCAAGCGGTTTTAGCGTTGATAAATTTAAACAATGGGCGAATGAGTTAAGTCTTGATGATGCGCAATTTAACAGTTGCCTTGATTCCGGGAAATATGCGCAGAAAGTTCAAGCAGATGCCCAGGAAGGACAGCAAAAAGGCGTAACCGGCACGCCGGCAACGTTTGTTAACGGCCAACTGGTGGTTGGCGCCCAGCCCTACGAGACGTTTAAACAAGCAATTGATGGTTTACTTAATCAGTAATATGAAAAAATTTATTTTTATTATTTTGATTTTTTTACTCGGCAGTTTCGGGAGCTATCTGTTTTTTAGTGTTCAGAATCCAGCTTTTGAAAAATTAAGCCCAGAAGCAATGTATCAAAAAATAATCAAAGAAAGAGATTACGCCATCAGTCAGGCAGTTGCAAGGGGTGATTATAGGTGTTGCGTTAATCCGCCCTGCACAATGTGTTATATGGAAGCCAACCAATGGAATAATTTTACTGCCGGCACCTGCGCCTGCGATGATTTAATCGCCCAAGGTAAAGAACCCTGCCCCCAATGCAAGGCAGGGCTATGTCCAAGTTGTAAACTTCAGTCCACTAGTAACTAATTATGAAAAAAATATTTTTGATTATTTTAAGCGGTATTTTGCTGATTGGCGGCGGTTTTTTGCTGGCTAATAAATATTCCAAACCTGAAGCCTCTCAATCTACTGCTTCTTTGCAGTCTTCGGTCAAAGAAATAACTTTTTATTATCTTCCCACCTGCTCCTGGTGCCAGAAAGTCGAAAAAGAGGGGACCCTCGAAAAAATTGAACAGCTTGGGATAAGGGTGAATAAAATCAACGCCTCCATCGGGCCGATTCGGGACAAATTCGAGGGGGTGCCGACTTTTGTTATCGACGGGAAAGTTTATACCGGCTATAAAACCTTCGAAGAGGTAAAGGAATTATTGGGTTATCCCAAAGAAAACAGTTCAGCTTCTCCGGCCGCGCCAACCCAGAATACGGTTAATTTTTTAGGGGAAAAGGGCGAAAGCGTAAGTTTAGAAAACAGCGAGGTTAAATTGGCCGTTTCAATTTTTAACGACAACAAAGCGCATTTTTATAACGTTAAAATGCCCGACTCTAAAACAATTTACTTTTTTGTGCTCAAAGATAAAAAAGGAATTTATAGAGCCGCCGCCAACGCCTGCGTAGTTTGTTTTAAAACGTACAAAGGATTCCGCCAGGAAGGGGACGAGATTGTCTGTAATAACTGCGGCAACCGCTATCCAATAGAAAAAATTGCCACGGAAAAAGGCGGCTGCAATCCGGGGCCCATCAATCCCGATTTAGAAGTAAAAAATGGAGAAATTATCATAAAACAGGTTGACATGGAGCAAGTTTCAGATTTATTCTAAATTAACCCGCCTTAGAAAATAAAATATATGAAAAATAAATTGTGGTTTCTCGGCATCGCGGCGATTGCAATGATCATTTTAATCGCCGCCGCGTCATTAAATGTACGCAAAAACAGCGGCGCATCGCCAATCGGCAAAGAAATAAAAGAATTCAAAATCAATGCTTTTAGATTCGATTACGAACCAAATGTTATAACTGTCAATAAAAACGACAAGGTGAAAATATCAATAAATAATACGGATACGATTCACGGGATTAGGATCCCCGATTTGGGAATAAGCGGTAATGATTTTATTGAGTTTACTGCCGAGAAAAGCGGCCAGTTCGCATGGTTTTGCAACAATTTTTGCGGTGGCGGACACACCCAGATGCAGGGAACCCTGATCGTAAAATAATGTTGTTAATTTTTGGTCAAAGCCTTATTTATTGGAGCGGCATTTTTACGGGTATTTTTTTCCTTTCCAGTTTTCTCGGTTGCCGTTTCTCTTTTTCAAAAATAGCGCGTTATTAAATTTTCTTCAAAAACATCATAAAAAATTCATCTATTTAGCCCTGGTTTTCTTCTTAATTCATCTGGTTCTGGCAATTCTGACTTATAATTTCGGGATTTCATTATAAAAATTAAACAAAACAAAAAATCTATGGAAAAAATAATTCTAAATATTTCAGGCATGCATTGCGCTTCGTGCTCGGCAGTTATTGAAAACACCCTTAAAAAAGAGAAAGGGATTTTTTCAGTTAATGTGAATTTGGCTTCAGAAAAAGCTTATTTAGAGTTTGATTCAATTGAGATAAGCATCGCTCGAATTCAAAACATTATTGAAAAACTGGGCTATAAAGCCGCCGAAGAAACCTTGGGGACGGAGACGGAAATGCACGATCATCATAAAGAGGCGAAAGCGCAGGAAATCCAAAAATTAAAAAAGAGGTTTATTTTCGCCCTGGTTTTCAGTTTGCCTATCATCTATATGGTGATGGGCGAAATGCTTGGCTTGCCAATGCCGATGATTTTTGAAAATTACGGGTCAGCCGTCCAGTTTGTTTTGGTTACGGCCGTTATTGTCTCTTGTTTTAATATCTGGACTTCTGGTTTTAAAAACTTGCTGAGGCTGGCACCCAATATGGATTCGCTGATCTTTATCGGCACGGCTGTCGCTTATTTTTACAGTTTGATTATTTCAGTTCTGCCATTTTTGGGCATAAAAGTCGAAGCGCATCTTTACTATGAAAGCGCGGCCCTGATTTTGGTTTTTATATCTTTAGGAAAATATTTTGAGGCGATAACCAAAGGAAAAACAAGCGACGCGATTAAAAAACTAATCGGACTCCAACCCCAAAAAGCAACGATTATAAAAGACAATGAGGAGATAAAAATTCCCATCTCAGAGGTAAAAGTTGGCGATATTATTAAGGTTTTGCCGGGAGAGAAAATCCCGGTTGACGGCATTGTCGTTGACGGATATTCCGGCGTTGATGAAAAAGCGATCACCGGCGAAAGCATTCCCGTGGAAAAGAAAGCGGGCGATGAGGTGATCGGCGCCACTATTAATAACACCGGCGTTTTAAAATTTAAAGCCACGCGGGTCGGCAAAGACACCATGTTGGCGCAGATTATAAAAATTGTCGAGGAGGCGATGGGCTCCAAGGCGCCAATCCAGCTTTTGGCCGATAAAGTGTCTTTTTATTTTGTCCCGACCGTGATATTTATTGCCGTTCTGGCTTTTGCTATTTGGCTGATATTGGGGCAGCCCGTATCTTTGGCCTTGACGGTTTTTGTGGCGGTTTTGATTATTGCCTGTCCTTGCGCTTTGGGCTTGGCCACGCCGACCGCCGTAATGATGGGAACGGGATTGGCGGCCAAAAACGGCATTTTAATAAAAAGCGGGAAAGCACTGGAAATTGCCCGCGATTTAGATATGGTTATTTTTGATAAAACCGGAACACTGACCAAAGGAGAGCCGAGCGTTACCGATATAGCCAAGATTAAAAATGAAATTAGTGAAAATTTAATTTTACAAATCGCGGCTTCAATAGAAAAAAATTCTGAGCATCCATTGGCTCAATCTATAGTTGATAAGGCGAGAGAAGAAAAAATCAATTTGTCAGAGGTAAAAAATTTTCAAGCCATTCCTGGCTACGGCGTTTCGGCTGAAATTGAAAATAAAAAAATTCTTCTGGGAACAAGAAAATTAATGATTAATAATAAAATAGACCCGGGGTTTCTCGAAGAAAAAATGGCGGATTTGGAAAATCAGGGGAAAACTGCAATGATTTTGGCTCAAGATAAAGATATTATCGGCATAATCGCAGTGGCCGACACGCTCAAAGATTATTCAAAGGAAGCGGTAGAAATGCTCCATAAGATGGGTAAAAAAGTCGCCATCATCACCGGCGACAATGAAAGAGTGGGGCAGGCGATAGCCAAGGAAGTCGGCATTGACAGGGTTTTGGCAGAGGTGCTTCCCCAGGAAAAATCAGCTGAAATTAAAAAACTGCAACAAGAAGGCAACATTGTGGCGATGGTCGGAGACGGCATCAACGATGCGCCGGCTCTGGCCCAAGCCGATCTGGGGATTGCCTTGGGATCCGGCACCGATGTGGCTATGGAAACCGGCGAAATAGTTTTAATAAAAGACGACTTGCGGGATGTAGTAACCGCCATTGATTTGAGCAAATATACTCTCAAAAAAATAAAACAAAATCTCTTCTGGGCTTTCTTTTATAATATTTTCGGCATTCCGATAGCCGCCGGCGTTTTGTATCCCTTTACGGGCTGGCTTTTAAATCCGGCAATCGCAGCTCTTGCCATGGCCTTTTCATCAGTAAGCGTCGTTTCGAATTCTCTTTTAATGAAGTTTTACAGGCCTAAGGTGTGATCTTTTAGTTTTGACGATTTTTAATATTTTGTTATACTGAATTTACAAAAAGGTCTTAATGTTAAAATCAAAAGAATAAAATCATGTTTGATTTAAAAGGAAAGGTGGCGATTATCACGGGGGCGAGAAGGGGGATGGGAAAATCCCATGCTTTATTATTTGCCAAATCCGGAGCAAAGGTGGTCGTGGCGGATATTTCTTTGGAAGATTGCCAATTGGTAGTCGACGAAATTAAGAAAGCGGGCGGAGAGGCAATTGCCGTAAAATGCGACGTCTCGAAAAAAGCAGAGGTGGATGAAATGATTGCGGCAACATTAAAAAAATGGGGGAAATTGGATATTCTGGTGAACAACGCGGGAATCTGTCAGTTCAAACCGTTTCTTGAATTAACCGAAGAAGAATGGGATAAAACCCTGGATATTAACTTAAAAGGATATTTTTTGTGCGCTCAGGCAGCGGCGAAGGAAATGATAAGGCAAAAATCCGGAATAATAATTAATATCGCTTCCGTCGCCATGGGCCAGCAGGGGGTTGGTTTCCCGACATTGGCGCATTACTCCGCTTCCAAAGGAGGCATCGCGGCGATGAGCGAAACCTTGGCCTTGGAACTGGCGCCCTATAACATTCGAGTTAATGCAATAGCGCCAGGAGCCATTGATACGCCGATGGTTGATCCCTTAAGAGCGGACTCCAAAACAATGGAAGGGACGATAGCTAGAATTCCTTTGCGTCGGATGGGAAAGGCAGAGGAAGTATCAAATGTTGTTTTGTTTTTGGCGTCAGATGAAAGTTCTTACATGACGGGTTCGACGGTTGTAGTTGACGGCGGTTGGTTGTCGATGTAACCAATGCCAAAAATTACCCAAGATACAACTTTATCCGAGATTTTAAGCAATCCCAAAACAGAGATGATTTTAGCGAGACATAATGTGCCTTGCTTGAGCTGCCCTTTCGCCCAATACGAAACTAAGGAACTTAAAATCGGGGACGTTTGCAAAATGTACGGGATCAATCTTAAATCTTTGACAAAAGAATTAAATAATATATCATTAAAACATGTTAGAAAAACTCACTAAAAACTTAATACCGATATCCATCGTCGTAGTCGGCTTGTTGATTGTTGGGGCTTTTGTTTATACAAACCAGGGGAAAATTATAAATAAAATTTCAGGAGGTTCGTCTTCCCAGGTAACCGCCGAAAAGGCAATAAAATATATCAATGAAAATGTCTTGTCGGGAGGCAGCACGGCTTCTCTGCTGAATGTTGCCGATGCCGGCGACGTTTATAAAATCCGTCTGAAAATCGGCACTCAGGAATACGATTCCTACGTCACCCGGGACGGAAAGTTCCTGTTCCCCGACGGTTATAGTTTGGAAGCGACAACCACAACGCAACAAACTCAAAATGGCAGCAATGCTCCCGTCGATGTCCCCAAAAGCGACAATCCCGACGTAAAACTTTTTGTAATGAGCTATTGTCCTTACGGATTGCAAGCCCAAAAGATGTATCTGCCGGTTTATGATTTATTGAAAAATAAAGTCCAAATGGGAGTGTATTTTGTGGATTACATAATGCACGAGAAAAAAGAAATCGACGAAAACCTGACTCAATACTGCATTCAAAAGGAAGAAATTGGAAAATATGCCGACTATTTAAATTGCTTTACAGTAAGCGGCGATTCCGGGAAATGTCTTTCCCAGGCCGGGATAGACCAGGGGAAAACTGCGAGCTGCGTTTCTGCGACAGACCAGGAATTCAGCGTAACTTCGCTTTATAACGATAAAAGCACCTGGTTGAGCGGGCAGTATCCTAAATTTAACGTTAATGCCGATCTCAACCAGCAATATGGGGTCCAGGGGTCGCCGACAATCGTAATTAACGGCCAAACAGTAGAGGTAAGCCCGCGTTCTCCTGAAAAATTCAAAGAAATAGTTTGTCAGGCCTTTAACGCTCCTCCTGGAGAATGTTCTCAGGTTCTTTCGGCTGATTCGCCCTCAACGGGGATCGGCGCAGGAATAGCCAGTTCTGCCAGCAGCGGCGGTTGCGTCCAGTAATTATATGACAGTAAAAGTATATACCACTCCCACGTGCCCTTATTGCTATACTCTAAAGGAGTTTTTGAAGGAGCATAATATAGAGTTTGAAGACATTGATATCTCCAAAGACGAGAAAGTCAAAGACGATATCATCAAGAGGTCCGGGGCGATAGGAGCCCCGATTATTGAGGTTGACGGAGAGATTATCGTCGGTTTCGACAGGGCAAAAATTGTAAAATTATTAAAAATACAAGAGTAATATGGTAAAGATTGCTATTAATGGATTCGGTCGGATTGGTCGGCCAACACTTAGGAGAATTTTGGATAAACACCCCGACTTGGAAGTGGCGGCGATTAACGATTTAACCGACGCCAAAATCCTGGCTCATCTTTTTAAATACGATTCCTTGTACGGAATTTACAATAAAACAGTAAGTTTCACAGAAGACAGTCTAACGGTGGGGGATAAAAAAATTAAAGTTTTTTCCGAAAAAGAACCCAAAAACCTGCCCTGGAAAAATCTGGGAATTGATATCGTGCTCGAATGTTCGGGCGTTTTTACCGAAATCGAAGGAGCAAAGCAGCATTTGGAAGCCGGCGCCAAAAAAGTGATAATTTCCGCGCCCTCAAAATCAAAAGAGATACCAACTTTTGTTATGGGAGTCAACGAAGAGAAATACGATTCGAAGAAAGATAACGTGATTTCAATGGCTTCCTGCACAACTAATTGCCTGGCGCCGGTAGCCAAAGTTCTGAATGATAATTTCAAGATCCTGCGAGGATTTATGACGACCAGCCACAGCTATACCAATGACCAAAGGATTCTGGATCTGCCTCATAAGGATTTAAGGCGGGCCCGGGCTGCGGCTATAAACATTATTCCGACAAGCACGGGAGCGGCTTCCGCCATCGGGAGAGTAATTCCGGAGCTTGAGGGAAAACTGGACGGCATTGCTCTCAGAGTGCCTACTCCTATAGTTTCAATTCTGGACTTGATTTGCGAAGTCGAGAAAAAAACAACTTCTCAAGAAGTAAATTATATTTTCAAAAAAGCTTCCCAGCAAAAAACACTTCAAGGAATATTGGGGATAGAAGACGCGCAATTGGTTTCTTCCGACTACAAAGGAAATTCTTTTTCGGCTATAGTCGATTCCGGATTGACGATGGCGAAGGACAATCTTGTCAAAGTGGTTGCCTGGTACGATAATGAATGGGCTTATGCCTGCCGATTGGCCGAATTCGCCGAATATATAGGCAAAAAATTGTAAAGATAGGACACAGGTAGGACATACATATATGTTAGAGGGTAGGACACCCTCTTTTTTGTTATTAGAAACTTAGCTTAGCCAAGTTGGAATTATTTTAAGGGCTTGACATGGTTAGTTTAATGTCTTACCTTTAGAATAGGAATGTAATAGCCATTGTAAAAGATTAGAGGGGGGTAATCAGAGGAAAAATGTCGGAAACTCTAATCTTAAATCAGCCTAGAGGGAAAAGAAAAAATTCGGAGAGGTGGTTTTTACTGATTAGACCTTAGCACAGTTTTCGACTGTGTTTTTTATTTTTTAAGGACTTAACTTCTGTTCCTGTTTCTGAACCGCCGGCAGGAGGAGAGAAAATTACTCCTCTAACTGAGGAAGAAATATCTTCTCCTACGGAAGAAGTTGCCACATCTGAAAAAGAAGCGGTTGCAGCTCCTCCTAAAGAAAAAACAGCCGGCGAAGGAGAAGCTTCGGCACTCGCAGCTCTCGGTATGGTTGCAGACGAGATCAGCCAGTCGGCTTGGAAGATAATTATTGTAATTCTTTGCTTGATCGGTTTAATTGTAGTTGGAGTTAAAGAGTGGAGGAAAGCGCGAGGAGAGAAGAAAAAAGAATAACAATATTTAATACGAAATATAAATAAAAGGCTGAGATTTACTCAGCTTTTTATTTACGGGCGATGAAAATTCTGTTTTCATCTTTACCCTCACTTTGTTCGGGTGTATAATTAATAAAACATCATGATCAAAAAGGGAGATTTGTATTATCCGACCGAAGAATTCAAGAAGAAAGCTTGGATAAACGACGAAAAAATTTATAAAGAGGCGGGTAAGGACCCGATTAAATTCTGGGAGAAATTAGCCAAAGAGCTTTTTTGGTTTGAGCCCTGGAAAGAAGCGTTTTCACACAATTCTCCTTATTTTAAATGGTTCGCCGGCGGCAAGATAAACATTACCTCAAACATTTTTGAGAAAAATCAGGCGGGGTTTGAAAAAATAAAAAATAAAACGGCCCTGATCTGGGCACCCGAGCCCGTTGAGGGAAAATCCTTAATTTTAACTTACGGGGAACTGTTTTCCGCAGTTTGCCGGCTTGCTTCGGCTTTGAAAGAACTGGGGGTGAGAAAAGGGGACAGGGTGGGAATTTATCTGCCGATGATTCCGGAGGTGGTAATTTCAATGCTGGCTTGCGCCAGAATCGGAGCGGTGCATAGCGTGGTTTTTTCCGCTTTTTCTCCGCAGGCTTTGAGGGTCCGGCTTCAGGATACCGAAGCCAAAATTTTAATAACCGCCGACGGCTATTACAGAAGAGGGCAAGTCATTAATCTGAAACAAAATGCCGACGACGGGATAAAGGAAACCGGCGTAGAAAAATTAATCATAGTCAAAAGAGCGGGGAATGAAATCAGTTGGCAGGAAGGCAGGGATGTCTGGTATAATGATTTAGTTGAAAATGAAAAAGATTTTTGCGAGGCGGA
>CAYYRI010000001.1:0-28872 GCA_964474185.1 uncultured Candidatus Saccharibacteria bacterium | reverse complement strand
ATTACCTTTAATGACAAATCGGAAATATCGAGTCCGAAAGCTTTTGGTTTTAAAGATAAAAATTCCGGCATTGAAATAAACTTTTAATAAGATTCTTCCCAGTGTTCGACGGTGACCACGGGAGAATAGGGAGGAGCTGTCCCTTCGGGAGGCTTGGACCCGCCCCAGATTCCTTCCGTAATTATTGTGTTGTCCAGATAAATATTAAGATTATGCCAGGCGCTGGTCACTGAAATTTTTCTTCCCAAAATTCCTCCCCTTATGGTGAAAGCCGAGGGCATACTGACCAAGCTAATTTCATCGTTCGCATAAACAAGGCCCACGATTTCGAAATTCTGGTAAGAAGAATAAAGGCCGAAATTGATTTTTCCTTTTGTCAAAATGCCCGACGGTTTGCCCTCTCCCGGGTCGCTGACAGTAATCTGGTCATAACCACAGTCTTTTTGACCGTTATTCGTCCAGCACTGCTTCTCTCCAATATCAATTGTTGAATCAGCGACTAAAGTACCGTTTATTTGAAGACGCCTGCCGCCTTTTAATTCAATACCGCCCGTAACATAAGTAATTTCGTTGTTAAGCGTCAACGTCCCATCCGGCCCTACCTGCCACAAGAGATTGCTGAATTCGCTGCTGGTGAATACGCATCGGGTGGAACAAGGACTTCCATTGCACAGAACATTACAGACACCAGTATCCTGAGTCGTACTGGCTTTGCTTTTATAAGAATTAGGATCAGTGGAATCAAAATCAATCGCCGGCATAGAAATTGAGGCGGGCGGACACCCTTCTTCGAGGCAATCGCCCTGGCAGACGTTTTTGGCACAGTTAGCCGTGGCGTCTAAAGTGCTTGACTGGGAAACAGAGAGATTTCCATTAGCCAGGGCCTTGCCCTCTACTTTCTCTGTATTTAAGTCATCGAACAGATTTACATCGCTGGACCAGGAAATATTCAGATTGTGATTACTCCAAAAATTACTGTCATAAACGTTCAAAATACTGGCATTAATATTAATATTTTCGCTCGTTCCTCCGGAAAATACCGCACTGTCGCCGGTAAGAGAACCGTAAGCCTTGAATACTTTTGTTTTGACAACCCTTTGGGCGATTTTTCCGTTGGCAATATTTAGCGAAGAAGTGGCGATTATTTGGCCCCTTGCGCAATCAGAATTCTGAATTTGGACTTGGTAAGAACTGCTTGGAAGTAAAGTATTACTCCTGGAAAAATTCGCTGACCAACTATCACAGATTGGCTCGGTTTCAAAATTGCTTTTCCATTCGGGGTCGTTTTTTAATTTCCAGATTGCCTCGTTGACTCCCGCTTCCGCCAAATAATAGTCCTGGATGCCCGCGATCTGGCTTTTGGAAATTCGGGACTCGGTCAGGGTAAAAGTTAAAAAATAAGCTCCTAAAGTTAATAATACACCAAGAATCAAAACACTGATAATCAGAATGACTCCTTTTTCCTGAAAAATTTTTCCCATGTAAAATAATTTTATAAATTCCTGCCGAAAATTTCTGATTCCAAAATGAAAACTTTGTCTTTTTTTTGAAGGGTTAAGGCAATATTTATCACTTTCGAGCCCCAGAATTCCAGATTTAAAACCCATTCTCCAATCGTCCTTGCCTCTTCCAAGGTTTTGGTCTGCAGAGTCTGGCCCACGGGAGGCACGGCGTCCCAGGGAACAAGCGTTTCCTCGGGGTCGCCGGAAAAATAATATCCCGTTACTTCTCTTTTTATTTCTCCGTCGGCTTTAAAATAACGAATATAATGATAAGTTGTTGTCGTGTGGCCGTCTTCGAATATGATTTCTTCCTGGGCAAATGCTCTTTCTTCCGGAAAATCGCCCACTATTTCTTTTGCCTGACGAATTTCCCTGTTGATCCTTTCGATAATTACCCTGCCGTTTTGGGTTATTTCGGCAGATATTTCGCCCTCCGAATAGGCTTTTTGGCTTAAAGAATATCCCCCGTAGACCGCGCTGGTAACCATAACAAAAATGGTTATGGTAATCAGCAGTTCGGTCAAAGAAAATCCCCGCGATGAATAATTTTTAACCTTTTTTTTGCTCATTTTTGAGAAAATAAAGTGGCTATTTTCACTTCTTTTTCCGCAACTCCCAAGGGAGATTTCCAAAATACGGTTATTTCTATTTTTTTAATTCCCAAATCGGCAACGGGTATTTGGGAAGGATTATTGGGATCGTAGTAATTTATCCTTGCTGTTCTTTTGTATGAATTGAAACCGGAAACGGTTCCGTATGATTCGGTCGTGGTGCCCAAGGCAAGCAGGGGATCGTCGTATGATTTTGAGACCAATTCTTCCAATTTCGCCTGGCTCAACTGAATTGCCACCGTGGTCATCTGGGAAGATTTCTGGATGTATGTTCCTAAGGGGAAGGCCTGCAACACTGCGACGATCCCGACGGTCAAAACAAAAATAGCCACCAATACTTCGATCAAAGTAAACCCTTTTTTAAATTTCATTAAATTTTATTTTATTATTTTTACAAAACCCGAGGGTCTGACCTCGACGGTCGTAGTGGAGTTTTTAGTATTGATTAAAGCGATATTCCCGCTTTCTTGCGCCGCACCGTAGGGATTAAATTTTACTCTGTAACCGGTAAATCCGAGGACTTCTTGGAAACTGACTTTATCGGGAAGCTCCTTGGTTTCCAAAATTTCTTCTATCGCCCCGAATCTGATTATTTGGTATTCATTTGTCGTGGTGGAAAAATAAATCCCGTGCTCCACCTGCTCGGTTACCGCCAATTGCTGGGCATAACGGAGATCGGTGGCCAGATCTCGCGCGGCGCTTGATAATTCCAAATTGGGCTGAAACACCCTGAATGCCGGAATGGTGGCAAGGGCCAAAATACCGATAACGCCGAAAACGACCACCATTTCCACCATCGTCATTCCTCCCCCTCCTCCCCTTCCCCTGTCGTCAGTTTTATTCAAATAAAAAGTGGACATTTTACAATGCCCCAAGCATCGAGTACATGGGCTGAACCATTGAAATGGCGAAAAAGCCTATTGCTCCTCCGATAATCAGCATTAAAACGGGCTCGATCAACGAGGCCATGTTTTGAGTGGCATTGGTCACTTCGGTTTCAAAAAAATCAGCCAGTTTGGATAGAATGCTCGACGTTTCTCCGGTTTCCTCTCCCACCTGGATCATTTGAAAAACAATCGGAGGATAAATGTCTTGGTAGACTGATAAGGCTTCGGATAGTTTTCCTCCCTTTCTGACGATTTGCGCCGCCGCCAAAACGGCGTTTTTATAATACATATTTCCCAAGGTTCCCGAAACAATCTCCAAAGACTTAACAATGGGAACGCCGGAAGCAATAAGAGAGCTTAAGGTTCTAACAGTAGAAGCCGAGTTCGTTTTTTTAATGAGGGGGGAAATGATGGGAAGTTTCAAGAACAAGGTATCAATTATTTTTTTCCCCGTCTGGGTTCTCAGAACCATCCAGAACAAAAACGAAAAACCGATAATAATCGGGACAATCAAAAACCACTTTTCGACCAAAAAAGTGCCGAGACCAATGACTATTTTGGTGGTAACCGGAAGTTCTATTTCCAATTCCTTAAAAGTTTCCGCGAGTTTTGGAACGACCATGACAAGCATTAAAACACCGATGCCAATCATGGTGCAAAGTATGACCGTAGGATACATTATCGCCCCCTGTATTTTTGAACGCAGCTCGTGTTCTTTTTCCATCTGCCTGGTTAAAACTTTCAAAACGTCTTCCGAGGTGCCCGATTCTTCGCCAACCCTGATCATGCTTTGAAAAAGTTCGGAAAAAATATTGGGGTATTTTGCCAGGGTTTCGGAAAAACTTTTTCCCTTGGTTATTTCTTCTTTTATTTCCAAAAGCGCTTTTTTAAATACCCTACTTTTACTTTGGAGGGCCAGAGTCTCCAGGGATCTCGGCAGGGGAAGACCCGCAGATATCATCACCTGAAGATTACGGGTGAACATCATTTTTTCCGTCAATGAAACTCCGCCGAAAAAGGGGACGGAAAAATTAATTTTTCTTTTTCCCGACTTACCCTTCTCGAGTTCGGCTTTAATTAAAATAAACCCCTGATTTTTCAAGGTTTCCGCCAGCTGGTGCGTGTCTTTTGCTTCCATTACTCCGGATTTTTCTTCTCCTTTCAAAGATTTTGCAATATAAAAATATTTCGGCATACTTATTTAAATTCGAAATTCGAATATCGAAATTCGAAACAATATCTAAATTCCAAATTCAAAATTCAAAATCATAAACCTATTACCTTATGTTTAATTTTAGATGGTTGAATTATATACTTAATTTCTATAATTTTATGTTTCTTGAATGTTTCATAATCAAAAATGACAAGCTTCGGCTTTTTAGAATTCATTTCATAAACAAAATAGATAAAGTAATTTTTAAGCCCGCCTTCTTCTGCAATTGTGAATAACGATTGAGGTGTAATTCTGATATTTGTTTCTTTTTTATTGCAACCCTTTGCTTCAATCCATTTTATGCATTTTCCATTTTTGAAAATTTTAATATCAGCTCCCTTTTTTAATTTCCGCTTAATATCGTCGGCCTTTATCCCGTCATGTTCTTTTAAATATTTAACAATATAATCTTTTGCCTTATCCTCAATATTTTTAGTGACCTTATTTTCTATAACTTTTGGATTTTTGTATTTCATATTCTTTTTTCACATAGATTTTCTCATAATGGAACTGAAAATCATCATTAACTCAGTGGCTTCTTTTGTAAGCTCTTGGCGTTCTTTTTCCAATTTTTGATTGTTATAAACATCTATAAGCAGCAACCAGTATTTACTCTCTTTTGCTTCTTTGCGACAGATTTTAATTCGTATAACGAAATCTTTCTTGCTTAAAGATTCATTTGCTTCAATATAATTAGCGCCAATTGAACCGGAAGATCGGATAAGTTGTTTCCCATCTTCAATATTTCCTATTGTCTTGGAAAGTTCTTTAACAAAAATTCTTACTCTCTTTGCAAATTCGAATGTGCGTTCTTCTAAATCGTATTGTTTTGAATTTTTAATTTTATCCATTTGAATTTGTTTCGGATTTCGGATTTCGTGCTTCGGATTTATTACTCTACAATTACCCTTAATACTTCTTCGATGCTGGTTATTCCCTGGGCGGCTTTTATAAATCCGTCTTCGATCATCGTCCTCATTCCTTCTTTTTGGGCCTGGGCCTGAATTTGGTCGGAATTTGCCTGTCTTACGATTAATTCTTTTATGGTTTCGGTAACCGGTAAAACTTCATAAATTCCGATTCTCCCCCGGTAGCCCTCCGGACTTTCTTTGCTCATCTTCGAGGGGGGTCTGAAGAATTCGATGCTCTTCCAGGCAGTTTTCGGTTTCACCAATTTTTCTTCTTTCAAAATTTTCAAAATCCTGTCCAAATCGCAATATTTGGCTATGTTTTTAAGTTCGGAATCTTTCAGGATGTATTTTGTCTTTTCCTCAGATAATCTCCTCACCAGCCTTTGAGCTAAAATGCAATTTAAGGTCGAGGAGATTAAAAAGGGTTCGGCTCCCATATCGATCAGCCGGGGCAGGGAGCCTGAAGCGGAATTAGTATGCAAAGTTGAAAGAACCAAATGCCCGGTTAAGGCGGCGTTAATCGCCAAGCCTGCGGTTTCGCTGTCTCGGATTTCTCCGACCATAAGTATGTCCGGGTCTTGTCTGACCAGAGATCTCAACCCCGAAGCAAAAGTCAGGCCGATTTTGGGATTAACCTGAGTCTGATTAACTCTGGGCATCCTATATTCAATAGGATCTTCAACTGTTGAAATGTTTACGCCGGGGGTATTTAAAATTTCCATCATTGCGTATAGGGTAGTGGTTTTCCCGGAACCGGTGGGACCGGTTACTAAAAGCATACCTACCGGTTTCCTTAAATTATCCTGAATGGTTTCCAACGCATCTCCTCTTAACCCTATCTGCTCCAAGGTAAAAGCTTTGGCGGTTTCCGGCAGAAGCCTCATTACGATTTTTTCGCCGTCGAAAACCGGCAAAACTGAAACTCTTATTGAATATTTGTAATCCTCGGCTTCAACCTTAAAACGTCCGTCCTGGGGAAGCCTGTGTTCGTCAAGTTTCAGATTGGAAAGGACTTTTATCCTGGCGACGATTCCCGAGGCGGCTAATCTGGGCAGAGTCATGGCGTCTCTCAAAATTCCATCGATTCGATAACGGACCAGAACTTCTTTTTCCGTGGGCTCAATATGAACGTCCGAAGCTCTCTGCAAGATGGCGTGTTTCAATAAAGTATCGACAATTTTAATTACCGGCAATTCTTCGGCCGCTTTCCTGAGGTCTTCTCCCGTTTCCACTGTTTCTTCTTCCTTTATCGGTTTTATCACTCCGGCCTCTTTTTTTATAATTTCTCCGAATTCGACTTCCAAAGTTTGTTGATATTGTCTCAAGACGTTTTTAATGCTTTCGGGAGTGGTTAATCTGGGTAAGATTTTAAGATTGGCCGTTTTTTTAATGAATTCGATCGTTCTCAAATCTTCGGGGTCGAGCATCGCCACCTCCAGCTCGTTTCCTTTTTTTCTGAAAGCGACGATGTTATTCGAACGGGCTATGGGCTCGGGAATCATCTTTAAAATTTCATCTTCAATTTTCTCTTTTTCCAAATTGACGAACGGAATCCCCAAAATATATGCCTCCAATTTGATCAGATCTTCCTGGGGAATAATTCCTTGGGAAACTAAAACATCTCCCACTCTTTGATTGGAATCTTGGGCAATCTTTGCGGCCCCGTCGAATTGCTCTTCGGTAACCAATTTGGCGTCCAAAAGAAAGGCTTTTAATTGTTGCGGTTCTACCCTCATATTTTTATAAGTACTTTATAATTAACATCCCGCATTGGAGATGGGTCGGAAGAACCCTCCGGTTCTTCCGTGTAGGAAAAATATTAAAAACCGAGGGTTGTTAAGGAGCGGCGTTAGCGCGCTCGCCCGAAAGGCGACATCAGAAATAATTCGCGCGTGCCGCGACCTGACTTGGTCATTTCCCTAGGGCTTTTTTAATTTTTTCGACCACCTCTTCAAGGGTGTATTGGGCCTTTACCAAATAAGTGGTTGCTCCCAACTCGAGAGCTTTATCCACGTCGCCTATCCCTTCAAGATTGGTCAAAACAATCACCGGAATTTCCTGGGTTTCCTTGTCTTCTTTGAGTTTTTTCAGAACATCAAAGCCGTGAATTTTGGGCAAGATCAAATCGAGCAAGATCAAATCCGGCTTCTTTTCTTTCGCCAATCTTAAACCGATTTGGCCGTCTAAGGCAGAAATTACCTCATACCCTTCTTGTTTCAAAACTTCTCCGAAAGTTTTTTGAAGAACAGACTCGTCTTCAACAAATAATATTGTTTTCATATATAATTTCTTATTGTTTAACTGGCAGATTAAACCAGAAAGTCGACCCAACGCTTTCCCGGCTTGAAAATCCGATTTTCCCTCCTAATTTTTCGACAATTGATTTGGCGATATACAAACCCAATCCCGAGCCTTTGGTTTGATGCCGCAGAACGTTCCCCGACCGGAAAAACTTCTGAAAAATATATTTTTTATCATCCTGGGGGATGCCGACTCCGTTGTCCTTAACTTCAAAATGCAAATTTTTATTCTTTTTTTCCAATATTATTTCCACCCTTCCTTTTCCTTTGACGTAGCGGATGGCGTTGTCCAAAAGATTCACAATCACCAATTTCAATTGGAAATAGTCGGTAACAATTGGGGGCAGATTTTTTTCCGATTTTGAATCTATTTCTACGTTTGAGGCCCGGGCGAAAATTTCCATCTCTCTGATTACTTCTCCGACCAGATCATCCAGGGAGATTTTTTCTTTTTTCAGCGGCAATCTTCCCTGTTCGATTCGGGAAACGATCAGCAAATCCGAAACCAATTCTGTCATCCTGTCGCCGTTTTCCTTTAATATTTTGAAATATTCCAACTGTTTCTCGGTGACCGAACCGACCCTCCCCGACATCAAAAATTCAATAACCCATTTTAAATTGGAAAGAGGGGAACGAAGCTGATGGGAAACAACGCTGACGAATTCCGATTTCATGCGGCTGGCTTCCGCCAGTCTTTCGAAACTCCGGGTAATAATAGTGGCGACAACAAACAAAATGGCGGAAATAAAAAGCACGAGCAAGGCCACCAATGTAGGGTCTTCAATAAATCTGTTTCCGATGGCATAGACGGTCAGGCTGGAACCAATGATAATCAATCCCATCACTAAAAAAAGAAACTGAGGACACTGCCAGAGAGACAAACCGTATTTCCGACATTGGGAGGAAACATTCAATTGTTCGCAAAATCCTTTAAGATTCATTGATTTTTGAACATTAGTGAGAAATGAAATGAATGGAATTCATTGATTTAGTATATCATACACCCGAGCCGCAACGAAAGGTAAAGAAGAGGATTTATCCTCTTCGCTTAAAATATTGACCAAAAGTGTAATTTTTATTAAAATAAGCGCGAACGGGGCATAGTGCAACGGTAGCACCCCGGTAGTAGAGCGAAGCTCACTACGGGGCAGGCGAGTCCTTCTTGCCCCGTACTAAAATTAACGGGGTATGGTGTAATGGTAGCACGAGTCCTTTGGGAGGATTTAGTTCCAGTTCAAATCTGGATACCCCGAAAGTTAATTTTTAGTACTGGGGTGGGAGGATTTAGTCTGGGTTCGAATCCCAGTGCCCCGATGCGGGATTAGTTGAGCGGCTCAACGTCACCCTTCCAAGGTGAAAAGATGGGTTCGATTCCCATATCCCGCTCCAACGCAAACCCCGCCAGAATATATTCTGGCGGGGTTTCGATTAAACATTAGTAATTAGAAATTTTTACTTAGCGTATTCCGTCACCCTTAATTCCCTGATCACGTTAACCTTGATTTCTCCCGGGTATTTCAATTCTTCCTGAATACTGTTAGCAATGGATTTGGCTAAATTTCTGGCCGATAAGTCGTCAATCGTCTCGGGTTTTACAAAAACCCTTATTTCCCTGCCTGCCTGCAAAGCCCAGGCCTTTTCCACTCCCGGGAATCGCAAAGCGATGCTCTCCAATTCTCCCAGCCTTTTCAGATAATTTTCCAGAGTGTCTTTTCTCGCTCCGGGCCTGGCTCCCGAAATTTGATCCGCCGTCTGCACCAAGGTCGCCTCAATGGTTTCGGCCGGATATTCCTCATGATGCGATTTCATGGCGGATATCACTTCTTTTTCCACTCCGAATTTCTCCAAAATCTTGATTCCAATATCGACATGAGAACCCTCAACCTGGTGATCAACCGCTTTGCCGATATCATGGAGAAGGCCTGCTTTTTTACAGATTAAAGGATCCGCCCCGATTTCCGAGGCCAAAGCTGAAGCCAGATGAGCCACTTCAATCGAATGGAGCAAAACGTTTTGGCCGAAACTCGTTCTGAATTTCAATCTTCCCAACAACTGAACCAATTTGGGTTCAAGGCCGATAAGCCCCACGTCGTAAACTGCCGTCTCTCCCGCATCCTTGATTTGTTTCACTATTTCTTTTTCGGCTATTTGAACTTGTTCCTCGATTCTGGCGGGCTGTATTCTTCCGTCCTGGATTAATTTTTCAAGAGCGACTTTCGCAATTTGCCGGCGGACGGGATCAAACCCGGAAATGACTACCGATTCCGGAGTCTCGTCTACGATTATTTCCACTCCGGTTAATTTTTCCAAGGTTCTGATGTTTCTTCCCTCTTTTCCGATTATCTTGCCTTTAATGTCTTCCGAGGGCAAATTCAAAGAGGTGGTTGTGATTTCCTGGGCCTGGCTCAAACCGAATTTTTGGATAGCCGTTGCCAGCAACTCTTTGGCCCTGTTTTCGTATTTTTCCCACCCTTCTTTTTCCAGTCCCCTGAGTTTTTCTAAAATCTCCTGTTGATATTCTTTCTCCAGGTTCAGAAGAAGTTCTTTTTTTGCTTCTTCCCGCGGAAGTTTGGCAATCTTTTCTAAATTTGTTATGGCTTCCTGCCTTAAACCTTCCAGACTTTCCTTTATCGCCCTTAATCTTTCCACTTTGGCCTCGAATTCTCTCTGAGTTCTTTCAAAATTGGAAAGTTTCTGGTCTAAAATGTTTTCTCTCCTCAGCAAAAGCTGCTCGGTTTTGTAAACCTCTTCGCGCCTGTTTTCTACCGCCCTCTTAGTTGATTCTAAAAATTCTTGAGCTTTTTGTTTGGCTTCGGCCAGGATTACGTCAGAATCCTGTTTCGCTTTTAAGACTTTTTTCTGAAGTTTGGCCTCTAAGGTTCCGGCTTGTTTTTGGGCAATCGATTGCCTGGCGTAGTAACCCAAAAATGATCCCGCCGCCAATACAATAATGCCTATTATTAGTAGGATAATTTGATTCATGGTTTAAGCTTGCCCCGTTAGAAGTCTTGGACAGAAAAATTTCAATAAAATTTTTCTGCGCTGAACAAACAAACCTATCAATGAAATTTAATAGGATCGTCTGAAATTGGCTATCTTTATCGCGTAAAGACAAACTTCTAACGGGGTTCGTAAATTGGTTAATCATAAGGACAATTACATTTTAGCAAAATTTTTAAAAAACGTCAAACGCCGAGCAAAGCGAGGCAAAAGAAGAGAACTAGGTTCTCTTCGACTATCGCCCTCAGGGACGGGTAGTTTAGAAATTAGGATTTAGAAATTAGAAATTTTAGAAACTATCCTCCCAAAGCCCCTTTTATCAGAGCGGGAAAACCTTTAGCAAATAGAATGATAGCCACCGCTATCAAGGTCCACAAAATTATTTGTCTTGCTTTTTTTATTTTTGTCGCGTCGCCGCCGGCCGTAAGAATCAAGAAACCCGCGTAAACTATTAAAATCGGAGCCACTGCCATCGCAAGATAAAAAAGGAATTTAACAAAAGCGTCAATCGCTTCCTGTAAAGTTTTGGCTTGCAAGGGATTAGTCAAATCTACGGGACTGTTATCGCCGCCGTTGCCGCCGTTGCCATCGCCGGGCGGAGGAGCCAATTGCTGAGTGATAAAAGAACAGGCTCCGCTCTGGGCCTTGTCGCTGCATTCGGCATTGCCGCAGCTTACCACATACCATTCGTAATTCTGGCCGGGCGACAAACCCGTTACCTGATATTGAGATATCGAAGGATACCTGTCTTGCCAGTTGGTTTCATCCGTTTTCTTGTAATACAATTCATAATGATGGACTGCCGCATCGTCCCAATCAAGCATAACAGCTAAGGGCTGCTCTCCGCCGCAGGGAGTCAGACCGGTCGGCGCACTTACGGCAAAAGAAAAACCTGCTCCAAAAATGAAAAAACCCAAAATTCCGGCAAATAGAGAAATCTTTAAAAATTTTTTAACCATTAATTAATAATATCACAAGTTATTCTTTAGAGACAACCGCCCAAGCGGTGGAGCAGCTAACCTCTTCTCCTTTTCCGTCGGAAACAGTGATTTTTGGCGTGTAAGTTCCGGGAGAAAAATATTGATGAATGGGATTTTCTTCGTCGGAGCTTTTCCCGTCTCCAAAATCCCAATTATAAGAAAGACTGTCTCCGTCAGAATCCGAGACCGCCGCGCTGAATTGAAAATCAGTCTGGATACCCCCTTGAGTAGGAGAAACCCTGCAGAAAGAAATCTGGGGAGGATGGTTTACCGGAATCATAAACTCGGCTGACTCTCCGAAAGCTAAGTTAAGATATCCCGCTCTTCCCGAATCATATTGGTCGGCGCATCTTATAAAAGCGGCATAGGATTCTTTATCGGAGACAAGATATTCTAAAACAGTCAAACTATTTTCTATTTTCATTGACCCCACATTTTTATTATTAAGATAAAGCCAGCAATATCCCACTTTAATATTATCCGAAACTTCGGCCCGGAAGATGCCATCCTGCTTGGAAACTTTTCCTACTTTGGGAGATTCCCAATCAATGTGATAAGTGACCGTTGCCATCTCGCCCTGAATTCCTGAATTATCCACCGCATATGCGTATAAAGTGCAGGCGTTTTCGCTCTGCGAGGAGCAATTTTTATTTTCTCCGACCGTAATTGTCAGATTTGAATTGCATTTTCTCTGGCCCCCTCCCGTCATTTCTTTTTTCAAATTGTCATAAAGAAAATAATAACATTTTTCTAATGTTGAACCTGCGGGAGCCAAATCGTAAATAAAACGAACAAGGTCCGAGTTTTGCCAGCTTTGTCCTTCGTCGGAAAGATACTCTTGTTTTTGGAAATCGTATCGATAGACGGAAGAAACCGATTTGTTAATTTCTGTCTGAGTTCCGGCGGAATTTTTAATTTCTTCGGGAACTCCCCATCGAATTTTGGCGGAAGGCCAGAAAAACCAAATAAAAAGCCCTATTCCAATTAGGGCAAAAATCAGCCAAAACTTTTTTGAATTCCAAAACTTTTTCATTTATCAAGATTTCGGCTTAATCACCACGTCGATTAGTCCGTACTCTTTCGCTTCTTCGGCGGAAAGATAGAAATCTCTGTCGGTATCTCTCTCAATTTTTTCCAAAGGCTGGCCGGTATGTTTGGCTAAAATCTTGTTTAATTTTTCTTTTATCTTAACAATCTGTTTCGCCGTGATTTCGATTTCTACCGCGGCTCCCGTCACGCCCCCGGCTACCTGATGGAGCAAAATCTGGGAGTTGGGCAGGGCAAAACGTTTTCCTTCCTTTCCCGCCGCCAGCAAAGTAGCGCCCATAGAGGCCGCAAGACCTATGCAAACCGTGGAAATGTCCGGTTTTACATACTGCATCGTATCATAAATCGCCATGCCCGCCGTAACCGACCCGCCCGGAGTATTAATGTAAATCTGGATGCCTTTATTCGGGTCTTTCGACGCCAAAAAAAGCATCTGGGCAATGATCGAGTTTGCCACAATGTCCGTGATGGGACCGGCCAAAAATATAATCCTGTCTTTCAAAAGACGAGAATAAATATCATATGCCCTTTCTCCATATTGCGATTTTTCTATAACCGTCGGAATCAAGTTCATAGAATAATTATATATCAAATTTTCTGAAAATCAAATTTTGACTTTTCCGGCGAAACCGTACAAAAATAAATCATTGTTCTTTTGAGAGGAGGTGAAATATGTCCTGGGAACAGATACTCGGTTTTTTCACGATGTGGCCAAGCCCGAATGTCACGATCGTTTTGTGGGCGAAATTTTGATTACACCAGGAAAGAAACTATCAGAAGAGCTACGATGTTGAGTATTTTTATCATGGGGTTTATGGCGGGCCCTGCCGTATCTTTATAAGGGTCTCCCACTGTGTCGCCGGTAACGGCTGACTGATGGGCGAAAGAACCCTTGCCTCCCAAGTTTCCTTCTTCAATATATTTTTTTGCATTATCCCAAGCGGCTCCCCCGGAAGTCATTTGTATGGCTAAGAATATTCCCACGATGATTGAACCTATTAAAAGACCGCCCAAAGCTTCCGGCCCCAAGATTTTGCCGATTAAAATCGGAAAAACAACCGGCAATAAGGCGGGGACTATCATTTCCCTTAAAGCGGATTTCGTTACAATATCAACGCATTTGGAATAATCCGGTTTGGCCAAACCAGCCATAAGCCCCGGAATTTCCTTAAATTGTCTCCTCACTTCTTCAACCACCTTTCCCGCGGCTTTCCCTACCGATTCCATGGCCAGGGCCACGAAATAATAAGCGACGACTCCGCCGGCAAAAAGCCCGACTAGAAGCCTCGGATCGTCCAGCATAAATTTTACTTTTGCGCCGTAATCCGACAACTCCTGATTAAAAGCGGAAAATAAAACCAGGGCGGCCAATCCCGCCGAAGCTATCGCGTAGCCTTTGGTCACCGCCTTAGTCGTATTGCCGATGGAATCCAAAGCATCGGTTATGGCCCTTGTTTCTTCCGGAAGGCCCGCCATCTCAGAAATACCGGCGGCATTGTCGGTTATAGGACCGTAAGAATCCAACGCGATGATCAGGCCGCTTAAAGAAAGCATCGCCAAAGCCGAAAGCGCCAAACCGTACAATCCTCCGCTAGAAAAGCTGATTAAAATTCCCGCTGAAATTAAAATAACCGGCAGGATTGTCGATTTCATCCCAACGGCCAAACCGGCAATTATGTTGGTGCCGTGGCCCGACTGGGAAGCCTTCGCAATGGATTGAACCGGAGAGTATTTTTTGGAAGTAAAAAATTCCGTAATTAAAAACATGCCGGCGGCAATCAAAAGACCGATTAGCGCCGGTAAATAAAGACTCAGGGGCGACATTTTGAAATCCTTGCTCACTTGCAAAATCACGGGCAAAAACCCGATGGCCGATAAAATTCCGGCTCCCAAAAGCCCTTTGTAAAGAGCGGAAATAACCGATTGATTTTTCGGAAGCCTGACGAAAAAAGTTGAAATAATCGAAGCTAAAATGCCGATCGAACCTAAAATTAAGGGCAAAAATATGGCTTCGGGCAAATTGGGAAAAATAAGTCCTCCCAAAACCATTGCCGCTATTATCGTTACTACGTAAGTCTCGAAAAGATCGGCTGCCATGCCGGCGCAATCACCGACGTTGTCTCCGACTTGGTCGGCGATGACCGCCGGATTCCTCGGGTCGTCTTCGGGAATTCCTTTTTCTACTTTGCCGACCAAGTCGGCCCCGACATCGGCGGCCTTAGTGTAAATTCCCCCGCCCAGTCTCGCGAAAACTGAAATTAAACTGCCTCCGAAACCCAAAGCAATTAAAGCTTTCAAATCCTGGGTTAAAAGATAAAACACGGAAACCGAAAAGAGTCCCAACCCTACCACTAAAAATCCGGTTACGGAACCTCCCTTAAAAGACAAATTAAGAGCCCGTTTTAACCCAAGTTTCGCAATTTCCGCCACCCTGACATTGGCTTTAGTCGAAACCATCATTCCGATAAAACCGGAAAGGGCGGAAGCCAGGGCTCCGATTAAAAAACCTAAGGCGGATTTTATCCCCAAGGTTGCAAAAAGAATAAAAAATAAAATTACGGCCACGATGCCGATGGTTCTGTATTGTCTTTTTAGAAAAGCCACGGCTCCCTCTTTTATGGCCTGGGCTATCTCAATCATTTTCCCCGTTCCCGCCGAAGATTTGTTCACTTCCTGAATTAAAAAATAAGCAAAAATTAAAGAAACTATTGAAGCGATGATTGGAATAAAAATCATATTTTATTTTTGGGTTTTTTTCTTGGTTTTTTTATTTTTTTTGTTTCTTCGACTTCTTGTTTTTTTTCCTCTTCCGGACCCTTAACGTCTATTTTCCAGCCCGTTAATTTCGCCGCTAATCTGACGTTTTGGCCGTCTTTGCCGATGGCCAAAGACAATTGGTCTTCGGGAACAACGGCCTGGGCTTTATTTTTCGGCAGAATTTTTACTTCTAAAACTTTGGCGGGGGATAAGGCGTTGGCAATATACCTTTCGGGTTCTGGCGAATATTCGATAATATCGATTTTTTCTCCGCCCAGTTCGTTTATCACGGCCATTACTCTCGTTCCTTTTTGGCCGACACAATTATGTGCTGCCACTGAGTAAGCTATATAGGAATTATCATCCCCTACCTCAAGGTTGTAAACCTGGCGGCCCGAAGAACAAGGTCCTCTTTCTATTTTTCTGATGCGTGAAAAATAATAATCACCTCGAAAAAATCCCCGATAATCTCTCGTCTTATTATTGGCGATTTCCAATTGATAAGCATCTTTTCGACCCTCTCGGTCTTTTCGTTTTTGCATATTGGCTCTAATTTTATTTCTAAGTAAAATATGATACATCTGCCATAGAAGATTCTCTGAGGTTGTAACTATTATAGTTCGGTTTCTTTTCTTATCAAAATAACCATCTCCATCTTTCCACCCTTTGAAAATTTCGAGTTGTAATTTTGGGCTTAAAAACATTAATCTTGAATTTATTTTTTTTCTATCGCAATACTCTCCGCCCAATTCTTTGAATATTTTTCTCCAATATTCTCCAAATAATTTAATATCTAAAACTGAAGGGCGACAGTTAGATTCTCTAATATAAACCTTGCCCCCATATTTTTCCATTATATCTTTTATCTTTAATGCTTTATCTTTTTCTTGTTTAGAGAGGGTGAAATTAACCTCCGCGCGATCCAAAGAACCCTCAGCTAAATATATTCCCAAAACCCATAAAAAATCTTTTTCTTTTTCGAAATGATAAATAGTTTTATCAAATACTACATTTTCTAAAGTAGGGATTGCTAAATAGCCTTTTTTAATTCTCGAAGCTTCTTTAAATTCTTTTTTTTGGTCGTAGCCAAGGGTAAAAAGCAACGGATGTTCTTTAGTAACTTCTAAATTCTGGTGAATTCCAAAAACTTCAAATTTTAAAGTAGTTCCATTCCATATCCTTTTAAAAGTTTTTGAGATTATTTCTCGGTTCCCTAAATGAGTGAAAACTACTTCTCCTTTTGATAGTTGAACAATGGGTTTATAACTGAAATCCTCCATTAGAATTAAAGTTCTGCCCGGAAAACAGCTTCCTATCGGATCTACTCCATCCGCTTCGGTCGCCACCGCAATTTTCGACCTCGAACCAGCCTCTCTGGCAATTGATTTTATCTGGACCTGGCCGGAAGAAATTTCAGGCACCTCTAATTCAAAAAGCTTTGAAATCAATTTTGGATAAGCTCTTGATAAAAAAATTATTGGGCCCTTAGGGGTTTCATCAACTTTCAAAACGTATGCTTTAAGCCGCTGGCCGGGGCGGTAAAATTCTCCCATAACCTGCTCTTCTCTCGGCAAAACGCCCAATGTCTTGCCTATGTCCAAAAAGACGTTTCTGCCCTCGATCCTCTGGACGATACCGGAAATTATTTCTCCTTCCTTGGATTTATATTCAGAGAATATGCTTTCTTTTTCCGCTTCCCTGATTCGCTGGAGAATTACTTGTTTTGCCGTCTGGGCGGCAATTCTTCCGTAATCTTTCTGAGGTTCCAAAGGCGTTTCAAACTCTTCGCCCGCTTTTATTTTCGGTTTTATCTTTTTTGCGTCCTCGAGCATAATATGCTTCTCGGGGTTAAAACGAACTTTCTTTTCGCCTTTGATTTCTTCTTCCGAGAATTCATTCTCGACGGAAACTGGCCTTTGAGAAATTGCGGCTTTCTCCGCGAGCTTTTTCAATTCTTCTTCGGAATAAATCATTGATTTTGCAACCGCCAATTTCACCTGCCAAAACTTAACATCGCCAGATTCCGAATCAAGCTTGGCTTTGATTATTTGGCCTTTTTTGCCGTAATCCTTTTTGTAAGCGGCGGCGATGGCCATCTCAATGGTTTCCAAAACCTTTTCCGCTGAAATGCCTTTTTCTTCGGCAATTTGGGCGATGGCCGATGCAAAATTTTTTATGTCCATAGGTATTACAAAGTTTAGTCGCTCGCTTACGCTCGCTCTTTAGAAACCCTCGGTTTCTAACGCGGGCAAAGCCCGGCTGTTTTCCTATACGGAAGAACCAGAGGGTTCTTCCGACCCATCTCCGATATGGGTTGTTATTTGTTAATAAAAGTGTCCGCAATTTTCACGGACTGATTTAATTCTAACAAAAAAAACTTATTTGTCAATCGGATGAAAGGCCGCGAGAAGCGCCCCGGGCCCCGTATGGGTTGCCACCACCGGCGATACCGAAGAAATGTATAAAACTTTTATTTGGGGCCTTTTTTCCAGTTCGGTTTTAAGTTTCTGGGCTTCTTTCAAATTATCGGCGTGGGCTATGGCCACCTGGATAGCTCCGCCTCGTCTTTGCAGATCAATCTCTTCGGCCAGGATTCTCGCCTTGTCTTTCCCCAAACTCGCCCCGAAGAATTTGACCTTTCCGTTTTTCAAACCCACCAAAAACCTGATTCCCAATTTCTGGATGAACGAGGTAGGTCCAATGAATATTTTTGGCAATCTGACTCTTCCTCCCCTGACTACGTATTTAAAATCGTCTATGCAGGCCAATAAAGTAATCTTTGGACAAAATTCTTTCAGTTTTTCCACAATCTCTTCGGTCGTTTTGCCCTGGGAAATCAATTCCTGCGTTTTTATCGCGGCCAGACCTTCGCCGACTTCGGCGGTAAAACAGTCGAAAACGAAGATATCAAGCTTTTCCGGTTTTTTGAAAACGGAACGGGCGATTCTGGCCGAACTGTAAGCGCCGGAAAGCTTCGAAGAAATGGTGATCACCAAAATTTTTTCAAAATTTTTCAGAGCGTTTTGATAAACCGAAAGGAAATTTTTGAACGAAGGGGCGGCAGTAGTGGGCAAATGGCGCCCGGTTGCCAAAGCTTCTTTCATTTTCTGATAAATATCTTCTTTTGAAGTGATGAATTCTCCGTCCGGAAACCTGGTCGTAAAAGGCACTTCTTCAATATTATATTTTTCTAAAAATTCTTTCGGTAAATCGGCAACTTCATCAACCACCAAGCCGAGCGCGCGGCGAGGCGAATCAAAGAACATTCTGTTCTTTTCCACCCTTCGCTGCGCTCGGGTAGGTGAAGATGAATCTTTAGATTCATCGCCTGCCAAGCCCGGATGTTCCATGTCTTCAATCGCCCGAGCCGCAGCGAAGGGTGAAGAAGAGCATAAAAGCTCTTCGACCCTTGATTCAAACTCCGGCAAGTGCCTGAATTTTTCTCGAACAAGCTCCGGCTCGTTCGTATGAATATGAAGTTTGATTTTGTCTTCCAGTTCCAGAATCTCCAAACTGTCGCCCAAAGAAGATAATTCATTTTTTAA
Organism: uncultured Candidatus Saccharibacteria bacterium; assembly: GCA_964474185.1. Classification (GTDB taxonomy): domain Bacteria; phylum Patescibacteriota; class Minisyncoccia; order Minisyncoccales; family RBG-13-42-11; genus CAYYRI01. Next base: position 10,119 of record CAYYRI010000001.1, on the reverse strand, counting down.
ATCTTCTGCGCTGATTTCTTTATTTTTTCTGAAACTCAGCACCACTTCGTATACCCGAGCCGCAGCGAAGGGTGAAGAAGAGGATTTATCCTCTTCGACTCTGTATTTTAGCTTCTCTTCTGTTTCCGGCGAAAAAATGGGGCTGGCTACTTCAACTCCCTTCAGGCTTTCAACCCAGGCCTCTAAGATTTTGACGAAACCCAGGGCCCCGGCATCAACCACGTCGTTTTCCTTCAAAACTTGTAATTTCTCTTTCGTTTCTTTAAGGGCGATATCCGAGCTCTTCTGAGCTTCCTCCAGCATTTTAATTATGTTTTTTTCCTGTTTGCCGAGGGCGGGATCTTTAAATTTGGCGACTTCATAAGCTCTTTCTCCGGCGGCTTTTACCGTGTCCAAAATCGTTCCTTCCACGGGTTCCGCAATGGAGGATCTTGCCGCTTTTATCCCTCTTCGCATCGCCAGAGCCAAATGAAAGGCATCTATCGTTTCCAAATGTTTCACTCTGTCCAGAACTTCAATCAGATAACCCGTGTAAATCATTCCGGCGTTTCCCCTGGCGTTAATCATCGCCGCCTCTTTGATGTCTTTGGTCAACTCTCTAAGGGTTTGGTAATTTCTTTGGGAGATTGTTCCCTCAATCCCCAATAAAGTAGCCGCCAAATTATAACCAGTATCTTTGTCCGCCACGGGGAAAACGTTTATTTTGTTGATTTCCTCCTGATGCACAACGATTTTTTTGGCGGCGGCGACCATCATTTTTTTAAAGTCCTCTGTTTTAATTTCGTTAACGACTTTTTCCTGAGGTTTCAAAATAAATTTGCCTATCGGTTTTTTAGCCATCTTTACCCCGAATTTCGCCACCTGCCAGCCGACTTTCGGGGGCAGCCAGAAAGGAGCGGTAACGGGTTTCATTATTTTCATAAATAAACCGTGGCTGCCTTTTGTTTTTTGGAAAATTCTTTTGATTCTCAACTCCAACAAAGCCACGTCATCGTCAAAAATAAGACGATTTCTTAATAATTGCGCTTTTCTCTGAGATTCTTTGATTTCTTCGATCGGGCTTAATCTTTTAATGAAAATGGGGACTAAGGACAAAGTTGTAAAAACTCCCGCCGTCCCAAATTGATTAAGATACCGGGAAAGGAAAATTGCAGTGAATAAAAATAAAATGGTCCCGATTGCGGCATTCCAAACAATGGCTAAAATAATAAGGGGGATGATGGAAAAGAGAAGAATTTGGGGAGACAAAGCCAAAAAGGCGCCGGCAAAGGTGCCGATGCCCCGCCCTCCGGCAAATTTCAAAAACAGAGACCAATTATGGCCCGTAACCGCCGCCACCCCGGAAAGAACCTGAACTTCCGAAGATAGGCCCAGCGTCCTGGCTCCGTAAACTGCCGCATATCCTTTGGAAACATCTAAAATTGCAGTCAAAACTCCCTGCCATTTTCCTACGTTTTTAAAAACATTGCTGCCCGAAGTTTTTCTCCAGCCAACTTCTAAAACATTTTTTCCCGATAAACGGCCGATTAAATAACCGAAGGGAATAGACCCTAAAAAATAACTAAAAATTATCCAGAGAAAAGGCATTGAATTCATGGTGGACCTGCCGGGAATTGAACCCGGACCTCGGCAATGCGAATGCCGCGTAATGCCGTTTTACTACAGGCCCATGTCGGGGCATTGGGAATTGAACCCAATCTTCACGCACCCGAAGCGTGCGTACTACCGGTATACTATGCCCCGTATAATAATTTCTAAATCTTAATTTCTAAATAATCAAATTCAAGCGAGGTAAAAATTTTTCAGTAAAGTGAGGTTATCCTTTTCTCAAAGAACGTCTCGGAGGCCGAACGGGCACGGTTTCCCGCTAAAGCGGGAAGAGCGAGGCCGAGAGCCGAACAAAATTTTCCACGCTGGGGAAAATTATTGTGTTTCTTTGGAAAAGTGATAACCGAACTACGTCACCCAGTATTTCTTTTTCGTCATTTCGTCCCTTTTCATTGTTATTTCTTCCCGCTCTTTCCGGGCCTTCTGGGTCAAAGCCCTCAATTCTTTATCGGATAATTTTCCCAATCTTCTAATTTCCTTTTCCAGAAATTCTTTTTTGTTTTTCTTCGGATCTTGCAAAACCAGACCCAATAAAACGTCCAGAATTTGCCCTATTCTGGGCCCCGGTTTGATTTTCAAAATTTTCATTATCGTATCGCCCGAAGTCTTGAGCATTTTTGCCGAAATCGGATCCTGGGCGACTTTTTCAATCACGTATTTCAAATGCCTTAATTTGTAAGGTTCGGCTTTGGGAACTCCCGAGCCCACTCTGTCTGACATTCTCAGCTGCAACAATTCTTCCATGTCTTCGGGACCCACCTTAAGAACCAATCTCCTCACCGAACTCTCCGAAACTTCTCCGACATTATAGTAAAAAAGATGGTATCTGACCAATCTCACTATTTTTTCAATTTCTTTTTTGGGGAATTTTAATCTGCCCAGAATTTGGGCTGTCATTCTGGCTCCGATTATCTCGTGGCCGTAAAAGGTCGCGTCCTTGCCTTCTCCCCGTTTTGCCCGGGGCTTGCCGATGTCATGGAACAAAGCGGCCAGTCTGACATACTTATTAAAATTATGTTTTACTGCGTAATCAAAGGACCTTAAATAATGCTCGTAGCATTCATATATATGATGCTTATTCTGGCTGGTGCCGTAACCTTCCTCCAATTCCGGAATAATATATTTTAGCAAGTTAAGCTGCCTTAAAAGTTCTATACCCTCCATCGCTCTCTCTGTCATAATAATTTTCATCAATTCGTCTCTGACTCTTTCCTGGGAAATCGCCTTCAATAAGAAAGAATTATTTTTGATCGCTTCCTGCGTTTTTTCTTCTATCCGCCAGCTGACGGATGAGTCCAAAGTTGCGGCAAACCTGACCGCTCTCATCATCCTCAAAGCGTCCTCGGCGAACCGGTCTTGGGCATTGCCAACAGCCCGAATCATTTTATTCTTCAGATCCTGTTGACCGTTAAAAGGATCGATGATTTTGAAACTTGTTTTGAAACTTGGCTTAGCCAAGTCGATGGCCATGGCATTTATCGTGAAATCCCTTCTTCCCAAATCTTCTTCCAGGGTTTCGGCGAATTTTATTTCGTCAGGATGGCGCTTGTCGGTATATCTTGCTTCCGACCTGTAAGTTGTTATTTCAATTTCTTTTGATTCGGGGCTCTTGCTTCCCGTCTGCACGGTTACGGTCAAAAATCTGTTTTCGTAAAAACTCTTAGGAAAAATTTTTTGGATTTCCTCGGGTCGGGCCGAGGTGGCTACATCCCAGTCTTTTGGAGAAACTCCTCTCAAAAAATCCCTGACGCAACCGCCGACGACATACGCTTCAAAGCCCTTCTTTTTCAATTCTCCAATTAAAAATTTTACCTCCTTGGGAATAAGCATTTTTCTTTTGCTGGGTTCATCTTATCTCAAAAACTTGTCTTTTTCAATCTTTATGATAGAATAAATATTAATCGCCCTCGTGGTGAAACGGATATCATGCGGGGCTTCGGACCCCGAGGTCCGGGTTCGAGTCCTGGCGAGGGCATAAGGGTTTCGAGGTCGCCTTCGGCGACCGAAGACCCCGTACCGAACTTGTTCTGGTGCGGGGCGACTCCTTCCGGGGGCACAGCAGGCGAAGAGGATTTTCTCCTCTTCTTCGACTTCGCTTCCATAAATAATAAATGGAAGCTCAGTATATGAAATTTTCAATTATCGAGTCGCAACGAAATAAAGAAAAGCAAACGCTCTTCGCTTCCAGATTCCAATTTCCAAATTTAATATTGTCAGGAATTCTAATCGGATTTTTTTTATTTCCGGCTAATCAGGTTCTGGCGGACTGCGGCGGACCGATTGTCCCCTGCGGAGGACAGGAACAGCCAGCTTGCCAATTCTGCCATATTTTTGTCCTTATCACCAATATCATTAATTTCATTCTGACCTGTCTCACTCCCGTAATCGGCGGTCTAATGCTGATCATCGGCGGATTATATCTTTTAACCGCCGGCATTAATCCCCAAAGTTTGAACCGGGCAAAATCAGTGATTACGGCGGCGATTATCGGCATAGTGATTATTTTTATAGCTTGGATTCTTCTGAACACCCTCCTTGGTTTCATGGGCATTCAAGAGTGGACGGGTCTGGGAAATTGGTGGGAATTCACGGGGAAATGTCCGATCCAATAGAAACTGCCCTCATAGCTTAACTGGTAAAGCAGCTGCCTCTTAAGCAGTTGACTCCAGGTTCGAGTCCTGGTGGGGGCACACTTCGACTCGCTCCGCTCGCTCAGTGCAAGCAAAAAAGCGAGCCAGCGAGGCAAAGTACCCTGAGCATTGTCGAAGGGCATAAAAAGTAAAAATTAAAAAAATATGCTTACACCTGAACAAAAAGAAAATTTAATAAAGGATTACAAGATTCACGATGTCGATACCGGTTCTCCGGAAGTCCAGATTGCTTTGCTTACCGAAGAGATAAAGCGGCTGCTTTTGCATTTGAAAAAGCACTCCAAAGACCTCCATTCAAAGAGGGGACTTCTGAAAATGGTTTCGAAAAGAAAGTCTCTCCTGAATTATCTGAAAAAAGAGAGCACCAAAAGATACAACAGTATCGTGAAAAAAATCGGAGGATTAAAGAAGTAATTTTATGCCCAGTAATACAACCCCGTACTAATCCACCCAAGGCGGATTAGTAAATGGTTTTTCAAAACACAAAGATAGATGCTGGGCACAATAATATAATCAAAGTAAGAACCCTGTTGCGAACTAAAGTTCGCTACGGGGTTGATATACTGGGTATGGTGATAAAACACGAAGGACAAAGGGTGGCCGTCTTAATCGACGTTCAAAACCTGTATCATTCGGCCAAAAATTTATACGGAGCTCGGGTTAATTTCGGAGCCGTTTTAAAATTGGGCATATCGCAGAGAAATCTGATTAGGGCATTCGCTTACGTCGTCAGGACAAAAACCGGCGAGGAAAAACCCTTTTTTGAAGCCCTGACTAAATTGGGAATTGAAATGAGGGTCAAGGATCTGCAGGAATATTTCGGCGGATTAAAAAAAGCCGACTGGGACGTCGGCATCACGGTTGATGCCATAAGAATCGCACCCAGTATAGATACCATTGTTCTGGCTTCGGGAGACGGCGACTTCCTGCAATTGATCGAATTTTTAAGAAACCAGGGTAAGAGGATAGAAGTCATCGCTTTCGGAAAATCGGCTTCGTTGAAAATAAAAGAAGGAGCCGACGAATTCATAAATCTAGAGGATAACCCGGAGAAATATCTTTTCAAAAAATGATCAAGGAAACTTTCAAACTAGAAATCGGAGGAAAAGAACTTAAAGTGGAAATCAGGAATCTGGCCGAACAAGCGTCGGGCAATGTTTTGGTTCAATACGGAGACACTCTGGTTTTGGCTACGGCGGTAATGTCTAAAAACGAATCTGAGGGAGCGGGTTTTTTCCCTTTAACCGTTGATTATGAGGAAAGATTTTATGCCGCCGGAAAAATATTAGGTTCCAGGTACTTAAGAAGGGAAAGTCGGCCTTCGGATGAGGCTATTTTGACTTCCCGATTCATCGACAGAGCAATCAGGCCCTGCTTTCCCCAGAATTTAAAAAGAGAAGTTCAGGTGGTTGTCACCTGCCTTTCCTGGGATGGAGAAAACGACCCGGATATCATAGGATTGATTGCGGCCTCTCTTGCGCTCTCCATATCCGACATTCCCTGGTCAGGCCCCATAGCCGCTTTGAGAATCGGAAAAGGAGAAGAAAAATTTATCTTGAATCCTACCTATGCCGAAAGGGAAAAAAGCAATTTGGATTTTGCCGTAACGGGGATGTCTTCCCCATCCGCGCGATTTTTAGGGAACAAAGATAATGACGATGTTTTGATCAGTATGATGGAGCTCGAAGGAGATGAAATCGAGGAAAGCGTGGTCGTGGAGGCGATAGAATCGGCCAAGCCTTATTTAAAAAAACTGATCGATTTCCAAAAAGAAATTGCCGAAAAAGTCGGGAAAGAAAAAATTAAAATCAACGAGCCTCCGCAAGATCCGGAATTGGAAAAAGAAATCAAGGATTTTCTGGGGGACAGGCTGGAAAATGCCCTTTATCAGAAAGACAAAGCAGAAAGGATGGACGATGTAAATCAACTTAAAGACGAGCTGATTTATCATATCCGGAGGAAATATCCTGCCAGTATGGGCGAAGAGAATAAATCCTCTTCTTCATCCTCCGCTGCGGCTCGGATTTTCGAGGAAGAAATCAACAGATTGGTCCATAAAAACGCGATCGCTTCGGAAAAAAGACCCGACGGCAGGAAAATCGATGAAATAAGAAAAATCCAGGTTGAGGTGGGATTACTGCCGAGAACTCACGGCTCGGGTTTATTTTGCCGGGGCATCACCCATGCTCTTTCGATTTTAACTTTGGGAGCGCCGAGCGACGTAAAACTGCTGGAAGGCATGGAAGTTACCGGGAAAAAACGTTTTATGCATCACTACAATTTTCCGCCCTATTCTTCCGGAGAGATAAAACCCTTAAGGGGGCCGGGCAGGCGGGAAATCGGCCACGGCATGCTGGCGGAAAAAGCTTTGTTCCCCCTCATTCCGAGTTTTGATGAATTTCCTTACACGATGAGAATTGTCACTGAAATTCTTTCATCCAACGGCTCCACTTCAATGGCTTCGGTTTCCAGTTCAATTTTGGCTTTGATGGATGCCGGAGTGCCGATAAAGAAACAGGCGGCCGGAATCGCTCTGGGATTGATGCAGGATGGCAAAGGCAATTACAAAATTTTAACCGATATACAGGGACCGGAAGATCATCACGGAGACATGGATTTCAAGATAGCCGGAACAAAAGACGGGATAACCGCGATCCAGATGGATGTAAAAATCGAGGGAATCGGAGAAGAAATTTTAAAAGAAGCCCTTGCCCGGGGAAAAAGGGCCCGGCTTCAGATCCTGGACGAAATGTCAAAGGTTATTTCAAGCTCCAGGCCCGAACTTTCACCCTACGCCCCGAGAATCATAATTCTGCAGATTAATCCCGAGAAAATCAGGGAGGTGATCGGCCCCGGAGGGAAAATTATCAATGAAATAATCGAAGAGTGCGGAGTTTCAATCGACATCGAAGATTCGGGGAGAATCTTCATCACCGCTGAAAAAGAAACAGCCGGAATAAAAGCCGCCGACTGGATAAAAAATATCACCAGAGAGGTAAAAGTGGGGGAAATATTCCAGGGCAAAGTACAAAGAATTCTGGATTTCGGCGCTTTCGTCGAAATTTTACCCGGCCAGGACGGACTGGTTCACATTTCCCAGTTGGCTGACTATCGAGTCAATAAAGTGGAAGACATAGTAAAAATCGGGGATATTATTCCCGTTAAAGTGATTTCAATTGACGAACAAGGAAGAATTAACCTCTCGTTAAAAGAGGCGAGAGACAAACCCTAAAAAATGGAGGAAAATCAAAAAAAACCGGAGGAGAGGTTGGAATTTCTGAAAAGAGAAGAAATCGTCACAATGCAAAAAGACGTTGCCAGGCTCCGGGAAACGGAAGCTCAGAAAGAAAGAGAAAGAATTGCCGCGATAACCCCGGGAGAAAAAATTCCCGAGGCGAGCAAGCTTCCCGCAGGACGGGTCGAAAAAGAAGAGGAGGGAATAGAAAAAGGAAAGGTTGAAAGCTTAATTCCGAAATTCCCAAAAAAACCTTCTCCTTTTCAAAAAGTTCTGATAAGAATAATTGCTGTGTCGGTTCTTTTTTTATTCGTTGGATTTTTTTATTGGTTCTTCGGGATAAGGAAAACGGAGAATCCTCCGGAGGAAGAGATAACGCCCGGAGAAGAAATAACTCCCACGGGAGAAGAAGTTACCGAAGGGCAGGAAATTGTCATCCCCCTATCTTTAATTTCGGTAAACGCCACCGAAACATTGGAAATTTCGTCTCCGATAGAAGCATCGACTTCTTTACCGGATATTTTGGGGAAAAAATTTGATGCCGACAGTTTTGTGCGGATTTTAATCGAAAACAAAACGGAAAATAAAATTTTAGGATTAAAAGAATTTTTTGAATTATTCCAAGTAAAAACGCCCGAAGGATTCCTGGATAAATTAAACGACGACTTCACTTTATTCATTTATTCCAGCATAGGCGCAAACCGGCTGGGTTTTGCGGCCGAAATCAAAGACAAGGCGGGCCTGGTTAACGCGTTGAATTCCTGGGAGCCGACGATGGAAAAAGACACGGAAGCGCTTTTCACGGTCTTGGGAAAACAAGGGATGGCCCCGGTTTCTTACTTCAGGACGGCTTCCTATAAGGGAACGAGCTTCCGCTATATTTCTTTCCCGCCAGCCAATTTCGGCATCTGCTATTCCATGCTTGATGATTACTTCCTCTGGACGACTTCCGGAGAAAGCATGACAAAGGTCTTAAATAAATTAACTCAGTAAAAAAGATGAACCCCGTTAGAAGTCCTTGGCAGAAAAAATTATAGAAATTTTTTCTGTTTTAAAATAACGGGGTGAAATCAAGAAACAAAAGTCTGTCTGAAATTAACTATATGTTATATAACGGCAGACTTCTAACGAGGTGAATAATAAATTAATTGATGAATTAAAAGAAAGATTGGAAAAACAAAAGACGGCGACCGAACAGCAGCTTAAAAGCTTTGCGAAAAAAGATGAAAAGGTTAAGGGGGATTGGGATACGCGTTTTCCGAAATTTGACGGGGGAGAATCGGGCAGCGCCGCTTTGGAAAAAGCGGCCGACGAAGTGACGGAATACGGCAATCTTTTACCCATAGAACACAACTTGGAAACAAGTTTGAAAGATATCAATCTGGCTTTGGAAAAAATCCAAAGGGGAAAATATGGAATCTGCGAAAAATGCGGGAAAGAAATTCCCGAAGAGAGATTAAAAGTTCATCCCGAAGCCCGATTTTGCATAAAGTGCGAAAATAAATAGTGGGTTTGGACGCCCAGATTATCGAAGTCGAGGCCGATGTTTCTTACGGCTTGCCCGTTTTTTAAAGCAGGGACAGTATCCCAACAATTATCTCAAGTTTAAGTTGGAGGTGAAGGTTTAGATAAAAATCACTTTTTAAAAGCTCGATTATGCTACCATTCCACTTCTTGACTACCTTTTTTGCTTGCGATAGAGTAAAAAAAGAAGAACGTTTTAAGTAAATAAAATGTTTTATATTTATGTCCTCTATTGATTTTACTAAACTAGTCCACCATCAATCTCAACTCCCACATTCCATTAAGGTCAGGATTGGGAAATCTAAAGATGGAGGTTTTTGGGTGGAGATATTAAGCTTGCCCGGCTGTTTTACACAGGCCGAGAATGGAGAAGAATTATTTGTAATGGTTAATGATGCGGTTTATACTTATTTCGATATCCCCGTAGAGTATTTTTCTTTTTTGCCACGTTATTTCCCAGCCGAGAAATTAAAAAAGAAAATCCAAACCTGGGACAAATGTGCTTCTGCAACATTTCCACGGCAACCAATTACTATACTCTTTACCCAAGGAGCGTCTCGTTAAATTCCAACCTTCGTGAGTTTTTTCTTCCCAGGAAAATATGATAAAATAATCAGTGCCCTCAAACGATTTGGACTTTCTATATCCGAAGGCGGTAATCATAGTTGTGCAAAATGTATAGAAAATGGGAAAAAGACTACCATCCCAAGACACAACAATGTTAAAAGTGAAGTTGTTAATAATATCTGTAAATTTCTTCTCGAAAAAGAATTCAAAAAAGAAGAAATACTAAAATCAATGAAATAAACTTTAACTTAAAGTTAATCTTTTTAAAAATTGCCCAGCGATGGGTTTTTTTGTTCAGAATACGGAAAGAAGTATAAACACAATGAATACTTCGAATATCTAACTAATTTTTGAAAAATCAAATTATTTCGATAAATAAAACGAATAAATAAATTAGAAAAGGTGCCAGAAAAGACAATCTGACACCTTTCTCGTTTATTATAATATTCTGCATTTTCTGGCCAAATCTTCAAAAATATTTGCCAACTTCTCTTCAGTAAATTCATCTAATGGTATTGTTCGCAATTCTTCCCA